>NZ_JBVIIT010000001.1:103274-313738 GCF_055569615.1 Streptomyces sp. NPDC031379 | reverse complement strand
GGACGCCGACGGCGAAGCCGAGGCGACCGAGGACACCGACGCGCCGCAGGCCGAGGCGGACGCGAAGCCTGACACCGCCTCCGACACGGACGCGGACGCGGAGGCCGCCGAGGGCGAGGACGCCCCACAGGGGCCACCCGCGGCCGACGACGAGACCCGCACGGGTGGTGCGGGCGGGAAGGACACGGACGCCGACGGCGAAGCCGAGGCGACCGAGGACACCGACGCGCCGCAGGCCGAGGCGGACGCGAAGCCTGACACCGCCTCCGACACGGACGCGGACACGGAGACCGCCGACGGCGAGGACGCCCCGCAGGAGCCCCCCGCGGCCGACGACGCCGACGCGCCGCAGGCCAAGACGCACGTCGACCAGCCGACCGCCGTCTTCAAGGCCGTACGCCCGAAGAAGCCCGAGGTCGACCAGCCCACGACCATGCTCAAGCTGGGCGGCACCCCGAAGACCCCCGAGTCCGACAGCGAACGCACCAGCAAATTCGTCGCGCTGAAGAACGACCTGCGGCCGGCCGCGAAGTCACAGCCCGCCACCACGCCGGACGCCACCACGCCGGACGCCGGCGGGCCGGACACCGCCAAGCCCGACGCCACCACCCCCGTCCCCCAGGTCGGCCCCGAGCGCACCACCCAGCAGCCCCTCCCGCCCAAGCCCCCGCTGGACCTGCTGGCGGAGCTGACGAACACGCCCCCGCCCCCGGAGACGCCGGTCCGCACGATCGTGCGCCGGGTCAAGATCTGGACGCCCCTGGTCCTGCTCCTGGTGATCGTCCTCGCGGTCGTACAGGCCTTCCGCCCGCTGCCGTCCCCCGCCCTCGCGCTCACCGCCGAGGACAGCTACACGTTCGACGGCGACCCGCTGAAGCTGCCCTGGCCGGGCGAGGGCCAGGGCTGGATCGACGGCGACGGCATCGGCACGATGGGCCGGTTCGGCAAGCAGACGCCCGTGGCCATCGGCTCGGTCGCCAAGACCATGACCGCGTACATCATCCTCAGGGACCACCCGCTGAAGCCGGGAGACGAAGGCCCGAAGATCAAGATCGACGCGACGGCGGAGAAGGAGGGCGGCTACAACAAGGTCGGCGAGTCCACGCTCAACACCGTCAAGGCCGGCGAGTACCTCACCGAGAAGCAGGCTCTCTCCGCCGTCCTGATCCCCTCCGCCAACAACATCGCGCGGCTGCTCGCGCGCTGGGACGCGGGCTCGGAGGCCGCGTTCGTCGAGAAGATGAACGCCACCGCCAAGGAACTGGGGATGGCCGGCACGACGTACACCGACCCCTCGGGCCTGAAGGAGACCACCGTCTCCACCGCCGAGGACCAGGTGAAGCTCGGCCGCGCGTTCGTCAAGGTCCCGGCCCTGGTCGCCATCAGCAGCGCGGCCAGCTGGACCGACCCCACCGGCAAGTTCTGGCCCAACTACAACGAGCTGCCGTACCACATCGGCGCGATCGGCATCAAAACCGGCAGCACCACCAAGGCCGGCGGCAACCTGCTCTTCGCCTCCCGCAAGCAGGTCGGCGGGCAGACGGTCACCATTGTCGGCGCGATCCTCGGCCAGCACGAGCCGGAGATCCTCAAAACGGTCAACCGGGTCAGCCAGACCGCGCTGCTCGCCGCCCAGGACGCGCTGACCTCGTCGAAGATCCTGAAGAAGGGTGACGTGGTCGGCTACGTGGACGACCAGGTCGGCGGCCACACCCCGATCGTGATCACCAAGGACGTCACCGCCGTCGGCTGGGCGGGCCTGAAGGTGAAGCTGTCCTTCGCCTCCGGCACCGTGCCGCACACCGCGAAGGCCGGCACCAAGGTCGGCACGCTCACCGTGGGTGACGGTACGGCCGGTGCGGTGAAGGTTCCGGTGGCCCTGCAGAAGGATCTGGCCGAGCCCGGTCTCGGCGCCAGGCTGACCCGGCTGGGCTGACGGCACCGCCCCTCGCCCCGCCCGCGCACCCCGTCGACGGAGCCCCACCCGGGAGCCCCGCGGCGGGGTGCGTGCTAGCGTCACGAATCGGGGCAGGTGGCCGGTCACGGGACACGGCCGCGAACTGGACGAGAAGCGGCCGGGAACACCGAGGGACACGGCCGAGAACAGAAGACGGGACACGGGGAGTGCCTTCAGGTGGCCACAGCGGAGCCGACACGCGCCGACGACGCAGATCCGGGCCCGGGATCCGGCCCGCGAATACGCCTGCCCAGAACCGCCGCAGGGACTGACGTGCCTGCCGCCCCAGCGACCGGTACGGCGGCCGGATCGGACGGTCCTGGCAGCGGCGCGGGCCGCCCTGGCACACGCGCCCGCCTGCTCACCGCCCTCGAACCGCTCCGGCAGCGGCTGCTGCGGCATCCCGTGCTGTCCGTGACCGCGCTGTCGGGCGTGCTGCACATCATCTGGTTCTTCACGTTCGCGAACAGCGGTGGCGATCTCGCGGCTCAGGACGCCTGGGCGGAGTTCGTCGGGCGGCACCCCGACTCGGCGTACAACCTCGCCTGGTACGGCGGTATGCACCCGGTGTCGTACAGCGTGGTGTCGCCGTATCTGATGTCGGTCCTCGGCGTCCGTACCACGATGATGATCGCCGGGACGGTGTCGGCGGGCCTGCTGACCCTGGTCCTGATCCGCAGCCGGGCGGTGAAGAACCCGCTGTGGGCCGCGCTCGCCGGCGTCTTCGCGCTCCTGTGCAACGCGGTGTCCGGGCGGGTGACCTTCGGGCTCGGCACGATGTTCGCGCTCGGCGCGGTCGCGGTCGTCTTCTGCTGGCCGTACCGGTGGCGGTACAAACGCTGGGCGAAGGCCCTGGCCGCCGCTCCGCTGGCCGCGCTCGCCACGATGGGATCGCCGGTCGCGGGACTGTTCGTGGGTCTGGTCGCGGTCGCGCTGTTCCTGCAGAAGCGGCGGCCGGGCGCCTGGGCGCTGGGCCTCGCGCCGACGGCCGTGGTCGCCGTGTCGGCCTGGCTGTTCCCGTTCTCCGGCACCCAGCCGATGGGGATCGGCTCGGTGATACTCCCCCTGCTGTACGGCCTGCTGTGCCTGTTCCTCGTCCCCGAGGAATGGAAGACCGTCCGGCTGACGGCCGCCGTCTACAGCCTCGGCGTCGTCCTGGTGTGGCTGATCAGCTCGCAGATCGGCTCGAACATCTCGCGGCTGCCGATGCTGTTCGCGGGTGCGACGCTGATAGCCGCGCTGCCGTACACGGTGCCGAAGTCGCGCAAGTGGTATCTGACCGTGCTGGCGTTCCTCGGCTTCGTCGGCTGGCTCGGCTTCAAGTCGGTGGACGACATCATCCACACCAACCCGACCGCGTCCTGGGCGCGGGAACTCGCCCCGCTGGTCAACGAGCTGCAGAAGGTCGGCGCCGAGAAGGGCCGCGTCGAGGTGGTCCCGGTGCGCTCACACCGGGAGGCCTCCGCGCTCGCGCCGTACGTGAACCTGGCGCGCGGCTGGAACCGGCAGGCCGACATGGAGCGCAACCCGCTCTTCTACGACGACACGCTCAACTCGGCGAACTACCACGAGTGGCTCCAGCGCTGGGCCGTGCACTACGTGGTGCTGCCCAAGGACAATCCGGACGGGGACGGCGGCCAGCGCGAGCGGGAGCTGCTGCGGCGCGGGATGCCGTATCTGACGCAGGTCTGGGGCGACGCCAACTGGCAGCTGTTCAAGATGACCGATCCGGCGCCGCTCGCCGAGCCCAACGCGGTGGTGGACCGCGCCGAGCAGGGCGAGATGACCCTCCAGGTCAGCAAGGCCGGGCGGATCCTGATCCGGATCCCGTACTCGCCGTGGCTGAGCGTGGTCGACGAGCACGGCAAGAGCCTGAAGGGTCCGCAGGAGACCGAGGCCTCGAAGCACCGGGACGCCGGGACGCCGAAGTCCTACGACAACGTCAACGGGTGTCTGATGGAGACGCCGGAGGACGGCAACGGGGACAGGTGGACGATGCTGCTCGCCCCGAAGGCCGGGACGTACCGGCTGGCCGCGCCGTATCAGCTGCCGCGCGGTACGCCGTGCCCCGACGAGCTGAAATGACGGCCGGCGCGCGCTAGTCCGTGCCCCTCAGCTCGCTCACGTACGTGTCCGTGCCGGGGATCGTCGGGATGAACGGGGCCACCAGCTCCACCCGTCCCAGCCCCGGGCCGGAGATGTCCGTGTCCAGGCCCGTGAAGTGCTCCTGCCAGCACTCGCGCGGGTCCGCCTCCAGGAACCACAGCAGCGTCAGGCGGGTGTCCACGCCCTCCACCTGCTTGACGTAGGTCATGCGGTCGCCCGGCAGCGGGGTCGGCCGGAAGACCGTGACCATGGCGGCCGGGGAGCCCGCGAGGCGACGCGGCAGGTACCGGGCGCCCAGCCGGTCCAGCAGTTCGGCCCGCCGCTGCGGGGTCTCGGCGTCGATCACCTCCAGCACCAGCCCCGCGTAGGGATGGTCGAGGGCGTGGATGTCCCGCGGCCCCGCCGCGCCGTCGCGGTAGACCGTCGTCTCGTGGTCCTGGAAGGCCGTGAAGACGTGGGTGCGGGCGTGGTGGACGCGGGCGTCGCGGTTGAGGCGCTTGTTGACGGCGACCGTCCACTTCATGTGCTCGGCGTAGCGGCCGGCGGTGATCCAGTAGGTGGACAGGTAGCAGCCGGTGGTGACCGGCTGGGCGACCGCCGACTTCTCCGGGTAGCGCAGGAGCTGCAGGTCCCGGGTCGCGACCCAGCGGCGGCCGGCGTACATCCACGGCATGGCCATCGCACCGGCGTAGTAGTGGTCGTCCTCGTACCAGCGGTTGTAGGCGTACTCGTGGCCGGGGTGCGGTTCGACCATGGTGATCAGGGCGTGGCCGGGCCGCACGCCGTACGGGCCCACGGCGGCCAGCTCGGCGTACAGGTCGCTGCGGGTGTCCTCGCTCATGCGGTTCCCCTTCCGTCCTCCCGCGGTCGCCCATACTCTGACGCTCCGTCAGATAGAACGCCATACCCCGGGAGGCACCGATGTCCCTGCTCACCGGCAAGACCGTCGTCGTCTCGGGTGTCGGAGCCGGACTCGGCCACCAGGTCGCCGCGGCCGTCGTACGGGACGGCGGGAACGCGGTGCTCGGGGCGCGCACCGAGGCGAACCTCGCCAGGAGCGCGGCCGGTGTGGACCCGGACGGCACGCACACGGCGTACCGGGCGACCGACATCACCGACGAGGGACAGTGCGAGGCGCTGGCCGCGCTGGCGCGGGAGCGGTTCGGCGGGATCGACGCCGTGGTGCACGTGGCGGCCTGGGACTCCTGCTTCGGCGGGATCGAGGACGCCGACTTCGCGACCTGGCAGTCGGTCGTCGACGTGAATCTGCTGGGGACGCTGCGGATGACGCGGGCCTGCCTGCCGGCGCTGAAGGCGGGCGGGGGCGGGTCGGTGGTCTTCGTCGGGACGCAGTCGGCCGTCGCGGCCCCCTCGCAGGTGCGGCAGGCCGCGTACGCCGCCTCCAAGGGGGCGCTGACCAGCGCGATGTATTCGCTGGCGCGGGAACTCGGGCCGTACCGGATCCGGGTCAACACCGTGCTGCCGGGCTGGATGTGGGGGCCGCCGGTGCAGGCGTACGTGCGGTTCACGGCGCAGACGGAGGGGGTGCCCGAGGACGAGGTGCTGGCCCGTCTGAGCGAGCGGATGGCGCTGCCGGAGCTGGCCACCGACGGGGACGTGGCGGACGCGACGGTGTTCCTCGCCTCGGAGCGGGCGCGGGCGATCACGGGGCAGTCGCTGCTCGTGAACGCCGGGGAGCTGATGCGGTAGACGGGACCCCTCGATGTGTTCACGCATGTGAACTAGAGTCATCAAAGCGAACAATTTTACGTCTTCTTGACCTTCCCCTTCCTTGCCGTGCGTACACGTTCGAAACCAGAGTTCACATGCCTGACCTTGGCTGCGAACCCTGGAAGGGGACACATGAACGGTCTCGACTGGGCCGTGCTGATCGGCTACTTCGGTGTGATGGTCGCGATCGGCGTCTGGTCGCACAAGCGCGTGGACAACGTCTCCGACTTCTTCACGGCCGGCGGCAAGATGCCCTGGTGGCTCTCCGGCATCTCGCACCACATGTCGGGCTACAGCGCGGTGATGTTCACGGGGTACGCGGGGATCGCCTACACCTACGGCGTCACCTCCTTCATCACCTGGTCCTTCCCCATCGCGCTCGGCATCGCCATCGGCTCGAAGCTGTTCGCGCCGCGCATCAACCGGCTGCGTTCCCGGCTCCATGTGGCCTCCCCGCTGGAGTACCTGAAGAACCGCTACAACCTCCCCACGCAGCAGGCGCTCGCCTGGTCCGGCATGCTGCTGAAGATCGTGGACGTGGGCGCCAAGTGGGCGGCGATCGCCACCCTGCTGTCGGTGTTCACGGGTGTGTCCCTGAACCAGGGCATCCTCATCACCGGCGCGATCACCGCCGTCTACTGCACGATCGGCGGCCTGTGGGCGGACGCGCTGACCGAACTCGGGCAGTTCGTCATCCAGTTGCTGGCCGGCATCTCGATGTTCGTCGCGGTCGTGGTGAAGCTGAGCGACAAGAACATCGGCTTCTTCGGCGCCTGGGACGAGCCCGCGCTGCACGGCCACGGCAAGCCGCTGGTCGGCCCCTACGGCACCGTGTTCCTCCTCGCCTTCCTCTTCATCAAGCTCTTCGAGTACAACGGCGGCATGCTCAACCAGGCCCAGCGCTACATGGCGACGAGCAGCGCCCACGAGGCCGAGCGCTCGGCCCGGCTGTCGGCGATCCTGTGGCTGGTCTGGCCGGTGGTCCTCTTCTTCCCCATGTGGATGTCCCCGCTCCTGGTCCACGCGCAGAAGCCGGACGGCTCGGACTCCTACGCGCTGATGACCGAACAGCTCCTTCCGCACGGGCTGCTGGGACTGGTCATCGTCGGCTTCTTCTCGCACACCATGGCCATGTGCTCCTCCGACGCCAACGCGATCGCGGCGGTGTTCACCCGGGACGTGGCGCCGGTGCTGTCGGCGAAGGCACGGGCATGGGGCGAGCGCTCGGGCCTGATCGCGGCCCGGGTGACCACGGTCGTCTTCCTCGGCCTGTCCATGGCGGTCGCGACCCAGGTCAACTCCCCCGCGTTCAAGGACATCATCACGGTCGTCATCAAGTGGGTGGCCGGTCTGATGGGCCCGATCGCGATCCCGATGATGCTGGGCCTGCTCCGCCCGTTCCGCCGCTCCGGCCCGACGGCGGCGCTCACCAGCTGGGCGGCCGGCCTGCTGGCCTTCTGGCTGGTCAACTACCCGATCAACTGGGCCGTCGACGGCGGAGTCCCGCTCCAGTACCAGGTCTCGGTGCCGCTCGCGGTCTCCCTGGTCCTGTACATCCTCATCGGCTACCTGAAGCCGGAGGACACCCCCGAGCGGCTGGCCGTCATCGAGCGGGTCAACACGGACGGTGACGCGGCGGCGGTTCCCGTGCCGGCCGCGGCGGGGGACGGCGTGGTGGGAGCGCCGTAGGAGCTGCGGCCGGCGGCCCGGTGCGGGTGCGCGGGGGCTGGTCGCGCAGGCCCCCGCGCCCCTTCGGGGCGCGGACGGCTCACCCCCGCGGATACCGGGCCAGCCAGCCCGGGGAGGAGCCGGCCGGACCGTGCAGCGCCGGGCCCTGGGTCATCTCCATCGCGAAGTCGTCGGCGAGTTCCAGAACCGTCGCGCGGCCCTCCAACTCGGCCAGCCAGGCCGGCGGGAGGGCCGTTTCGCCGTGCAGGGCGCCGAGGAGGCCACCGGTGAGGGCGCCCGCCGCGGCCGAGGGCCCGCTCTGGTTCACCGCCAGGCACAGCCCGTGCCGTACGTCCTCCCCCACCAGCGCGCAGTACACGGAAGCCGCCAGCAGGCCGTCCGCCGTGCCGTCACCCGCCAGCTCCTCCACCCGCGTCGGAGTGGGCATCCCCTGCCGCACCGCGCCCAGGGCGTGCTGCAGGGCGTCGGAGACGGGCTGGTGGCCGGGGCGGACGGCGAGCAGTGCGAGGGCCCGCTGCACGGCGCCGTCCAGGCTCTCCCCGCGGGCCAGCGCGTGCACGATCACGGCGTACGCGCCCGCCGACAGGTAGGCGAGGGGGTGCCCGTGGGTCTGGGCGGCGCACTCCACCGCCAGCTGGACGACGAGCTGTGGCTCCCAGCCGACCAGCAGCCCGAACGGCGCCGAACGGGCGACGGCCTCGGGGCCCAGTTCACCGGGGTTCTTGGGCTGCTCCGGCGTGCCCATGGTCTCGTCGCCGAGGCCGACGAGCAGCGCGCGGGTCGGCTCGCGGCGGGCGTACAGCCACTCCTCGCGCGCCAGCCAGCCGTCGTCCTTGCGACGCTCGTCCGGCCCCCAGTCCCGCTGGGTGGCCGCCCAGCGCAGGTAGGCCCGGTGCAGATCGGTCGGCGGATGCCAGGCGCCGGTGTCGCGGCGCACCTGGGCGCGGATCAGCCCGTCCACGGTGAACAGGGTCAGCTGGGTGTGGTGGGTGACCGTGCCCCGCCGCCCGTGCCCGAAGGCGAGGTCCAGCAACCCCTCGGGGCCGTAGGCCGCCCGGATCTCCTCCAGGGACAGCGCGTCCGCCGGGCCGCCCAGGGCGTCGCCCACGGCGGCCCCGAGCAGGGCGCCGCGCACCCGGCTACGGAAGTCCTGCTGTTCCGCACGGCCCCAGACGGCGCCGGATGTCGCACCCACCAGACCTCCCACGACACCGACCGTCCGTACGACGCTAGGCACTGTAATCGACCGGGATCGGTCCGTTCAGTGGGGCAAACCGGCCCCGACGGTTCATTCCCGCCCAGCGCCTCCCTGTCACTTCTGTGCGGGATCGACGAGCGGCCCGAGGGCACCACACGCGGTCCGCCCCTTCATTCTGGCTCAATGCGCGTGGGAGAGGGCGGTGTTCGTCGGGGAGAATCCAGCCATGACCACCACCCCCACGCGCCACACCGGGCTCCGGCTCGCCGCCGGTGTGCTCACCGGCATACTCGCCCTCTACATCGCCCTCGTCGCCCTCGGGAACATCACCGACTTCGGGACGAACCAGCAGTTCGTCCGGCATGTACTGGCGATGGACACGACGTTCAGGGACGAGGACCTGATGGGGCGGGCCATCACCAGTACCGGCCTGCAGGACACCGCCTACGTCGCGATCATCGTGTGGGAGACCGTGGCGGCCCTGGTGCTGATCTGGGGAACGTGCCTCTGGGCGCGGCGGAAGGACGACGTCGCCCGCCGCTTCTCCACCTACGGGCTGCTGATGCTGCTGCTCCTCTTCGGTGCCGGGTTCATCGCGATCGGCGGTGAGTGGTTCGCGATGTGGCAGTCGAAGACGTGGAACGGGCTGGACGCGGCGAACCGGGTGTTCCTGCTCAGCGGGGTGGCGTTGATCGTCAACCTGCTGCCGGGGCAGCGCGCGCAGGACGAGGCTAGTTGACCACCGCGACCTTGGTGCCCTGGTCGCCGAACGACCACAGCGCGGCTCCGTCCTCCTTGTGGAGGCGGATGCCGCCCAGCTTCTTGCCGTTCGCGGGCGGCGGCGAGGCGCCGTCGAGGGCGTTGGAGAAGGCCACGTCCACACCGGAAGTCCTGGTGAAGTACATGATGTGCTCGATCTGGACGCCGTCCGAGCCCTTGATGGACTGGAGCCGACGAGTGATCGAGTAGCGGCCCGGCTCCGGGCTCACCGTGCCCGGCCAGACGGTGAACGTACGGCTCGCCCTGCCGGTCGCGTCGACCAGCCAGACCCGCTTCCCGCCGAGCGAGTAGACGATCCGGCGGCCCGAGCCCGACTCGTCGGGCAGCGCGGGTGCCGCCGGTGTCCTCGGTGTCGCGGACGGGTGGACGCCCGCCGACGCCGAGGCGCTGGGCTTGGTCGCCGCGGCCGTGGGTTGCGGCCCGCGGTCCGCCTGAACGGCAAGGGCGAGCACGGCCGCGGTCGCTCCCGCCGTCAGACCGGTGACCCAGGCCCACGAGGGCAGTCGGGCAGCCACGGGTACGCATCTCCTCCGCTACGGGGCCCCCCGTACGGGATCGGGGGTCGGATCATCGTACTCAGTCCAGGACCGGCAGCAGATCCGGCAGGTGCCCGTCGGACGCCTCGGCCGCCCGCTGCCGCTCGGCGGAGACCTCGCCGTAGAGCGTGGTGCGCGGCCGCGCCGGACGGCCGGCGGCCTCGGCCACCGCGACCAGGTCCCGGATCGACTTGTACGAGCCGTAGGAGGAGCCCGCCATGCGGGAGATCGTCTCCTCCATCAGGGTTCCGCCCAGGTCGTTCGCGCCGGAGCGGAGCATCTCCGCCGCACCCTCCGTGCCCAGTTTGACCCAGCTTGTCTGGATGTTCGGGATCCAGGGGTGCAGCAGCAGCCGTGCCATCGCCGTGACCGCGCGGTTGTCCCTCGTCGTCGGACCGGGACGGGCGATCCCCGCCAGATAGACCGGCGCGTTGGTGTGGATGAACGGGAGCGTGACGAACTCCGTGAAACCGCCCGTCTCTTGCTGGATCCCGGCGAGCGTACGCAGGTGGCCGAGCCAGTGGCGGGGCTGGTCCACGTGCCCGTACATCATCGTCGAGGACGAGCGGATGCCCAGCTCGTGGGCCGTCCTGATCACCTCGATCCAGGTGGCCGTGGGCAGCTTGCCCTTGGTCAGCACCCAGCGGACCTCGTCGTCCAGGATCTCCGCCGCCGTACCCGGGATGGAGTCCAGGCCGGCCTCCTTCGCCGCGGCCAGCCATTCGCGGATCGACATGCCCGCCCTGGTCGCGCCGTTCACCACCTCCATCGGCGAGAAGGCGTGGACGTGCATGCCGGGGACGCGCTTCTTGACCGCCTCGGCGATGTCGAAGTACGCCGTGCCCGGCAGGTCGGGGTGGATACCGCCCTGCATGCAGACCTCGACCGCGCCCACGTCCCAGGCCTGCTGGGCGCGGTCCGCCACCTGCTCCAGCGAGAGCGTGTAGGCGTCGGCGTCCGTGCGGCGCTGGGCGAAGGCGCAGAAGCGGCATCCGGTGTAGCAGACGTTGGTGAAGTTGATGTTGCGGGTGACGATGTAGGTGACGTCCTCGCCGACCGCCGACCTGCGCACGTCGTCGGCCACCCGGCACAGCGCGTCCAGCGCCGGGCCGTCCGCGTGGAGGAGGGCCAGCGCCTCGGTGTCCGACAGCTTCGTCGGGTCGTCGGCCGCGGTGCGCAGGGCCTGCCGTACGTCGGTGTCGATGCGCTCCGGTGCCATGCCCGGGGCGGCCGCCTCGCGCAGCGCCTCCCAGTCGCCGTACACCTCGTCGAAGTCGTCACGCCGGTCGGCGGTGCGGCCCTCGGTGTCGATCGTGCGGTGCAGGTCCGTGCGGCCGGCCGGTACGAAGGCCTCCTCCGGCTCCTGCCACGGCAGGCCTTCCGGGAGCACCCCGGGGCGGGCCAGGCCCGTCTCGGGGTCGGCCAGCGCGCTCACGTGCGGGCGCAGCCGGGGGTCCAGCCAGGGTTCGCCGCGCCGGACGAACTCCGGGTAGACACAGAGGCGTTCACGCAAGGAGAAGCCCGCCGCCGCCGACTTCCGGGCCAGCTCCTCGATCCGCGGCCAGGGGCGCTCGGGGTTGACGTGGTCGATGGTGAGCGGCGAGACCCCGCCCCAGTCGTCGATGCCGGCGCCGATCAGCCGCGCGTACTCGCTGTCGACCAGGTTGGGCGGGGCCTGCAGGCAGGCGGAGGGTCCCATGATGTGCCGGGCCACGGCCACCGTGGCGACCAGGTCGTCCAGTTCGGCGTCCGGCATGCCGCGCATCGCCGTGTCCGGCTTGGCGCGGAAGTTCTGGATGATCAGCTCCTGGATGCCGTGGTAGGCCCGGGAGACCCTGCGCAGGGCGAAGAGGGACTCCGCGCGCTCCTCGTACGTCTCGCCGATGCCGATGAGGAGACCGGAGGTGAAGGGCACGGAGGAGCGGCCCGCGTCCTCCAGCACCCGCAGCCGCACGGCCGGTTCCTTGTCCGGAGAGCCGTGGTGCGGGCCGCCGGGCTCGGACCAGAGCCGGGTCGCGGTCGTCTCCAGCATCATGCCCATGGACGGGGCGACCGGCTTCAGACGCTGGAAGTCCGTCCAGGTCATCACGCCCGGGTTGAGGTGGGGCAGCAGGCCCGTCTCCTCCAGGATGCGGATGGAGACGGCGCGGACATAGGCGATGGTGTCGTCGTAGCCGTGCGCGTCCAGCCACTCCCGCGCCTCCGGCCAGCGGTCCTCCGGCTTGTCGCCGAGGGTGATCAGCGCTTCCTTGCAGCCGAGGGCGGCGCCCTTGCGGGCGATGTCGAGCACCTCGTCCGGGGACATGAACATCCCGTGGCCCGCCCGGCGCAGCTTGCCGGGGACGGTGACGAACGTGCAGTAGTGGCACTTGTCCCGGCACAGCCGGGTGAGGGGGATGAAGACGCTCTTCGAGTAGGTGATGACGCCGGGCCTGCCCGCCGCGTCGAGGCCCGCGTCCCGCACCCGGGCGGCGGAGGCGGCGAGGTCGGTGAGGGCCTCACCGCGGGCCTGGAGCAGCACCGCCGCCTCGCCGGCGTCGAGGGCGACGCCGTCCCGGGCGCGTTTGAGCGCGCGACGCATGGCGTTCTCGGTCGGCCCGGTTCCGGAGGTCGCGGAAGTCGTCATTCCTTGAGCATACGTTCGGGGTGATCAGGGACGATGGCTCCGCCCTCCTCCAGGAAGCCCTCGTAGCCGTCGAGCGCCCGCAGCACCTCCGCCTCGCCGGCGGGCGGCAGCTGGAGGACGACCTCCTCGATGCCCAGCTCGGCGTAGTGGGCGAGCTTGCCCGGCGTGGGCAGGACCGCGTACGGGACCACCTGGAGCGCGGCGGGGTCGCGGCCCGCGTCCGCCCACGTTGAGCGCAGCACGGGGAGCGACTCGCTCAGGCCCCGGCCGCCGATCGGCAGCCAGCCGTCGGCGTACTCGGCGATGTGCGCGAACAGCTTGGGTCCGGCGGCCCCGCCGACGAGCGTGCGCGGGCCGACCGCCGGGCCGCGCGGCTTCCCCACCGGCTTGGGGTACGCGAGGCTGGCCCGCACGCTCCCGAACCCGCCCTCGTAGGCGGCCGGTTCCGCGGACCACAGCGCCTGCATGAGACGCACCCGGTCCCGGACCAGCTCCCGCCGGGTGCGCCACCGCACCCCGTGGTCGGCGGCCTCCTCCACGTTCCAGCCGAAGCCGAGGCCGAAGGTGAAGCGCCCGCCGGACAGGTGGTCGAGGGTGGCGATCTGTTTGGCGAGGGCGATCGGGTCGTGCTGGGCCGGCAGGGTGATCCCGGTGCCGAGCGCCAGCCGCTCGGTGACGGCCGCGGCCTGGCCCAGGGCGACGAAGGGGTCGAGGGTGCGGCCGTACTCACGGGGGAGTTCGCCGCCGGCGGGGTAGGGGGTGGTCCGCTCGACCGGGATGTGGGTGTGCTCGGGGAGGTAGAGGCCGGCGAAGCCGCGCTGTTCCAGTTCGCGGGCGAGACGGGTGGGGGTCACTGTCTCGTCTGTGAGGAAGATCGTGACGGCGATACGCATGGGGCATCTGTACCGGGTGCCGTCCCCTATGTCCATACCGATCGGTCGGGACTTGGGGCGCGTGGTTCCCCGCTCCCCCGGGTGGGCTTACGTTGGTCGTGTGACGACGTTGCGCGGCACCATCGCCCCGGGCTCGCCGGATTACGTCCACCTTCCCTTCGACGTTCCCCCCGGGATGCGGGAGTTGCACGTCTCCTACACCTACGACCGGCCCGCGGTTCCGGCCGGTACCCCCGGCAACGCCCTCGACATCGGGCTCTTCGATGCGCGCGGTGCCGAGCTGGGCGGGCGGGGGTTTCGGGGGTGGTCGGGTGGGGCTCGTACGGAGTTCTTCGTGCGGGCGGACGAGGCGACGCCCGGCTACCTTCCCGGGCCGCTGCATCCCGGGACCTGGTACATCGTGCTCGGTCCGTACACGGTGGCGCCGCAGGGGCTGTCGTACGAGGTGACGGTCACCCTCACGGAAGGGGAGCCCGGAAAGACGCCCCGGCCGGTCCACCCGCCGTCCCGCGCCCGGGGCCGGGGGCGGGCCTGGTATCGCGGTGACTGCCACCTCCACTCCTGGCACTCCGACGGGCGCCGCACCCCGGCCGAGATCGGGGCGCTGGCCCGGGCGGCCGGGCTGGACTTCATCAACAGCTCCGACCACAACACGACGTCCTCCCACGCCCATTGGGCCGGCGTGGCGGGCGACGACCTGCTGGTCATGCTGGGCGAGGAGGTCACCACGCGGAACGGGCACGTGCTGGCCCTCGGGACCGAGCCGGGCACCTTCGTGGACTGGCGGTACCGGGCCCGGGACGGCCGCTTCGGGCACTTCGCGCGGCGCATCCGGGAGGCCGGCGGGCTGGTCGTACCGGCCCATCCGCACGCCACCTGCGTCGGGTGCGGCTGGAGGTTCGGGTTCGGGGAGGCGGACGCGGTCGAGGTGTGGAACGGGCCGTACACGCCCGACGACGAGGTGACGCTGGCCGCCTGGGACGCCCGGCTCGTCGCGTCCGTGCGGCAGGGGCGGCGGTGGCTGCCGGCCATGGGCAACAGCGACGCCCACCGTGACCCGGACGCGGTCGGCACGCCCCAGACGGTCGTCCTCGCCGAGGACCTCACACGCGCGGCGATCCAGCGGGGCCTGCGCGCGGGCCGCTCGTACGTGGCCGAGTCGCGGCACGTGACGCTCGCCCTCACCGCTGTGGGTGACGGCCAGGAGGCCGGCATCGGCGAGCGGCTGGCGGTGCCGGACGACACCCCGGTGACCGTCCGCCTGGAGGTGTCCGGCGCCCCGCGCTGCTCCGTCCGCTTCGTCACCGACCAGGGCACGCTGTTCACCGGCGAGCCGCTGCCGGTGTCCGGGCAGGGCGTGGTCGAGTGGCGTACGACCCCTGCGCACGCGGCCTACGTCCGGGCGGAGTTGCGCCACGAGACGGCCCTCGGCCCGCTGCCGGGGGCGATGGCCGCCTTCACCAATCCCGCCTTCCTCGGTACTGCTTGACGCGCCTAGGGGGTGCCCCCACGGGTGGCGCGGCGCAGGGCGATGATCTCGGCCACGGCGTCCAGCCAGCGGGCGGCCCAGGTCTCGGCCTCCGGTGTGGTGGCGGTCTGCGCGGCGCCGCTCAGCCAGTCGCGCAGCACGGCCGCCGGCTCCGGGGACGGCAGCGGCTCGGGCAGCTCCGCGGCGTACGCCAGGCCGCCGGCCCGGACGATCTCGGCGACGAACACCACCGAGCGCGGCAGCACGCCGAGCCGGTCGAGGGTGACGGCGGCCGCGACGGCGCCGTCCCCGAACAGGGCGGTGCGAAAGGAGTCCTGGGTCAGGCCGTAGCGGAGCAGCATGGTGACGTCGGTGGCGGCCAGGACCTCGTCGTCGGTGCGGCTGTCGGGAGCAGGGGGCATGAGGGCCTCGGTTCCGGTCCGGGTCAGCGGACGGTGATCGTGAAGACGTAGAAGCCGGCGTGCGCGTCCGGGGTGCCGGTCGCGGTGGGGTAGGGGGACGGGGACGCCGTGCCCTTGGAGGTGGGGGACAGGGTGGACCGGTCGCCGGGGCCGGGGCCGGTGCACGTGTGCAGGGGGCAGTACAGCAGTCGCACCGTGGCCCTGCCCCTGGCCCGGGCGGTGAAGTCGAAGGACCGGGTGCCGCCGGTGCTGCCGTCGGCGTCGCCGCCGTCGTTGTTCTGCCGCTCGCCCCGGTACCTCAGCACGGCCGGGTCCGGCTCCGGGTCGGCGAGGTACCAGTTCTGGCCCAGGGTCGGGGCCGCGGGGACGGTGAGGGAGAACCGCTTGCCCGGCGCGACGGTGATGTCCCGGTTCCCGGTGCCGTACTCGGCGCCGGTCCCGCCGCGATCGGCTGCGGCCGTACCGGGGGCAGCACTCGCGCCGGTTCCGGCGGTGCCGCTCGTCCCTGCGCCCTCGCCGCAGCCGGTGAGGGCGAGCAGGCAGACGAGGGCGGCCGAACGAAGGAGAGGTGCGCGTGAAGTCATGGTCAGTCGCCGGTTCCTGGGTCTGTCAGTCCTGGGGCAGGTGAACGGCGTACGCGCCGGGCAGTCCGTTGTTGCTGGCCTTCGCCATGCCGCCGTTGACGAAGTCGTCCTCGCTGACCCAGGTCGTCTGGCCCCACGGATTGTAGATCTGCAGCTTGTCGCCCTCCTGGCCGACGATCATCATGGCGTGGCCGGACCGCTTGCCGTCCGCGTCGTACCCCTCGACACCGATGGGCACCGGCTTGCCCTCCGCCACCGCCTTCTCGATGTCCGGCAGGACGTTGCGCCGCGCGTCCGCGTCACGGACCTCGTGCAGTTCGTAGGAGCTACCGGTCTCCGGGCTGATCTCCTTGTTGACCACCTCGGTCTTGCCCTCGAGCCCCATGCCGTTGTAGTTGGCGCCGCCGTGACCCTCCTGGTGCACCCGGTGCTGTTCGTCCACCAGGCGCCGCCGGAAGGCGGCCGGGTCGTTCTCCTGCCCGGTGGGCCCGCCGGTGAGCGAGAGGGCGTAGACGGGGTCGACCATGGCACGGGCGGTGACCGTGGACGAGGCCACACACGTGCCCTCACTGCCGTCGCCGCCCTGGGACCACTGCTGGGAGCCGAAGCTCTGCAGGTCGGTGTTGACGTTGGCGCCGCTGCCGGGGTCCGTCCCCTCGTTCTTGAGGCTGTCCCCCTGGGTGACGATCGGCGTCAGGTGCTGCTGGAGCCACGCCGGGTCCTTGCCGTGGATCTTCCCGCCGAACGCCTCGATGTCGTCGACGCCGTGGCCCGCGGCGAGGGCCTTCATGAGGTACGCCTTCTCCTGCGGGGACGACGCCTTCGCCAGGATCTGCTCCATCCGGGCCCGGTCGGCCGGCGAGAGCTTCTCCATGACCCGGCCCGAGCGTTCCAGGTCGTTGGCGGTGAGGATCTCGTTGTAGTCGGCGGCGCCGGCCGGTCCGCTGCTGTCGGCGAGCATCAGCCGGTCGACCGCGGACAGGTCGTCGGTGTGCATCTTCCCGGCGCGCGCCTCGGCCGCCCACTTGTTCAGGTCCCGGGCCGCGGTACGGACGGCGTCGTCCGCGGCGACGGCCGCCTTGTGCATCAGGTCGACCCCGGCGGCGGCGACGGTCCGGGCCGCCGCGAGGTCCGCCTTCTCCTCGTCGGTCTCGACCATCCGGTCGAAGAAGCCGTCCTTGCCACCGAGCCGCTGCTTGGCCTGCTCCATCTTGGCGCGGCCGTCGGCGTCCTGCTTCTGCGCGTGCCCGAGCGCGTCGGCCAGCGTGAGCAGCGCCTTCGCGCCGCCCTGGAAGGCCTCGGCCATCTTCGTCGCGGCCCGTCCGGCGGCGCCCACCGCGTCGGAGGCGAGGACGCTCGTGTCGCCGGCCCAGACCTCCGGCAGCCCCTTGCGGGCCACCTTGTTCACCCGGTCGTGCAGGTCACCGGCCTTGTCGACCTGGCCGCGGTAGCGCTTGCTCAGCGATTCGAGTGTCGCCTTGTCGCCGTCCGGCGCGGACACGAAGAGCGCGCCGTCGATCTGGTTCAGCAGATCGTCCTTGGACCCGGCCTTGGGAATGCTCTCGCACAGTCCGGACAGCCAGGAGCGGCGAGCCGCCGGGGAGTCCAGCGGACTGAAGAATCCCGTCATCGGGCCGCCCTCAGTAGTTCGACAGGGCCGACGGGCGGTCGGCGTACGCCGGCATCGTGGAGACGCCGTTCTCGGCGGGTGTCGGCATCGTGGTGAGGCCGCCGCCGACGGACACGGACGCGGCCCGGGTCCCGACGGCGTGGTCGCTGCCCCCGTAGGCGCCCTTGGCCAGGCGGACCTTGCCCGCCAGTTCGTGCAGCGCCGACTCCAGTGTGGAGGCGTCCGCCTCCCAGGCCGAGGCGAACGCGTTGAACGCCGCCGCCGTCTCCGAGCCGCCCAGCGCGTCCTGCGTGTAGCACATGGCGGGGCTGATCGCCTCGCGGATGTGTCCCGCGTCGTCGCCCGCGCCGTCCAGTTCCTTCGCCTGCCCGGACATGCCGGACCTGACCGTGTAGCCGTCCGAAGACGTGCCCATCACGTTCCCCCGTTGCGCTAGTTCGTGACCGCGGGGAGGCTAACACGCGGCTACCGTACGGGCGTCCGCGTATCACACGCCCCGCACGGGGCCGCCACAGCATCCGCGCCGGGCTGCGTACGCGCCGGGAGAGCAGGGGAGTCACCGACATGTCAGGCCGCGCCGACCTCAAGCACCGCATCGTGACCCGCTTCCAGCGGCATCTGGCCAACCCGCTCAACCGGCGCCTGCCCTTCCAGACCCTCCTGGAGACCACCGGCCGCGTCTCCGGTGAGCCGCGGCAGACACCGGTGGGCGGGCGCCGGGCCGGGGACTCCTTCTGGCTCGTCTCGGAGTTCGGCCACAAGTCGCAGTACGTGCGCAACATCCAGGCCGATCCCGCGGTCCGCGTCCGTATCGCCGGCCGCTGGCACCACGGCACCGCCCACCTCCTCCCCGACGACGACGCCCGGGCCCGGCTGCGCGCCCTGCCCCGCTTCAACAGCGCGGCGGTACGGGCGTTCGGCACGGACCTGCTGACGGTACGGGTGGACCTGACGGACTGAGCCCGCCGCGGTGCCGGACGCTCAGCCCGGCCACACCAGGGCCTGCACCTCGCTGTAGGCGTGCAGGGCGTACACGCCGACGTCCCGGCCGACCCCGCTCTTGCCGAACCCGCCGAACGGGGCCTCCATGTTGCGGCCGACCGTGTTGATGCCCACGCCGCCCGCCCGCAGCCGCCGCGCCACCCGGAAGGCCCTGGCCACGTCACCGGACCAGACGTAGTCGATGAGCCCGTAGTCGGAGTCGTTGGCGAGGGCCACCCCCTCCTCCTCGTCGTCGAAGGGGATCACCACCACCACGGGCCCGAAGATCTCCTCCCGGGCCACCCGCATGTCGTTGCCGCAGTCGGCGAGAAGAGTGGGCCGGACGTAGAACCCGCGCTCCTGCGGCGGCCGTTCCCCGCCGGTCACGACCACGGCGCCCTCCTTCCGCCCGAGTGCGACGTACGACTCCACGCGCGCCCGGTGCTCGGCCGAGATCACCGGCCCCACGACGGTGTCCGGCTCCCTCGGGTCCCCCACCTTCAGCCGCCCGGCGTATGCGCCCAGTTGCTCCACCAGCCGGTCGTACACCGCCCGCTGGGCCAGCACCCGGGTCGGGGCGGTGCAGATCTGCCCGCTGTAGAAGGAGAAGGTGGTGCCGATGCCGGCGACGGCCGAGCCGAGGTCGGCGTCGTCGAGGACCACGGCCGCCCCCTTCCCGCCCAGCTCCATCAACTGGCGTTTCATGTCCCGCCCGCACACCTCGGCGATGCGCCGGCCGACGGCCGTGGAACCGGTGAAGCTGACCATGTCGACGTCGCCGGAGGCCACCGCCGCCTCCCCCACCGCCACGTCCCGCCCCGAGACGACGTTCACCACGCCCGGCGGCACCCCGGCCGCCTCCAGCGCCTCCGCCATCCGGTACACGGAGAGGGGGTCCTGCGGGGCGGGCTTGACCACCACCGTGTTGCCCATGGCCAGGGCCGGTGCGACCTTGCCGGCCGGGTTGGCCCACGGGTTGTTGTAGGAGGTGATGCAGGTGACGACCCCGACGGGCTGCCGTATCGCGAGCGCGCCCATCACACCGGCCCTGCCCATCGGGCCCGCCTCGTTGATCTGCGGGGGTATCGCCCACTCGGCGGGCTCGACCGTGGCGTACCGGCGGAAGCGGGCGGCGGCCACCCCGACCTGCAGGGCGCGGGCCGTCCCGGTCGTCGCCCCGGTCTCGGCGCGGGCGAGGTCGGCGTACGGCTCCAGGGAGCCGCGGATGATCTCCGCGGCCCGTCCCAGTACCGCCGCCCGCTCCTCCGGCCGGGTCCGCGACCACGGCCCGAACGCCTCCCGGGCCGCCGCGCAGGCCGCCCGCACCTGCTCCGGCGACGCCTCCGGCGCCCAGCCCACCAGCCCCTCGGTGGCCGGGTCGGTCACCGGATAGTGCCCCCCATCCGGCTCGACCCACTCCCCGCCGACGAACAGCGGCTGTCCCTCGCTCACCGTGTGCTCACCGTCCGCGTGTCCCGCCCGGACCGCAGCACCCTGCCCGGCACGGCCCCGGTCACCACGTCGTCCCGGATCGCCTCGACCCCGTTGACCCACACGGCCCGCACCCCGAGCGCCCTGGAGTCCAGGCGGGGGCTGTCACCCGGCAGGTCGTGCACCAGCCGGGCCCGGCCCGCGTCGATCCGCTCCGGGTCGAAGAGCACCAGGTCGGCGTGGAAGCCCTCCGTGACCCGGCCCCGCTCGCGCAGCCCGAAGAGCCGCGCCGGATCGTCGGTCAGCATGCGCACCGCCTGCTCCAGGCCGACCAGCTTCCGCCCGCGCAGACAGTCCCCGAGGAACCGGGTGGTGTACGGCGCCCCGCACATCCGGTCCAGATGGGCGCCCGCGTCCGAACCGCCGAGCAGGACGTCCTCGTGCTGCCAGGCATCGGCGCGCAGCGCCCAGGAGGCGGGGTCGTTGTCGCTCGGCATCGGCCACAGCACCGTACGCAGCCCGTCCTCGGCGCAGATGTCCACCAGGCAGCCGAACGGGTCCTGCCCGCGCTCGGCGGCGATGTCCCGCACCACCCGGCCGGTCAGGCCGCGGTTGGCCTCGCTGTAGGTGTCGCCGATGACGTACCGGCCGAAGTCCGCGAGCCGCCGGAAGACGCCCGCCTCCTTCGACCCGGCCCGCCGCAGCATCTCCGCTCTGACGTCCGGGTCGCGGAGCCGGGAGATGCGCTCGGCGACGGGCAGCCCGAGGACCGGCCCCCAGCCGGGGATGAGGTTCAGGGCGCAGAACGTGCCCAGGGACATGTTCATCGGGGTGAGGATGGGCATGGTGAGGGCCACCACCCGGCCGCCCGCCTTGCGGGCCCGCTCGCTCGCGCTCAGCTGCCGGGGCACGCGTTCCGGCACGGCCGCGTCGATGGTGAGGACGTTCCAGTTCAGGGGCCGCCCGGCGGCCGCGCTCATCTCCACGAGCAGATCGATCTCGGCATCGCTGAACTGGTCCAGGCACCCGGCGACGATCGCCTCGATCTGGGTGCCCTCGTGCTCGCCGACGGCGCCCGAGAGGGCGAGCAGTTCCGCGGGCCTGGCGTGCCGTGAGGCGACCGGCTGCCCGTCCCCGTCGGTGTGGGTGCCGGACTGGGTGGTGGACAGCCCCCAGGCTCCGGCGTCCATGGCCTCGTGCAGCAGCCGGAGCATGTGCCGCAGCTGCTCCGCGTCCGGCTGCCCGCCGACCGCCTCCGGCCCCATCACATGACGCCGCAGCGCGCAGTGCCCGACCATGAAGCCCGCGTTGACGGCGATCCGTCCCTCGAGGGCGTCCAGGTAGTCGCCGAAGGAGTGCCAGTTCCAGGGCGCCCCTTCCTCCAGCGCCACCAGGGACATGCCCTCCACCTTGGACATCATCCGCCGGGTGTAGTCGGCGTCCTCGGGGCGGTCGGGGTTGAGCGGGGCGAGGGTGAACCCGCAGTTGCCGGCGGCGACGGTGGTCACCCCGTGGTTCAGCGAGGGAGTGGCGTACGGGTCCCAGAAGAGCTGGGCGTCGTAGTGGGTGTGGGGGTCGACGAAGCCGGGGGCGAGGACGAGCCCGGAGGCGTCCTCCGCCGTGCGGGATTCCGCGGTGACGGTACCCAGCACGGCGATACGGCCGTCCCGTATGCCGACGTCGGCGACGACCGCGGGCGCCCCGGTCCCGTCGACGACCGTCGCTCCTTTGATGACGTGATCAAGCATGAACCCGGTCTCCTTACGAGGCAGCCCGGAACCGGCTCGTCCGGTGCACGGGATCCGTGTCGATCTTCGGGACCACGTGCTCCCCGATCAGCCGGATCGTCTGCAGCGTCTCCTCCTTCGGCACCCCCACCGGCAGCCCGAAGCTCAGCTGGTCGGCCCCTGCCTGCTCCCACCGCTTGCACTGCCGCAGCACCTCGTCCGGGTCGCCGCAGATCAGCAGCTCCTCCTCGATCAGCAGCTCCACGAACTCCGGCGTGTACTCGGGCAGCGTCTCCGGCCAGACCGGGAAGCCCTCGGGCCGCGGGAAGGTGTCGTGGTACCGGAAGACCAGCGAGGGCAGATAGTGCAGGCCGCCGTGCACGGCGATGTCGATCGCCTCCGCGTGCGTCGGCGCGCAGATGGCCGTGGTCGTCACCATCACGTTGTCGTTCACGAAGTCCCCGACGGGTTCCGCGTCCACGATCGCCGTCTTGTACTGCTCCAGCACCCACTCCATGTCGGAGACCTTCTGGATGCTGAAGCCGAGCACCCCGAGCCCCTTCTTCGCCGCCATGGCGTACGAGGGCGGCGACCCGGCGGCGTACCACATCGCCGGGTGCGACTTCCCGTACGGCTTCGGCAGGATCTTCCGCGGCGGCAGCTGCCAGTGCTTGCCCTGGAAGCCCGCGTACTCGTCCTGGAGCCACATCTTCGGGAACTCGGCGATCGTCTCCTCCCAGATCTCCTTCGTGTGGTTCATGTCGGTGATGCCGGGCAGGAAGCCGAGGATCTCGTGGCTGCCGGCGCCCCGCCCGCTGCCGAACTCGAAGCGGCCTTCACTGAGGTGGTCGAGCATGGCGACCTTCTCGGCCACCTTCACGGGGTGGTTGACCTGGGCCAGCGGGTTGAAGATCCCGGAGCCCAGGTGGATCCGCCCGGTCGCGTGGGCGAGGTAGCCGAGGAAGACGTCGTTGGCGGAGAGGTGCGAGTACTCCTCCAGGAAGTGGTGCTCGGAGGCCCACGCGTACTTGAAGCCGGACTGGTCCGCCTGGATGACGTACTCGGTCTCCTCCATCAGCGCCTTGTGCTCGGCCAGCGGGTCGGTCTCGGCGCGCTTGCCCACGTATCCCTGTACAAAGAGCCCGAATTCCACGGCGGTCCACCGTCCCTCGGTTCTTCTGACGCTCCGTCAGAAAGCGTATGTCGGCCGACTGTCGCACCGGCCGCTTCGACCGTCAATAGCTGATGGTGTGTCAGATAAGGGCTCAGAGGACGCTGACCCCGGCCAGCCAGCCGCCGTCGATCACGAACGGCTGCCCGGTGATGTACGAGGAGTCGTCCGACGTGAGGAAGAGGGCGAGGCGGGCCACCTCCGCCGGCTGCCCGACCCGGCCGAGCGGCACGAGCTTGCGGTACAGCTCGTCCAGGGCCCGGCTCATCTCCTCCGGGTCCGCGTCGGGGTCCAGCCGGGCCGGGTTGGACATCGCGGTGTCGACGGCGCCCGGGCAGATGGCGTTGACCCGGATCCGCCTGCCCGCCAGCTCCAGCGCGGCCACCCGGGTGAGCCCGAGCACGGCGTGCTTGGTCGCCGCGTACGTGCCCACGGCCGCCATCCCGGTGAGCGCCGTGTAGGAGGCGGTGTTGACGATGGTCCCCCCGTCGGCCAGCTCCGGCGCCACCGTCTTCATCCCCAGGAAGCAGCCGACCTGGTTCACCTGCACGACCTGCATGAACTCCTCCAGCGGAGTGTCCACGAGGGCGTTGAAACGCAGGATCCCGGCGTTGTTGACCAGCCCGTCGATGCGCCCGTACGCCCGTTTGGCGGCCGCGACGGCCTCCTGCCACCCCTCCTGCGTGCCCACGTCGAGGTGGACGTACAGCGCGCCTATCTCCTCGGCCAGCGCCTTGCCCTGCTCGTCCAGCACATCGGCGACGACCACCCGTGCGCCCTCCGCCCGGAAGAGCCGCGCCTCCTGCTCGCCCTGTCCGCGGGCCGCCCCGGTGACGATGACGACCCGCCCGTCCAGCTTGCCCATGCCGGTTCCTCCTGCTCAGTCCAGCCGGGGCGCGACCTCCGCCCCGAACATGTCGATCTGCTCGATGAGTTCGGCCCGGCTCCGGCTGCGGAACCGCACCTGGATCTGGTCCACGCCCATCGCCCGGTACGCCCGCAGCGACTCGGCGATCTCCTCGGGCGCCCCGGTGAGGGTGCGCCTGCCGACGTCCCAGCCGGCCCGGCCGACGTACAGCGGCTCGGTGATGGCGCCGACGGTGAAGGGCCCCTCGACGCCGTGTTCGTCCCGGAGCCGCCGGATCCGCGCGATCTGCGCGGGCAGCCGCTCCCGGGGGTCCCCCTGCGGCAGCCACCCGTCGCCCTTGAGCGCGGCCCGGCGAACGGCGGCGGGCGAGGAGCCGCCGACCCACACGGGCAGGGCCGGCTGGGCGGGCCGGGGCCGCTGCCCGAGGCCGGCGAAGTCGTACAGCTTGCCGTGGTGCTCGGGGAACTCCTCGGGCCCGAGAGCGGCCCGCAGGGCGTCGATGCCCTCGTCGAGCACGGCTCCCCGCCGCTCGAAGTCCGCCCCGAGGACCTCGAACTCCTCCCGCACGTGCCCCGCACCCACGCCGAGGATCAGCCGGCCGCCGGAGAGATGGTCGAGGGTGGCGTACTGCTTGGCGGTGAGCAGCGGGTGCCGCAGCCCGACGACGGCCACATGGCTGAGCAGCCGGACGCGCTCGGTCACGGCGGCGAGATGGGCGAGGGTGGCGACGGGGTCGTACCAGACCGTGCTCATCGCGGGGGCCAGCCGCCGCGGGATCGCCACATGGTCGCAGCAGGCCAGGTAGCCGAACCCGGCACGGTCCACGGCCCGGGCGACCGCGACCAGGTCCTTCGGCCCGGCCCCGGCCTCCCACGCCTCCGCGTAGAGGGTGCTCTGGGACTGGACGGGCAGCTGGATGCCGTGGGCGAGGGTCACGCGGCACCCCTCCACAGCCCGTCCTCCGTCAGCCCGAGCAGCTCGATGGCGTTGCCGCGCACGATCCGCTCGACCACGTCCGGCGCCAGATGCCCCATCTGCGCCTCGCCGACCTCGCGGGACTTGGGCCAGGTGGAGTCGGAGTGCGGGTAGTCGGTCTCGTACAGGACGTTCCCGACGCCGATGGAGTCCAGGTTCCTCAGCCCGAAGGCGTCGTCGAAGAAGCAGCCGTAGACGTGCTCGGCGAACAGCTCGGACGGCGGCCGGCGCACCTTGTCGGCGACCCCGCCCCATCCGCGGTTCTCCTCCCACACCACATCCGCGCGCTCGAGGATGTACGGGATCCACCCGATCTGCCCCTCCGCGTACATGACCTTCAGGTTCGAAAACCGCTCGAACTTGCCGCTCATCAGCCAGTCGACCATCGAGAAGCAGCAGTTGGCGAAGGTGATGGTGGAGCCGACGGCGGGCGGGGCGTCGGCGGAGGTGGAGGGCATCCGGCTACTGGAGCCGATGTGCATGGCGACGACCGTGCCGGTCTCGTCGCAGGCCTCGAGGAACGGGTCCCACTCCTCGGTGTGGACCGACGGCAGACCGAGGTGCGGGGGTATCTCGGAGAAGGCCACGGCCCGTACGCCCCGCGCGGCGTTGCGCCGCACCTCCTCGGCCGCCAGCCGGGCGTCCCACAGGGGGATGAGCGTGAGCGGTATCAGCCGCCCCCGCGCCGTCGCCCCGCACCACTCCTCCACCATCCAGTCGTTGTAGGCACGGACACAGAGCAGGGCGAGGTCACGGTCCCGGGCCTCGGTGAAGGTCTGCCCGCAGAAGCGGGGGAAGGTCGGGAAGCACAGGGCGGACCGGACGTGGTTGACGTCCATGTCGGCGAGGCGGGCGGGTACGTCGTACGACCCGGCCCGCATCTGCTCGTAGGTGATGACCTCGAGGCGGATCTCGTCCCGGTCGTAGCCGACGGCGGTGTCGAGACGGGTGAGGGGGCGATGCAGGTCCTCGTAGACCCACCAGTCGCCGAGGGGGCCGTCCGTGCTGCCGGGCTCGCCCATGACGGGCTTGAAGCGTCCGCCCAGGAAGGTCATCTCCTTCAGCGGCGCGCGCACGATCCGGGGTCCGACGTCCAGGTACTTCTTCGGCAGCCGGTCCTGCCAGACGGTGGCGGGCTCCACGGTGTGGTCGTCGACGGAGATGATCAGCGGGAACTGTGTGGTCTCCATGGCGCTCACCGTAGCGCCGATCTGACGGGCCGTCAGCTCCTGGGGCCGGGGCAGCGGATGCGAAGAGGGTGTGAGGACCTTGTGCACCGTGCATGCCACCCTGTGATCGGCGTCTCCCACGGCTGACGCAACTGCCCGGAACAAGGCAAACTGACGGGGTTGTTCGTGATGCCGAGGGGGACGAACCCATGGACGGTGGGCCGCGAGTGCCTGAGCAGCGGCGTCCCGGCTCCGAGACCATGGCCGGGACCGGCTCCGTCGCGGAGCCGGAGGCGCTGCGCTTCAGCGTGCTCGGTCCGGTGCGGGCCTGGCGCGGCGCGGACGCGCTGAACACGGGCTCCCCCCAGCAGCGCGCCCTGCTGGCCGCCCTGCTGCTGCGGGAGGGCCGTACGGCCACGGCGGCGGAACTGATCGACGCGCTGTGGGGCACCGAACCGCCGTCCCAGGCCCTGGCGGCACTGCGCACCTACGCCTCCCGGCTCCGCAAGGTCCTCGACCCCGGCGTCCTGGTGAGCGAGTCCGGCGGCTACGCGGTACGCGGCCTGCGCGAGGGCGCCCTGGACCTGTCGGTCGCCCAGGAACTGGCCACGGAGGCCGAGAAGGCGCGCGGCGCCGGGGACCTGCCCCAGGCCCGCGAGGTCCTGAACCGGGCCCTGGCCCTGTGGGACGGCGAGCCCCTGGCCGGCGTACCCGGCCCCTACGCCGAGGCCCAGCGGGCCAGGCTGGAGGAGTGGCGCCTGGGCCTGCTCGAGTCCCGCCTGGACATGGACCTGGAACAGGGCTGCCACGCGGAGGCGGTCTCGGAACTGACGGCGCTGACGGCGGCACACCCGCTGCGCGAACGCCTGCGCGAGCTGCTGATGCTGGCCCTGTACCGCAGCGGGCGCCAGGCGGAAGCCCTCGCGGTCTACGCCGACACCCGCCGCCTCCTGGCCGAGGAGCTGGGCGTCGATCCGCGCCCGGGTCTCAGCGAACTCCAGCAGCGCATCCTCCAGGCGGACCCGGCGCTGGCGGAGCCCTCCGCCCCGGCGGCCGAGCCCGCCTCGGCCCCCGTCCGCCCGGCCCAGCTGCCCGCCTCGGTCCCCGACTTCACGGGCCGTACGGGCTTCGTGACCGAGCTGAGCGAGGTGCTGGCCTCGGCGTCCGAGACGGAGGGCCGGGTGATGGCGGTCTCGGCACTGGCCGGCATCGGCGGCGTGGGCAAGACGACCCTGGCGGTCCACGTGGCCCACCGGGCGCGGCCCGCGTTCCCCGACGGCCAGCTGTACGTGGACCTGCAGGGTGCCGGACCCCGCCCCGCGGAACCGGAGACGGTCCTGGGCTCGTTCCTGCGCGCGCTGGGCACGGCGGACTCGGCGGTCCCGGACAGCCTGGAGGAGCGGGCGGCCCTGTACCGCTCGGTCCTGGACGGCCGCCGGGTCCTGGTCCTGCTGGACAACGCGAAGGACGCGGCCCAGGTACGCCCCCTCCTGCCCGGCACGGAGGGCTGCGCGGCCCTGGTCACGTCCCGGGTCCGCATGCTCGACCTCGCCGGCGCCCACCTGATCGACCTCGACGTCATGTCCCCCGACGAGGCGCTGTCCCTCTTCACGAGGATCGTGGGCGAGGAGCGGGTGGCCGCGGAACGGGAGGCGGCCCTGGACGTGGTGGCCGCCTGTGGCTTCCTGCCGCTGGCCATCCGTATCGCCGCGTCCCGCCTGGCGGCCCGCCGCACCTGGACGGTGTCGGTCCTCGCCGCCAAGCTGGCGGACGAACGCCGCCGGCTGGACGAGCTGCAGGCCGGCGACCTCGCGGTCAAGGCCACCTTCGAACTGGGCTACGGCCAGCTGGAGCCGCCCCAGGCCCGCGCCTTCCGCCTCCTCGGCCTGGCCGACGGCCCGGACATCTCCCTCGCCGCCGCGGCGGCGGTCCTGGACCTCCCCGCGGAGGAGACGGAGGACCTCCTGGAATCCCTCGTCGACACCTCCCTCCTGGAGTCGGCGGCCCCCGGCCGCTACCGCTTCCACGACCTGGTCCGCCTCTACGCCCGCGCCTGCGCAGAACGAGACGAACAGCCACCGAGCGAACGCGATTCGGCCATGTCGCGGTTGCTGGACTTCTATCTGGGGACGGCGGCGCGGGTGTACGCCATAGAGCGCCCGGGTGATCGCACGGTGGACCACCTCGAACGGACGGAACATCCCGGTCAGGAGTTCGTGGACGACGCCAAGGCTCTGGACTGGCTGCACGGCGAAGCCGCCTGCATCCTTGCCTGCGTCCAGCAGTCACTCGCCGCCCCCACCCTGCGCAAGGCTGTCGATCTGCTCCTCGCCTCGAAGGACCTGGCCGAGTCCGGCGCAAGCGCACTGCGCTACGGCGCGGCGACGCAGGCCGCTCGCGACGCCGCGGCCGCCCTCGGTGACGCCTTTGCCGAGGGCCGGGCCCGTACGACACTGGCTCAAGTTCTCAGTCATGCGGGCCGGTTCGAGGAAGCGGGCGCCGAAACAGAGCGCGCCATCACACTCGGCCGCACCACGGGTGACCCCTGGACCTGCGGCAACGCCCACAACGAACAGGGCATCATCGCCAACTGCCTCAACCAACGCGCCGTCAGCGAAGCTCACCTGCTCGAAGCGATCAAGGCGTTCAGGGCCGACGGCAACCGCCCGGGGGAAGCCAGCGCCCTGTGCAACCTCTCCCGCGTCCTGGTCTCCTTGGGGCGCGTCTCCACTGCCATCGACCTGGTTCGCGAAGGCATCGCGATCTACGACGAACTCGGACTCACGTTCCGCCTGGCCAACGCGCGATATGCACTGGGCATCGCACTCGGGCACGGAGGACGCCACGACGAGGCCCTGGAGGAACTCGGCGCGGCGTTGTCCACCTTCACGGTGAACAGGCAGCGCCTTTGGGAGGGCACCACCCATTTCCGTATCGCGCAGGTCCACATGTCCGCGGGGCGCCCCGCACGAGCCGCACAGCATGCCGAGCAGGCGCTGACGACCGGCTGCATCGGTGGCGAGTGGATGAGTGCCAACATCCTGACCTTGCTGGGACACTCGCTCAAGAGTCTGGGACAGACGGACCGGGCAACGGCCTGTTGGCGCGAAGCCCTCGCCATCTACGAATGCGCAGGCTCACCCGAAGCCGACGAACTACGCCGTCTGCTCCCCACGGTCGCCCTGCTGTGACCACGCCCGTCGCCACGTTCATCGAACGTTTATGGGCGACTGCCATGCTCAAGTCATCGATCCGTCGGACGACGGGGGGAGCGGGCGGATCGCGATGGGGCGTCCGGATAAAGTAACCGCCCCGGAACGCCCGTTCGACAGCCCGCGGGGGAGTTGCCGAGCGGGCGTTCCCATCAGCTCTGCCACACGGGAGTTTTCATCATGAGCAACAACGAAGAGGCAAAGAACACGGACGAGGTCACGACCCTCGACAGCCACATGCCCGCCCCGCCGAAGGACGGCACCGTCACGACGCTCGACAGCCACATGCCGACGCCGCCGAAGGACGAGACGATCACGACGCTGGACAGCCACATGCCGGCCCCGCCGGCTCTGGACCTCGACGGCAAGTAAGCCACCATCCAGACGGGGATCGGCCGCGGCGGCGCGGAGGGGGAGCCGCCGCGGCCGAGGCGTGTCCGGGGTGAGAGCGAGCGTGCCCGCGGGGCCGGTGGTGGTCAGACGTCCCGCTTCCCCGCGGTCACTCGGCGGCGCCGCCCGCCCGCCCCCGCAGCTCTC
Source organism: Streptomyces sp. NPDC031379 (assembly GCF_055569615.1). Classification (NCBI taxonomy): domain Bacteria; kingdom Bacillati; phylum Actinomycetota; class Actinomycetes; order Kitasatosporales; family Streptomycetaceae; genus Streptomyces; species Streptomyces sp. NPDC031379. Next base: position 284,047 of record NZ_JBVIIT010000001.1, on the reverse strand, counting down.
CCTTCGTCACCTTTCCGCTCGCGTTCCTGGGGAGTTCCGGTAGGAACTCCACCGTTCTGGGGACCTTGTAGTTCGCCATCTCGCGGCGGGACCAGGCGATCAGGTCGTCGGCGGTGAGGACCGAGTCGGGGCGGCGGACGACGAAGGCCTTGCCGACCTCTCCCAGCCGGGCGTCGGGGACGCCGATGACGGCCACGTCCGCCACGTCGGGGTGGACGCCGAGCAGCTGCTCTATCTCCGCCGGGTAGGCGTTGAAGCCGCCGACGATGAACATGTCCTTGATCCGGTCGGTGATGCGCAGGTTGCCCGCCGCGTCCAGGACGCCGACGTCGCCCGTGCGCAGCCAGCCGTCGGGGGTCACCACCTCCGCCGTGGCCGTCGGGTCGGCGTAGTAGCCGCGCATGACGTTGAAGCCGCTGACCAGCACCTCCCCGGGGCTGCCCGCGGGCACCGGCGCGCCCGTGGCGTCCACCACGCGGACCCGCGCGCCGGGGATCGCCCGGCCGGACGTGGAGGCGATCACGGAGGGGTCGTCGCCGCGCCGGCACATCGTGACGATGCCGCTCGCCTCCGAGAGGCCGTAGGCCGTGAGGACCGTGCCGACGCCGAGTTCGGCGCGCAGGCGTTCCACCAGGCGGAGGGGGACGACGGCCGCGCCCGTGACGACGAGCCTCAGCGCCGAGAGGTCGTGGGCGCCGCGGGCCGGGTGGTCCAGCAGGGACTGGTGCAGGGTCGGGGGGCCGGGGAGGACCGAGATCCGTTCCGCCGCGATGTTCGCCAGCGCGGTGTCCACGGTGAACACCGGCTGCGGAACCATCGTCGCCCCGCGCATGAGGCAGGCGATCACGCCCGCCTTGTAGCCGAAGGTGTGGAAGAAGGGGTTGACGATGAGGTAGCGGTCCGTGCCGCGCAGGCCGGCCAGGTCCGCCCAGATCCCGTACGCCCGCAGGGTCTGGGCGTGGGTGATCACCGCGCCCTTGGGGCGGCCCGTCGTGCCCGAGGTGAAGACGATGTCCGAGACGGCCGCGCCCGTCACCTCGCTCGCGCGTGCGCGTGCCTCGGCCGCCGCCACGCCCTCCCCCGCCGCCAGGAAGTCCTTCCACGTGCGGAAGTCGGCCGGCGCGTCGTCCGAGAGGACCACCACCTGTTCCAGCGCCGGCAGGCCCGGCAGCGGGCCCCGGCCGTCGGGCACCCCCTCGCCCGCCGCCCGCCGCAGTGACGCCACGTAGGACGTGCCGAGGAACGTGCCCGTCACGAAGAGGAGCCGGGCTCCGCTGCGGCGCAGCACGTCCGCCGCCTCCGCGCCCTTGAAGCGGGTGTTCAGCGGCACCAGCACCGCGCCCGCCGACACGGCGCCCAGGGCCGCGACGATCCAGTCCAGTGAGTTGGGCGCCCACACCGCCACCCGGTCGCCGACCCGTACGCCGCTCGCGATGCAGGCCGCCGCCGCGCGCTCCACCCGGGCGCCCAGTTCCGCGTACGTGATCCTCGTACGGCCCTCGACCACGGCCTCGGCGTCCGCGTACCGCTCGGCCGCCGACCACACCAGTTCCGGGATGGTGTCCCAGTCACCCACAGCAGGCCTCCCCGAAGCACGCACGCTCAGCTGACTGACCGTCAGATTAGCGGTAACCTGACGAACTGTCAGGACAGGGGGTTCACATGACAGGTCCGGGACTCAAGGACGCCACCGCCATCGTCGGCATCGGGCAGACCGCCTTCGCCAAGCACCTGCCGGAGGACGAGAAGACGCTCGCCTGCCGGGCCGTGCTCGCCGCGCTCGACGACGCCGGCATCGCGCCCGGCGAGGTCGACGCCCTGGCCTCCTACACCATGGAGGAGACCGACGAGGTGGAGCTGGCGAAGGCCGTCGGATTCGGGGACCTCACCTTCTTCAGCAAGGTGGGGTACGGAGGGGGCGGCTCCTGTGCGACCGTCGCCCACCTCGCCGCCGCCATCGCCGCCGGGCAGGCCTCGGTGGGGGTGGCGTGGCGCTCTCGGAAGCGGGGCAGCGGGCCCCGGCCGTGGACCAGCACCGCCGTCCAACTGCCCACACCGGCCCAGTGGACCCGCCCCTTCGGCCTCCTGCGGCCCGCCGACGAGATCGCCATGCTGGCCAGGCGGTACATGCACGAGTACGGCGCCACGCGGGACCACCTCTTCAACGTCGCCCTGGCCTGCCGGAACCGCGCCAACCAGAATCCGGCGGCCGTCATGTACGACCGGCCCCTCACCCGCGAGATGTACATGACCTCCCGGTGGATCAGCGAGCCGCTGTGCCTCTTCGACAACTGCCTGGAGACGGACGGGGCGTTGGCCTGCGTGATCGTCGGCCGCGAGCGGGCACGGGACTGCGCGAAGAAACCCGTGTACGTCCACTCCGCCGCCCAGGGACTGCCCGCCCAGCACCACGGCATGGTCAACTACTGGAACGACGACCCGCTCACCGGCCCGGCGTGGACCGCGGCCCGGCACCTGTGGAAGCACGCCGACTTCACACCGGACGACGTGGACGTGGCCCAGATCTACGACGCGTTCACGGCCCTGGTCCCCCTCTCCCTGGAGGGCTACGGCTTCTGCGGGCGGGGGGAAGGCGGCGCCTTCACCGAGCAGGGCGCCCTGGAGATCGGCGGGCGGCTGCCCGTCAACACCGGCGGGGGCGGGCTCAGCGAGGCCTACGTGCACGGCTTCAACCTCGTCAACGAAGGGGTGAAGCAGCTGCGCGGGACCAGTACCGCGCAGGTCCCCGGCGCCGCCACCTGCCTGGTCACGGCGGGCGAGGGCGTCCCCACCTCCGCGCTGCTCCTGAGGAGTTGACCCAGCATGCTGACTCCCGTCACCGACGCCGACGGCGCGCCCTTCTGGGAGTACGCCGCCCGTGGCGAACTGCGCGTCCAGGTCTGCGCCGACTGCGCCGAGCCCCGCTTCCCGCCCCGCCCCTGCTGCCCGCACTGCCAGTCCTTCGAGGGCGAGTGGCGGCCGGTGTCGGGCCGTGGGCGCGTGTGGTCGTACGTCGTGCCGCATCCGCCGCTGCTGCCCGACTACGCGGAGCAGGCGCCGTACAACGTGATCGTCGTGGAGCTGGAGGACGCCCCGCGGATACGGCTGGTCGGGAATCTGGTCACCGGTCCCGGGGCGCCGCTCGGCTCCCTCGACCCCGGCGGCCTGCGGATCGGGGCGCGGGTGCGGGTGGTCTTCTCCGGCGGGCTGCCGCAGTGGGTACCGGCGTGAACACCGTGCGCCTGGACGTCGACAAGGACACCAAGGTCGCCGTCGTCACCCTGGACCGGCCCGCGCGGCTCAACGCCATCGACCTGGAGATGGTGGAGGACCTGCGGGCCGTGTGGCGTCAGGTGCGGTTCGACGACGGGGTACGGGCGGTCGTGCTCACCGGGGCCGGGGAGCGGGCGTTCTGCACCGGGATCGACCGGGACGCCGTCGTACCGCAGCCGTCGTCGCCGTACATGCAGGACGATCCGCTGCTGGGCGTCGGGCCGAAGGCGAACGACCTGTGGAAGCCGGTCGTCGCCGCCGTGCGCGGCATGGCCTGCGGGGGTGCCTTCTACCTGCTGGGCGAGAGCGAGTTCGTGGTCGCCGACACGACGGCCGTCTTCTTCGATCCGCATACGACGTACGGCATGGTCAGCGCGTACGAGTCCGTGCTGATGGCGCATCGGATGCCGTACGGGGAGGTCGCGCGGATGATGCTGATGGGCTCGGCCGAGCGGATCTCCGCGCGGCGGGCGCACGACATCGGCCTGGTGTCGGAGGTGACGGAGGCCGGTGGGGCGCTGGCGGCCGCCGTGCGCTGTGCCGCCCTCGTCGCCGGGTTTCCGGCCGCCGGGGTGCAGGGGACCGTGCGGGCGTTGTGGGCGGCCAAGGAGGCGGCGCGTGCGCAGGCGTTCGCGCAGGCGCCGCATCTCATCGCGCTGGGCAACCTGCCGGCGGAGCGGCAGGCGGAGCTGTTCGCGGGACGGCGCGGCGGGGAGTTCCGGACGCGGTGAGACGCGGACGCCGGGCAGGGCGCCGGGCTCCTCGCGGCGTCCCTCAGCCCACCAGCTCCGCCACCGGGTCCACCGTGCAGTGGTCGACCTCGAAGATGAGTCCGTCGTCGGGGTGTCCGAAGCTGCCGACGAGCTTCACCTGGACCTGCGCCGTGCCCTTGGCGGGCACGGTGACCGTCGCGGAGTTGTCGGCGACGGCCGTGTCCTGCTCGTCGTCGAACTCGACGCGCACCTCGAAGTCGATCTCGCGGCCGTTGGGGTTGCTGACCTCGACGGTCGCGTACTGCGCCTTCTCCGTGGCGCACCTGACCAGTCTCGCCTTGCCGTCCTTCAGCGCCCCTCCGCTTCCGGAAGAGCCGGAGCTGGGCGTGGAACGGTACCTGGGGCGGCGCTGGTAGGAGCCGCCGCCGGTGCCGCCCGTGGTGCTCGTGCCGCTGCTGCTGTAGCTGTCGTCGTCCGAGTCGCCGTAGGAGTCGTCGGAGGAGTCGTCGTACGAGCCGCCGCCGGAGGTGGACGAGGACGACGTGTCGTGGTCCGAGTGGGAGCTGCTGCATCCGCCCCCGCCGCCGCTGCCGTGGTGGCCTCCGTGCCGGCCCGACGAGAAACCGGTGAGGCCGAGGACCACGAAGGTCAGCACGGCCGTGAACTTGAGCGTACGCGTCCGTTCATGCATGGGCATGTCATCACCATAGCGACCGGGCCACACCGTCTGGCGGCTGCCCGGTGGCGGAGGTAGCGTCAGCCCTGGGACGGCCGCCGTCCGAAGCCCTTCCGTGTAACCGGTACGACGGCCGTCACCTACGTGGTCCGTGCCGTGCCCGTGCCCTTCTCCGCGTCCAGTGCGTACACGCACCGGTCCTTGCTGCACGCGTACACCACGCCGTCCTTGACCACCGGGGAGCCGGTGATCTCGCCGCCGGTGGCCAGCTTCCAGCGCAGCCGGCCGTCGTCGGCCTTCAGGGTGTACAGCAGGTGGTCGGTGGAGCCGAAGTGGATGCGGCCCTCCGCCACGGCGGGAGCGCCCACGACGTCGCCGCCCGCCTGGAAGCGCCACTTGGGCGTGCCCGTGACCGCGTCCAGGGTGTAGAGGCCCTTGCCGCTGCCGACGTGGACATGGCCGGCGGCCACCAGGACCGGTTCGACGGACGAGCGGGCCTCGGTCGCGATGCGCCAGCGGTCGCGGCCGTCGGTGGCGTCGAGGGCGTAGACCGTGCCGAGGTAGTCGGCGAGATAGACGCCGCCGCCGGTGACGGCCGGGCCGGGGGCGAAGGTCGGCGGGCTCAGGAAGACCGCCGGGGCCTCGAAGTGCCAGCGCACCATGCCGCTGGCCACCTCGACGGCGAGGACGCGGCTGCCGGCGGAGACGTAGACGTAGCCGTCGGACGCCGGGGCCAGGCGCAGCGGGACGCCGCCGCAGGAGGCCGCGTCGCCGATGGGGTACGACCAGCGCTCCTCGCCGGTGCGGGCCTCCAGGGCGCGCAGCCGGGCGTCCTGCCAGACGTAGACCGTGCCGTCGTGGACGAGGGGGCCGGCCTCGGGGGACTCGAAGTCGGTCTGGCAGCCGCTGATCTCCCACAGCTTCTGCCCGCCCGTGGCCTCCCAGGCCTGGACGCCGCCGCCGCGGGTGCCGGTGACGACCGTGCCCCGGTCGGCGTGCAGGGAGTACACCCAGGCGTCCGTGGACAGCCGCCACAGGTCGGTGCCCTCGCGGGCGTCCAGGGCGAAGAGGGTGGGACCGTCGGAGGCGTGGACACGGCCGTCCGCCACCGCCATCGACCAGGCGACGTCCCGCGTCTTGAAGCGGCGGCGGCCGGTGCCCACGTCCAGGGCGTGCACCTCGAAGGAGGTGACGTAGACGAGGTCGCCGTCGACCGACGGGGTGCCCCAGACGTCGTTGGACATGCGGAAACGCCAGGGGCGCCAGCCGCTGGCCGCCTCCGGGGCCGGGGGCGGGGCGGCCGACACGACGGAGTCGGCGCCGGTGACGCCGGGGCGCGGGCGGGACCAGCTGGCGACCAGGCCGGCCTCCGGCGGGGGTGCCTTGACGGCGGCGGCGCGGGCGTCGGCGACCCGGGGGCCGGGGCCGATGGGCACCGGGGCGCCGGCCAGCCGGACCGGGCCGGTGTCGGGCGCGCCGGCCGGTACGGGAGCGGCCGGGACCGGGGGGTCGTACGGGGGCGGCGGCGGAACCGCCGCACGGCCGCCGCTGCGGGGACCGGACGCGGTGGGGGCGGGCTTGGCCGCGGGGCGGCCGCCGCGGCGGGACTCGATGAGGCCGACGGCCTTCTCGGGCAGCCAGGCGGAGGCGGTGCCGCTGTCGTCGGAGCCGGAGCCGAAGAGGTGCGGGGCGAGCTGGGCCTGGAGGTCGGCCGGGCTGGGGCGGCCGGACGCCTCCATCTGCATACAGACCTCGATGAGCGGGCGCAGCTCGTCCGGCAGGCCGGTGAGGTCCGGGCCCTCGCGCAGCAGCATGAAGACCGTCTCGACCGGGTTGGCGCCGTGGAAGGGCGGGTGGCCGGTGGCCGCGAAGACCAGCATGGAGCCGAGGGAGAAGACGTCGCTGGCGCCGGTGACGCTGCGGGAGTCCTTGGCCTGCTCGGGGGACATGTAGGCGGGGGTGCCGACGGCGACGTTCGTCATCGTCAGACGGGTGTTCGAGACACCGGAGGCGATGCCGAAGTCGATCACCCGGGGTCCGTCCTCGACCACGAGCACGTTGGAGGGCTTGAGGTCGCGGTGGACCAGCCCGGCGCCGTGGATGGACTGCAGGGCCTCGGCGACGCCCGCCGCGAGCCAGCGCACGGCCTGGGCCGGGAGCGGCCCGCACTCGTTCACTATCTCCTCGAGCGAGGGCGCGGGCACGTAGGCGGTGGCGAGCCAGGGCACGGCGGCGCGCGGGTCGGCGTCGACCACGGCGGCCGTGTAGAACCCGGAGACCGCGCGGGCCGCCTCCACCTCACGGGTGAAGCGGACCCGGAAGAGCTGGTCCTCGGCCAGCTCGGTGCGCACCGTCTTGATCGCCACGCGCCGGCCGGACGCCGAGCGCGCGAGATAGACCAGCCCCATGCCGCCGGCGCCCAGCCGGCCCAGCACCTCGAACGGCCCGATCCGCCGCGGATCGTGCTGCGTCAGCTGATCCACCACTTGCCTGCCACCTCCCCGTACGAGCCGCGCCACCACCTGTGTACGCGACCGAAGTGCAGCGTCTCACCACCGCACCGCCATGGCGGCACGCACCCCGATTCTTCCTGGCCGGACGGCTGGCTGCGAACCCGGCGACAAATCGGGGTGTCTTCCGTCAAAGCGGACGGATCACCGCTGCAGTAGTGCGAACGACGCCCCCTGATTGTCGGTGACGACGGCCACTCGTCCGTACGACGTCTCGAAGGGTGGCGCCTGGACCCGTCCGCCGAGCCGACGCACGGCCTCGAGCGCGTCGTCCAGGTCCGCGACCCGGAAGTGGGTGAGGAAGTGCGGGGGCATCTCGGCGGGGAAGACGTCGGTGACGTCGGCGCGCCCGAAGTCGGGCTCGGCGCCGGTGCCGAACAGGGCGTCGTGGAAGAGGTCGCCGTAGAAGGCGTTGGCGGCGGCGGTGTCCCGGGTGTACAGCTCGGCCCAGACGAAGGTGCCGGGTGCGCGCCGGCGCCCGAAGCCGGGGTGGGTGCCCGCCTGCCACAGGCCGAACACCGCACCCTCGGGATCGGCGGCCAGGGCGGCGGTGCCGAGGTCGCCCACCGGGAAGGGGGCCATGACCACCTGACCGCCGGCCGCGGTGATCCGCCGGGCGAGGGCCACGGCGTCCGAGGCCGCGAACGAGACCGTCCAGACGGTGGGCATGCGGCCGTCCGTCTTGGGGGCCAGCGAGGCGACGAGGTCGTCGTCCAGCCGGGCCCACACCGAGGAGCCGTACGCCTCCCCGAAGGACCACCCGAAAAGCTCACCGTAGAACCGCTTGCCCGCCTCGACGTCGGGCAGCTGGGCGTCCACCCAGCAGGGGACGCCCTCCCTGTACGCCTCTTCGTGCCCGGATGCCCTGTTTTCGGCCATGTCGTCAAAGTAACCGGGCCGCGCGCACCGCGCAGACCAGGCACACCACCCCCAGAGCACCCGTGCACCCCATTTGCAGTCGGCCGAATCGCGCTCCGATCACCCCTCGGTAAGCTGACGGCATGACAGGACAAGTGCGTACCGTCGACGGCCGCGTGGCCGGCCGGCGTGGGCAGGCGACCCGGCAGAAGCTGCTCGACTGCCTCAGCGAGATGCTCAGCTCCTCCCCCTACCGGGACGTCAAGGTCATCGATGTCGCCCGGAAGGCGGGCACTTCGCCCGCGACCTTCTACCAGTACTTCCCGGATGTCGAGGGCGCCGTCCTGGAGGTCGCCGAGCAAATGGCGGCCGAGGGCGCCGGGTTGACCGAACTCCTCGAGGGGCGCAGCTGGGCCGGCAAGGCGGGCTGGCAGACGGCGCAGGAACTCGTCGACGGATTCCTGGAGTTCTGGCGGAAGAACGACGCGATCCTGCGCGTGGTCGACCTCGGCGCGGCCGAGGGGGACAAACGCTTCTACAAGCTCCGCATGAAGATCCTGAACTCGGTCAACAACTCCCTCGCGGACGCCATCACGGAACTGCAGGCCAAGGGCAGGGTCGACAAGGACGTGAACCCGGCGGCGGTGGCCGGCTCGCTGGTCGCGATGCTCGCGGCGGTGGCGGCGCACCAGAAGGGCTTCTCGTCCTGGGGTGTGAAGCAGGCCGAACTCAAGCCGAACCTGGCGCTGTTGGTCCACCTGGGCGTGACCGGCAAGAAGCCGAGCAAGTAGCGCCCGCCCTTTTTCCAGGTCCCAAGTCCTGTCTGGCAGGCGGTGGTTCACCGGACGTGAACCGCCGCCTGCGCTGCTATGCGGGCAGCGGCCGGTCCCGGACGACGTGCTTCATCACCAGCGTCGAGGTCAGCCGCTGCACCCCCGGCAGGGTCGCGAGGCGCTCGTCGTACAGCCGCTGGAAAGCGGCGAGGTCGGCGGTGGCGATCCGCAGCAGATAGTCCGGCTCGCCGAACAGCCGCTGCGCGTCCAGCACATGATCCAGTTCGCTGACCGCCCGCTCGAACTCGGCGACCGTGTCCCGGTCCTCCTGCCGCATGGACACGAAGACCAGCGCCTCGAAGGTCAGGCCGAGCGCCGCCGCGTCCACCACCGCCCGGTAGCCCTGGATGGCACCGGAGCGCTCCAGCTCGCGCAGCCGCCGGTGGCAGGGCGAGACGCTCAGGCGCACCCGGGCGGCCAGCTCCGTCACGGTCAGCCGCCCGTCCTGCTGCAGCTCGGCAAGGATTTTTCGGTCCACGTCGTCCATGAGAAAGATATTTGCTCAAAATCCGTGATCATGGGCAAACTTCAGGAACACTTTCGGGCCAATCGCGCCTAATGTCCCCAGCATGGACTCGGGACTGCTCTTCTCCTTCCTCGCCGTGGACCTGCTGCTGGTGTGCGTACCGGGCGCCGACTGGGCGTACGTCATCGCCACCACCCTGCGCGGCAGCTCCGTGGTGCGCGCGGTGGCGGGACTGGTCTGCGGGTACGCGCTGCACACGGTCCTGGCGACGGCGGGCCTGGCGGTCCTGGTGGCGGGGTCGCCCCGGCTGCTGACGGCCCTGACGGTGGCGGGTGCGGGATACCTGCTGTGGCTGGGCTGGTCGGTGCTGCGCCGCCCGGCCGTCCCCGGGGCGGCGGACGCGCCCCCGCCCGCCGGGCGGCTCTTCCTGCGCGGGGCGACGATCAGCGGCCTGAACCCCAAGGGCCTGCTGCTCTACCTCTCCGTGCTTCCCCAGTTCCTCACCCTGCGGGGCGCCCACCTGCCCGTACCCGCCCAGACGGCGGCCCTCGGCCTGCTCCACATGGCGGCTTGCGCGGCCGTCTACCTCACCGTCGGCGTCCTGGCCCGCGCCCTGCTCGCGGCCCGCCCGGCGGCGGCCCGGGCGGTGACCCGCACCTCGGGCGCGGCGATGCTGGGAATCGGCGCGTTTCTGCTGGTGGAACGGCTGGCGACGCTTTAGCTCCGCCGGGCGAGGAGAGGCCGGGCAGCCGCGGGTCCGTCGGCCCGGGTGCGGCGTCGCGGTGGCCGGCCGCGCAGCTCCCCGCGCCCCTTTCAGGGCACGGCGGTGAGCCGGAAGAGGCGGATCTCCCGCGTCACCCGGGCCTGGTACGTGGCATACGGCGGCCAGAACGCCAGCAGGGCCCGCCAGGCCGCGGCCCGCTCCTCCCCGGTGAGCAACAGGGCGGTGACGGGGATGTCCTCGCCCTTCCAGCTGATCGACGCCTCCGGTCGGGCGAGCAGGTTGTGGGTCCAGGCGGGGTGGCCCGTCCGGCCGAAGTTGGAGCCGACGAGGAGCCAGCTCCGCCCGCCCTCCTCGGGCATGCACGCCAGCGGGGTCCGGCGGGGCAGCCCGCTGCGGGCTCCGGTGGAGGTGAGGATCACCCCCGGCAGCAGCTGGGCGCTGAGCAGCACCTTTCCCCGGGTGAGCCGGTGCACGCCCCGGTCGAGGGCCGGGATCACATGCGGGGCCACCTTCGCGAAGAGCCGGGTGGACGACACCTTCTGCACGAGCCGGACGCCGGCGGCGGGGGCCATCAGACCGCCACCTCACCGCGCACGAAGAGCCCCGCCGTCTCGGCGGCCCGGTCCCGCAGCCGGTGCACCGGCCCGAACAGCAGCTCGTCCCCGGCCGCCCGCTTGAAGTACAGGTGGGCGTCGTGCTCCCAGGTGAACCCGATCCCGCCGTGCAGCTGGACGCCCTCGGCGGCGGCACCGCGCAACGCCTCCAGCGCCTGTGCGAGCGCGAGTCCGCCCACCCCTTCGCCCCGGGTCGTCGCCCAGGCGGCGTAGTAGGCGGCCGACCGTGCCGCCCGCACCGCCACGTACACATCCGCCAGCCGGTGCTTCACCGCCTGGAAGGACCCGACGGGCCGTCCGAACTGCACCCGCTGCCCGACGTACTCCACGGTCCGCTCCAGCACCCGGCCGGCGGCCCCCACGGCCTCGGCGGCGAGGACGGCGGCGACGAAGTCCCCGAGCGCGGCGAGCGCGGGCAGCACGTCCGTGCCGTCCTCTCCGAGCAACTCGGCATGAACGTCCCGCAGTTGCACGCGCCCCTGCGGCCGGGTGGCGTCGAGTGCGGTCTGCCGGTCCCGGACGAGTCCCGCGGCGTCCCCCGCCACCAGGAACAGGCGCGTGCGGGACCGGGCGAACCCGCCGGTGTGCGCGGCGACGAGCAGCAGTCCCGCGCTGTGCCCGTCCAGCACCTGGTCGGCCTGGCCGTACAGGATCCACCCGGTGCCGGCCCGCCGGGCCTGTACGCCGCCCGCCCGCCCCCCGCCCGCGGCGTACCCGGCGTTCGCGCCGGTCAGGGCGAGGGCCGTGGCGAGGGCGGGCCCGGGGACGGCGAGGGCGGCGGTCAGGCGCCCGGCGGCCAGCTCGGGCAACAGCTCGGCGCGCTGGGCCGCAGATCCGAGCCCGAGGATCAGCGGGGCGGTGAGGACGGAGGTGGCCAGCAGCGGCGAGGGCGCCAGGGCGCGCCCCGTCTCCTCGCAGGCCAGGGCCAGCTCCGTCGGCGAGCAGCCGACACCGCCGTACCGCTCGGGGAGGGCGAGCCCCGGCAGGCCGAGCCGGTCGGCGAGGGCGGACCACAGGAGGGGGTCGTACCCGGCCGGGCTGTCGAGGGCGGTCCGCAGCTCGGGGGAGCCGCAGCGTTTGCGCAGCAGCTCGCGCAGGGTTCGGCGGATCTCGTCCTGCTCGGCGGTGAGACGCGTGTCCATGGCTGATCCCTCCGGACCGGATCTGACGGTGCGTCATATTAGAGCGGCCCCGCGGCGATGCCCAGAGACACGGCCCTGCCGCCGCCCGCGATATCTGATGTACCGTCAGATCCATGAAGCCAGGGAGCAGGAAAGTCGCCGTGGTGGGCGTGGCCCTCTCCGACTGCGGCCGTGTGGACGACGCGACCCCGTACACCCTGCACGCCCAGGCGGCCCGCCGCGCTCTCGCGGACGCCGGCCTGGACCGCGCCCGGGTGGACGGGTTCGCCTCGGCGGGCCTCGGCACGCTGGCCCCGGTGGAGGTCGCCGAGTACCTGGGCCTGCGTCCCACCTGGGTGGACTCCACCTCGGTGGGCGGCTCGACCTGGGAGGTCATGGCGGCGCACGCGGCGGACGCGATAGCGGCAGGCCACGCGAACGCGGTCCTCCTCGCCTACGGCTCGACGGCGCGGGCGGACATCAAGGCGGGCCGCCGAACGGGCGACCTCTCCTTCGGGGCCCGGGGCCCCCTCCAGTTCGAGGTCCCCTACGGCCACACACTGATCGCCAAGTACGCGATGGCGGCCCGCCGCCACATGATCGAGTACGGCACGACGATCGAGCAGCTGGCGGAGGTGGCGGTCCAGGCGCGGGCGAACGCGTCCCTGAACCCGGAAGCGATGTTCCGCGCCCCGGTCACCGTCGACGACGTCCTCTCCGGCCCGATGATCGCCGATCCCTTCACCAAGCTGCACTGCTGCCTGCGCTCGGACGGCGGGGCGGCGGTCCTGCTGGCGGCCGAGGAGTACGTCCGGGACTGCCGTACCGCCCCCGTCTGGATCCTCGGCACCGGCGAGCACGTCTCCCACGCCACGATGTCCGAGTGGCCGGACTTCACGGTCTCCCCGGCGGCGGTCAGCGGCCGCCTGGCCTTCCGGCGGGCCGGCGTCCGCCCCCACGACATCGACTTCGCCGAGATCTACGACGCCTTCACCTACATGACCCTGGTGACCCTGGAGGACCTGGGCTTCTGCGCCAAGGGCGAGGGCGGGGCGTTCGTGGCGAAGGGACGCCTGCTGGTGCGGGGCGGGGACCTGCCGGTGAACACGGACGGCGGCGGCCTGTCCGCCCAACACCCCGGAATGCGCGGTCTCTTCCTCCTGGTGGAGGCGGTGCGCCAGCTGCGCGGCGAGGCCGGTGACCGCCAAGTCCGCGCCCGGGACGGGGAACTGCCACGACTGGGGGTCGCGTCGGGGACGGGGGGCTGGTTCTGCTCGACGGGGACGGTGGTGCTGGGGCGGGAGTGAGGAGGGGAAGGGCGCGGAGGGGGCCGGGGCGGCACGGCGCGCAGGGGACGCAGGCCGGTCCGGGCCGCCCGGGAGGCCGGGGCGATACTCGCCCCATGGCACGACACGATCTCCACGAGCTGCTCCGGTCACTGCGGGTCTGGGCCCCCGGGACGACGGAGCTGCGCCACTTCGACCCGGACACGGCCCCGCCCACGCCGTTGGCACTGTTCACGAGCTGGTTCGCGGACGCGGTGGCGGCGGGCCAGCCGGAGCCGCACACGATGTCGCTGGCGACGGTGGACGAAGCGGGCGAGCCGGACGTACGGATCGTCATGCTGCACGGCGCCGACGCGGACGGCTGGTCCTTCGCCACGCACGCCACGAGCCGCAAGGGCCGGGCGCTGAGCGCACACCCGTACGCCGCCCTGGCCTTCTACTGGCCGGCGCTCGGGCGCCAGATCCGGGTACGGGGGCCGGTCACGTCGGCGCCCTCCGAGGAGAGCCAGGCCGATCTGCACGCGCGGTCCACGGGGGCGCTGGCGGCGGCGCTGACCGGGCGGCAGAGCGAGGAACTGCCCTCGCTGGAGGAGTTGCGGCGGGCCTCGGAGGCGGCCTGGGAGAGGGCCCGCGAGCACCCCGCCGAGCCGTCCCCGACCTGGACCCTGTACCGCCTGCACCCGGAGACGGTGGAGTTCTTCCAGGGCGACCCGCACAGGCGGCACGTGCGCCTGGAGTACCGCAGCACGGAGTTCGGCTGGAGCAGGACGCTGCTGTGGCCGTGACGGGGTCCGGCCGGGCGGCTCCGGGACGGCGCCATGGGGCCGCCCGCGCCGCCCGCTCCTCGCGGCCGCCGGCGACCCGCACCCGCCCCGCGCGTCACGCCCCCGGGCCGAACACCGCTCTCCCCTCCCGGAACCGCACCCGCAGCGGCATCCCCGCCGCCAGGTGCTCCGCCGCGCAGTCCACCACCTCCGTCATCATCCTCGGCCCCTCCGCCAGGTCGACCACGGCCGGCGTGTACGGGGTGCGGGCACCGAAAGGCGGCAGGTCGTTGCGGTGGACCGTGGACCAGGTGTACAGGGTCGCGCGACCGCTCGCCCGCTCCCAGACCACCTCCTCGCTCCAGCAGTGTGGGCAGAACTCCCGGGGGTAGTGGTGAGCCCGGCCGCAGGCCCCGCAGCGGCGGATCAGCAGGCGGCCCCGCGCCGCCGCCTCCCAGTAGGGGCGGGTGAAGGCGTCGGGTTCCGGAAGGTCGTAGCGCGGGCCGCCCATCAGAACCACCCGATCCACGCGTCCACCGACCAGGTCTGCCACGCCATCCCGAAGAAGCCGACCAGCGAGATCAGCGCCATCATCGAGTTCTGGCCCTGTTCCGCCCAGTCATGGATCATGAGGACGAAGTAGAGCGCGTTCAGGAGCAGGCCGCCGAGCAGGGCGACCGGGGTCAGGAAGCCGAGGATCAGGCCGAGACCGAGGGACAGCTCGGCGTAGGCCACGACGTACGCCATGAGCCGGGGGTGCGGCCGGACCACCGTGTCGAAGCCCGCCCGGACCGGGGTCCACCGGTGTTTCGCGGCCACGTCGGCCGCCCAGGCGATGCCGCTCCCCCGCTCGAACCAGGCCTTCTTGTCCTTGTGCCGCCAGCTCTCCAGCCACCACAGACCGAGGCCCGTGCGCAGCACCGCCAGCCACTCCGCGCCGTCCAGCCATATCGCGTCCATGGATCTGACGGTACGTCAGATTGCGGCCCTTGCCGAGCCTTCCGCCCGGGGTTCGCTGTGCGCGCACCGTGAAACCGGTGAAGCACAGGGCAGTGAAGCGCAGGACGGTCGTCATGGGCATCGGCGCCGTCGCCGGTGCCTCTGATGAACCCGATGTACCACCTGGTCGAGAAGGCCAACCCGCACCGCTCCAGGCACTGGTGGATCCGGCTCGGCACCAAGGACTGCGACACCTCGCTGACGGTGTCGGCGAACCTGGCCGCCGCCGCCCACGGCCTCGGTGACGACGTCGACCACCTCTCCTACTGGGACCAGGGCCACGGCGCCAACACGGACCCGGGCGACTTCGTCACGTGGATCGCCGAGGTCACCGGCCACCGGGGCGGGAAGCGGTAAGCCCCCGCATTCATGAGGGCCGCGTCACGAGTCGCGGTCACTTCTTCACACACGTGATCAATCCGCAACCAATTCCGGTCTTGACCGAGACCCATCAAGCGGAGGTGTGATTACGCTCCCGCTCATGGCAGCCTCCCGTCCCGCCTCCGTGCTCCTCTCGTCGACCCCCGCCGACCGCCCGGTCTACGTCATCGGCGCCGGCCCGGGCGGCCTGGCCGCCGCGTACGCGCTCCGGGCACGGGGCGTGCGGGCCGTGGTGCTGGAGAAGGCCGACCAGGTGGGCGCCTCCTGGCGCGGGCACTACGACCGGCTCCACCTGCACACCACCCGGCGCCTGTCCGCGCTGCCGGGCCTCGCGATACCCCGGAGGTTCGGGCGCTGGGTGTCCCGCGACAACGTGGTGCGGTACCTGGAGAAGTACGCCGAGCACCACGAGCTGGAGATCGTCACCGGCGTGGAGGTCCACCGGGTCGAGCGGACCGGGGACGGCGCGGGCTGGCTGCTGCACGCCTCCGGCGGGCGCGAGCTGACCGGCAGCGCGGTGGTCGTCGCCACCGGCTTCAACCACACCCCGCGCATCCCCGGCTGGCCCGGCCGGGAGGCGTACGCCGGGGAGTTCCGGCACGCCGGTGAGTACCGCAACGCCGAGCCGTACGCCGGCCGGGACGTGCTCGTCGTCGGCATCGGCAACACCGGCGCGGAGATCGCCGTGGACCTGGCGGAGGGCGGGGCCGCGCGGGTCCGGCTGGCCGTGCGTACCGTTCCGCACATCCTGCGCCGCTCGACCTTCGGCTGGGCCGCCCAGTACACGGGCGTGCTGGTACGGCGGCTGCCGGTGCGGCTGGTGGACCGGCTCGCCGGCCCGGTGGGCCGCGTCAGCACCCCGGACCTGTCCGCGCAGGGACTGCCACGCCCGGACACCGGCCTGTACAGCAGGGTGCGGCAGGGTGCCATCCCGGTCCAGGACGTCGGCCTGATCGACGCCGTGCGCACGGGCGGGGTCGAGATCGTGGCCGCCGTCGAGGCGTTCGAGGACGGCAAGGTGGTCCTCGCCGACGGCAGCCGTCTGACGCCGGACGCGGTGATCGCGGCCACCGGGTACGTCCGGGCGCTGGAGGGGCTGGTCGGGCATCTCGGGGTGCTGGACGAGCGCGGCAGGCCGGTGGTGCACGGCGGCCGCACACCGGAGAGGGCACCGGGTCTGTACTTCACCGGATTCACCAATCCCATCAGTGGGATGTTCCGGGAGATGGCGCTCGACGCCGGGCGGATCGCCAAGGCGGTGGCCAGGCGGCTGGGTTAGCCCGCTCGGCAACTTTGCCGTTCCGAACCATTCCTGACACACCGTCAGTTCAGTAACCTGACAGAGCGTCAGGTTACTGGCTGTCTCTCACAGGAGCGGGCGGAACGATGCTTGGATCAACCCACGGCACCCTCACCACCGACTCCCGCCGGGCCCGGGTCATCGCCTGCGGCGAGCAGCGGCCCGGACCCGCCGTCCACGGCCGGACCGACGACCGGGAAGGGGGGACCGGTCTCGACGTCAGCGGGCGCCCGCTGTATGCCGACGTACCCGACCTCTCCCGCTTCTTCCGGCCCGAGTCCGTCGCCGTGATCGGCGCCTCCGACACCGAGGGGCGGCCCAACACGGGGATCACCCGGCAGCTGCTGGCGTGGGCCGAGCGGGTCGGCGCGCGGGTGCACCCGGTGCATCCGGTCCGGCCGTCGGTGTTCGGCGTCCCGTGCGCCGGCTCCGTCGCCGACCTGCCCGAACAGATCGACCTGGCGGTCCTGCTGGTCGCCGACCCGCTCCCGGTGATCGGGGAACTGGCCGAGGCGAAGGTGAAGTTCGCCGTCGCCTTCGCCTCCGGCTTCGCGGAGACCGGCGAGGCGGGCGCCGAGGCACAGCGGCGGCTCGCGGACGCCGTACGCGGCTCGGGGCTGAGGCTGCTCGGCCCGAACACCAACCTCAACGCCTTCGAACGCTTCCGGGAGGACCTCTCCGGCCCCGCCATCGCCCTGATCACCCAGTCCGGGCACCAGGGCCGGCCGGTCTTCGCCCTGCAGGAGCTGGGCATCCGGCTCTCGCACTGGGCACCCACCGGCAACGAGGCCGATCTGGAGACCGCAGACTTCCTCTCCTGGTTCGCGGAGCAGCCCGAGGTCGGCGCCATCGCCTGCTACCTGGAGGGACTGAAGGACGGCCGTGCCTTCCTGCTGGCCGCCGACCGCGCCGCCCGCCGCAAGGTGCCCGTGGTCGCCGTGAAGGTGGGCCGGACCGAGGCCGGGGCCCGTACGGCCGCCTCGCACACCGGCAAGCTCACCGGCGCCGACGACGTGGTGGACGCGGCCATGCGGCAGTACGGCGTGCTCCGCGTCGACGGCCTGGACGAACTCCAGGACACCGCCGCCCTGCTGGCACGGGCCCGGCCTCCCCGCGCGGACGGGGTGGCGGTCTACTCCATCTCCGGCGGCACCGGCGCCCATGTCGCCGACCTGGCCACGGCGGCCGGGCTGCGGCTCCCCCGCCTGTCCGAGGCCAGGCAGGCCGAGCTGCACCAGTGGATACCGGAGTACCTGAACGTGGCCAACCCGGTGGACAACGGCGGCCACCCGGTCGGCGACCGGCGCGGCCGGAAGATCATTGACGCCCTCCTCGCCGACCCGGCGGTC
The DNA here is from genome assembly GCF_055569615.1 of Streptomyces sp. NPDC031379. NCBI lineage: Bacteria > Bacillati > Actinomycetota > Actinomycetes > Kitasatosporales > Streptomycetaceae > Streptomyces > Streptomyces sp. NPDC031379. Next base: position 266,180 of record NZ_JBVIIT010000001.1, on the reverse strand, counting down.
GGCGTGCTGGTCTGCCCGGTCACCGGCCCCTTCCCGCCGCTCAGCGACAAGCTCGTGAGCGACCTGGTCGAGGCGGCCGAGGAGACCGACAAGCTGGTGTGCGTGGTGTGGGGCTCGCCGGTCGGCACCGAGCCCGCGTACCGGGACGTCCTGCTGGGCTCCTCCCGCGTGGCCACGTTCCGCACCGTCGGCAACTGCCTGACCGCCGTCCGCGCCTGGCTGGACCACCACCGCTTCGTGAGCGACTACCGCTCCCCCTTCGACGAGGCCCCGCGCACCCCCTCGCTCTCCTTCCGCAAGGCCGAGGCCCTGATGCAGCCCGGCCGGCAGCTCAGCGAGCACGCGGCCAAGCAACTGCTGCGCGCCTACGGCATCCGGGTGCCGCGCGAGCAGTTGGTGACCAGCGCGGCGGCGGCCGTCCGGGCGGCCGGGCAGGTCGGCTACCCGGTGGTGATGAAGGCCTCCGGCGCCCAGATCGCCCACAAGAGCGAACTGGGCCTGGTGAAGATCGGCCTGACCTCGGCGAGCCAGGTCCGGGACGCCTACCGCGAACTGACCGACATCGCCCGTTACGAGGGCGTCTCGCTGGACGGCGTCCTGGTGTGCCAGATGGTCGAGCAGGGCGTGGAGATGGTCGTCGGTGTGACGCACGACGAGCTGTTCGGGCCGACGGTGACCGTGGGGCTCGGCGGGGTGCTGGTGGAGGTGCTGCGGGACACGGCGGTCCGCGTCCCGCCGTTCGGCGAGGACCAGGCCCGGGACATGCTCACCGACCTGCGCGGCCGGGCCCTGCTGGACGGGGTCCGGGGCCGGCCGCCGGCCGACCGGGACGCGCTGGTGGAGGTGGTCCTGCGGGTCCAGCGCATGGCCCTGGAACTCGGCGGGCAGATCGCCGAGCTGGACATCAACCCGCTGATGGTGCTGCCCCGCGGACAGGGCGCGGTGGCACTGGACGCGCTGGTGGTGTGCAGGTGAGCGACACGGTGCGGCACGAGGTCCGCGACCACGTCTCGTACGTCACCCTCGACCGGCCCGAGGCCCTCAACGCCCTCACCCCCGCCCAGCGGGAGCGGTTGATCGAGCTGCTGGCTCAGGCGTCGGCCGATCCGGCGGTACGGGCGGTGGTGCTCACGGGGACCGGGCGCGGGTTCTGCGCGGGCGCGGACCTGCGGGGCGGCGCGGGCGGCGGGGAGCGCGTCCCGGGCGACGTCGCCCGCACCCTGCGCCTCGGCGCGCAGCGGCTGATCGCCGCCGTGCTGGACTGCGAGAAGCCGGTGCTGGCGGCCGTGAACGGCACGGCGGCCGGGCTCGGCGCGCATCTCGCGCTCGCCTGCGACCTGGTGCTGGCCGCCGAGTCCGCCCGGTTCATCGAGGTGTTCGTGCGGCGCGGCCTCGTACCGGACGGCGGCGGCGCCTATCTGCTGCCCCGGCTGGTCGGGCCGCAACGGGCCAAGGAGCTGATGTTCTTCGGGGACGCGGTCCCGGCGGCGCAGGCGCTGCGGCTGGGCCTGGTCAACCAGGTCGTCCCCGACGGGGAGCTGGGCAAGACGGCACGGGAGTGGGCGGCCCGGCTGGCCGCGGGGCCGACCCGGGCCCTCGCCCTGACCAAGCAACTGGTGAACGCCTCCCTCGACGCGGACCGGGCCGCCGCCTTCGCCGCGGAGGCGGCCGCCCAGGAGATCAACCTGACGACCGAGGACGCCCAGGAGGGCCTGCGAGCGTTCACGGAGCGCAGGAGCCCGCTGTTCCGGGGACGTTGAGGGTCAGTCCGCGGCGCGGTCGAGGGTCCGCAGGCTGCCCCCGTCCGGGTCGCCGAAGCGCACGAACAGCTCGGGATCGGCCGCGGTGCCGCTGACCGACCAGTGGGTGTCGATCCCGCAGGCACCGTCCAGGCGCAGGCGGATGCCTCGCGCCCGGTGCCGTCCGGGTCGTCGTCGGGTTCCCAGGTGCCGGAGCCCGCGCACACCACGTAGTCCTGGTGGTCCTGGTCCGTCCCGTCGCGGTCCGTGGGCTCGGTCGGCAGCCTGCGGGCCTCCGCCCGGCCGTCGGGGCGCAGCCGCAGTTCGGCTCCTCCCGCGCCCCGCCAGACCCCCAGGAGCTGGGCGCTGGTCAGCTTCGGCGGCTGGTACTGCGTGATCAGCCCGGTCACGGAGGCCACGATCCCGCCGCCGAGGGCCAGCGCGAACAGACCGGTACCGGCGAGCGCCGAGCGCCACCACAGGCCCCATGGCGACCAGGAACGCGTGCGGACGTAGGTGACGCCGAGCGCGGGCAGTACGCCCAGGGCGGTCAGGACCGACGCCGTGGTGGCGAACGGCCAGTGCCAGAGCGCCGCCGTCACCCCGGCCCAGCAGACGGCCGTGGCCACCGCCCCGGCCGGCCGCCAGGCCAGGTCCGGCCCGCCGAACCGCCGGCCCGCCGGCCGGGCGAGCCCCACCGCGGGCAGCGTCAGCACGACGGAGACGAGCATGCCCGGCAACGGCAGCAGCAGCGGCGCGAACAGCAGCAGACACAGGAGCCCGAAGGCGCCCCCGCCGCCGGAGTCGTACTGGTCCCGGGTGACGGCCCCGATCCACCACAACAGCCCGGCCGCCGGCAGCTGCGCCGCGTTCACGGCGATCGCCGCGGCCATGTCACCGGACCGCCACGGCGACCGGACCCCCCGGACCCGCCCTCGCACCTGCTCCCACCCCAGGGCCGCAGCCTAGGCGGCGGTTTCACCGGTGCTTCCCCCGGGCTTTTCATCTGACGTGCCGTCAGCTTCAATGGAAGGCGTGATGGGACACGCAGGGGCGGCGGCTGCCGCCGTCCGGTATCTGGGGCCCAGGCCCGTGGAGGCGCTGCCGCGGCCGGAGTTGCGGTGCGTGCGGGAGGACGAGCGGGCACCGGTGGACCAGGGCGAGTTCCGGCGGGTGCTGGGGGCGTTCGCGACCGGCGTCACCGTGATCACGGCACCGCCGGCCGACCCCTCCGGCGCCCCCGCCGGCTTCGCCTGCCAGTCCTTCTCCTCCCTCTCCCTCGACCCGCCCCTCGTCTGTTTCATGGTGGGCCGTACGTCCACCACCTGGCCGCGCATCGCCCGCGCCGGCGCCTTCTGCGTCAACGTCCTCGGCTCCGGCCAGGGCGAGCTGTGCCGCGCCTTCGCGGTGAGCGGCGCCGACAAGTTCGCGGGGGTCGCGCACGATCCGGCGCCGGTCTCCGGCTCCCCGCGCCTCGCCGGTGCCGCCGCCTGGATCGACTGCACCGTCCACGCCGTGCACACCGGGGGCGACCACCTGATCGTCGTGGGCCGGGTGGACGCCCTCGGCGCGGAGGGTCCGGACGAACCGCTGCTCTTCCACCGGGGGCGGTTCGCCCGGCTCCGCGCCGACTGAGGCGGTCGCCGGCTCCCCCTGCGCGGTGGGGGGTTCAGGACACGGCGGGCAGCGGGGCCACCGGGGCGCGGCGGATCACCAGGGACATCAGGGCCGCCGCCGCGCACAGGGTGCCGGAGGCGTACCAGACCATGTCGTAGGAGCCGAAGACGTCGCGGGCGAGGCCGCCGAGGTAGGCGACGAGGGCCGCGCCGATCTGGTGGGAGGCGAGCACCCAGCCGAAGACGATGGCGCTGTCCTCCCCGAACTGCTCGCGGCACAGCGCCAGGGTCGGCGGGACGGTCGCCACCCAGTCGAGGCCGTAGAAGACGATGAAGAAGAGCATCGGCGGGTGGACGGAGGGGCCCAGCAGCATCGGCAGGAACAGCAGGGAGAGGCCGCGCAGGGCGTAGTAGACGGCGAGCAGGCGGCGCGGTTCGAAGCGGTCGGTGAACCAGCCGGAGGCTATCGTGCCGACCACGTCGAAGACGCCGATGACCGCGAGCAGCGAGGCCGCCGTCGTGACCGGCATGCCGTGGTCGTGCTCGGCCGGCACGAAGTGGGTCTGGACGAGGCCGTTGGTGGAGGCACCGCAGATCGCGAAGGTGCCGGCGAGCAGCCAGAAGGTGCCGGTGCGGAGGGAGGAGGAGAGGACCGTGAGCGTGCGGCGGGCGGCGCCGGTGACCGGGGGCGGCTTGGGCACGAACTCCTTCGCGCCGTAGGGCTTCTGGCCGACGTCGGCCGGGTGGTCGCGCAGCAGCATCCAGACGAAGGGGACCACGGCGAGCGCGGCCAGGGCGACCGTGACGGAGGCGGGGCGCCAGCCGTGCCGGTCGACGATCCAGGACAGCAGCGGCAGGAAGATCAGCTGGCCGGAGGCGGAGGCGGCGGTGAGGATGCCGCTGACCAGGCCACGCCGCTCGGTGAACCAGCGGTTGGTGACGGTCGCCGCGAAGGCGAGGGCCATCGCGCCGCTGCCGAGGCCCACCAGCAGGCCCCAGCACAGCCACAGCTGCCAGGCCGCCGTCATCCACACGGTCAGGCCCGAGCCGGCCGCGATCACGGTGAGCGCGACGGCGACCACCCGGCGGATGCCGAAGCGGTCCATCAGCGCGGCCGCGAAGGGGGCGGTGAGGCCGTACAGCGCGAGGTTGATGGAGACGGCCGCGCCGATCGTGCCGCGCGACCAGCCGAACTGCTCGTTCAGCGGGTCGATGAGCAGGCTGGGCAGGGAGCGGAAGGCGGCCGCGCCGATGATCGTGACGAAGGTGACGGCGGCGACCAACCAGGCGCGGTGCACGCGGGGGTTCCGGGCGGGCGGAGCCTGGACGGAGGCTGCGGCTGGGCTTGTCTGAGTCACGTCGTCAAGCCTCCGGCCGGGCGGCCTTTCCATCGAGTGGCCCAAAGGACAGCATTCGCTAGGATCGGGCCATGGCTGTCGCTGAGGGGTTCCGTCCGCACCGGGTCGTCGTCCTCGCCCTCGACGGGCTGCTGCCCTTCGAGCTGGGCATCCCGCACCGCATCTTCGGCCGCCCGAAGGACGCGGAAGGACGGCTGCTGTACGAGGTGGTGACCTGTTCGGTACGGCCGCCCGGACCGGTCGAGACGGACGCCGACTTCGCCGTGCACGTGCCGTACGGCCCGGAGGCGCTGGCCACCGCCGACACGGTGATCGTCCCGGCGTCGTACGAACTCGGCCCGCTCTACGAGGAGGGCCGGCTGACCGGCGAACTGGCCGACGCCCTGGCCCGCATCCGCCCCGGCACCCGGCTCGCCTCCATCTGCACCGGCGTGTACGTCCTCGCCGCCGCCGGCTACCTGGACGGCCGCCCGGCGACCACGCACTGGGCCGACGCCGAGCGCTTCCAGCGGTTGTTCCCGCGGATCAGGGTGGACGCGGACGTGCTGTTCGTCGACGACGGGGACGTCCTGACCTCGGCGGGGGTGGCCGCCGGCATCGACCTGTGCCTGCACATGGTCCGCCGCGACTTCGGTACGGCGGTCGCCAACGACGTCGCCCGCCGCACGGTCGTACCGCCCCACCGCGACGGGGGCCAGGCCCAGTACATCCACCGCCCGGTCCCCGATCCGCAGCTCGCCACGACGACCGCCGCGCGGGCCTGGGCGCTGGGCCGCCTGCACGAGCCGATCCAGCTGCGGGACATGGCCGAGCAGGAGGCCATGTCGGTGCGCACCTTCACCCGCCGGTTCCGCGAGGAGGTCGGCGTCAGCCCCGGCCAGTGGCTCACCCAGCAGCGCGTGGAACGCGCCCGCCACCTCCTGGAGTCCACCGCCCTGTCCATGGACCAGGTGGCCCGGGAGGCGGGCTTCGGCACGGCCCAGTCGATGCGGCAGCATCTTCAGCAGGCGCTCGGGGTGACGCCGACGGCGTACCGCCGCACGTTCCGGGCGGCGGTGAACGGCGTCTAGAACGTGAGCACCGCCCGCGCCACGCGGCCCGCCTCCGCGTCCGCGCGGGCCTTCTCGAAGTCCTCCACGGGGTAGGTCGCCGTCACCAGCTCGTCGAGCAGCAGGCGGCGTTCGCGGTACAGCTCGGCGTACAGGGCGATGTCCCGCTGGGGGCGGGAGGAGCCGTAGCGGCAGCCGAGGACGGACTTGTCCAGGTAGAGCGAGGAGACGAGGAAGGACGCCTCGGCCGTGGCCGGGGGCACACCGAGGAGGATCGCCTGGCCGTGCCGGTCCAGGAGGTCGATGGCGGCGCGGATCAGTTCCACGCGCCCGACGCACTCGAAGGCGTGGTCGGCGCCCGTGGGCAGGAGGTCCCGCACGCCGTCCGCCGACGTCAGGAAGTCGGTCGCGCCGAACCGCCGGGCCAGCGTCTCCTTGGCCGGGTCGGCGTCCACGGCGACGATCCGCAGGGCCCCCGCGAGCCGGGCGCCCTGCAGGACGTTCAGCCCGATCCCGCCCGTGCCGATGACGACGACGCTGTCCCCCCGGTCCACCCGGGCCCGGTTCAGCACCGCCCCCACCCCGGTGAGCACCCCGCAGCCGATCAGCGCGGCGGACGCCGGCGGGATGTCCTCGGGGATCCGCACCGCCTGTACGGCCTTGACGACCGTGCGTTCCGCGAAGGCCGAGTTGGCGGCGAACTGGTACACCGCTTCCGCGCCCCGGGTGAACGGCTTGCCCGGGCGCCCGATCGCCTGCCGGCACATCGTCGGCCGGCCGCGGTCGCACTCCGCGCACGTGCCGCAGTTGGCGAGCGTGGACAGCGCCACGTGGTCGCCGGGCGCGACATGGGTGACACCGGCGCCGACCGCCTCGACCACCCCGGCGCCCTCGTGGCCCAGCACCACCGGCACCGGGAAGGGGATGGTGCCGTCCACCACGGACAGGTCGCTGTGGCACAGCCCGGCCGCCGTGATCGCCACCAGCACCTCGCCCGGGCCCGGCTCCCGCACCGCCAGGTCGTCCACCACCCGGACCTGCCTGCCGTCGAACACCACACCACGCATCACACGGCCCCCTTGGGCTCTCTGGGCAGGCCGAGCACACGCTCGGCGATGATCGTGCGCTGTATCTGGTCCGAGCCGCCGTAGACGGTGTCGGCCCGGGAGAAGAGGAACAGGTGCTGCGAGGCGTCGAGTTCGTACGGTGCCGAGGGCGTCCAGTCCGCCGGACCGACACCCGCCGCCGTCCCGCGCACCTGCATCGCCAGTTCGCCGAGGCGCTGGTGCCAGCCCGCCCACAGCAGTTTGGCCACGCTGGGCGCGCCCGCGTCCTCCGGACGCCCCAGGGTCCGCAGGGCGTTCCACCGCATGGTGCGCAGCTCGGCCCACTGGCGCACCAGCCGGTCGCGGACGACGGGATCGGCCGCCGCCCCCGTCTCCACGGCCGTCCGCACGACCCGCGCCAGCTCCTGGGCGAACCCGATCTGCTGGGCGAGCGTGGAGACCCCGCGCTCGAAGCCGAGCAGGCTCATCGCGACCCGCCAGCCGCCGCCCGCTCCTCCGACGACGTGCTCCGCGCGTGCGTGCGCCCCGTCGAAGAAGACCTCGTTGAAGTCGCTCGTGCCGGTCATCTGCCGGATGGGGCGGACCTCGATGCGCCCCGGCTGGTCCATGGGGACGAGGAGGAAGGTCAGCCCGTGGTGGCGCCGCGATCCGGGCTCGGTGCGTGCCAGCACGAAGCACCAGTCGGCCTCGCGGGCGAGCGACGTCCAGATCTTCTGGCCGGTGATCCGGTACGACCCGTCCGCGGCCCGCTCGGCCCTCGTGCTCACCCCGGCGAGGTCCGACCCGGCGCCGGGCTCGCTGTACCCCTGGCACCACAACTCGTCGCCGGCGGCGACGGGCGGCAGGAACCGGGCCTTCTGCTCCCGCGTCCCGTGGGCGAGCAGGGTGGGCGCGAGCAGGTTCTCGCCGATGTGCCCGGAGCGCGGCGGCGCCCCGGACCGCGCGTACTCCTCGGCCCAGGCGACCTGTTGGGTGAGGGAGGCACTGCGGTTGCCGTACCCGGACTCGGACCAGCCGAGCCCGATCCAGCCGTCCTTCCCGAGAGTGCGCTCCCAGGCCCGCCGGTCCCGCCCGTGACCGGCGTGCTCCATGAGCCAGGCCTTCGCGTCGGCCCGGAAGGCCTCGTCCTCGGGGTCGAATCCAAACTCCACGGGACTCTCCTCTCCCCACCGGTCGGCTCCGGTGGCCTCTGGGGCGCGGGGAACCGTGCGGCCGGCCACACCGCACCCGCACCCGCACCCGCCACACGGCACGCACCCCACCCCGCTAGGCGTTCGGCCGGTCCCCCGCGCGGGCGGCCCGTTCCATCTCCTGCACCCGCGAGAGCATCGGCATCGGATCCACTCCCACCGTCCCCGGCAGGAACTCCGCGATCCGCTCCGGCGTCCAGGAACCCTCCGCATACGCGGCCCGCAACTCCCGCGGCTGGGCCCACACCGCGAGCTTCGGCCCGGCGATCGTGTAGACCTGCCCGGTCACCCCCTGCTCCCGTGCGGCGTCCGACAGCAGGTACACGACGAGCGCGGCCACGTCCTCCGGCTCCCCGATCTCCGCCAGCTCCATGGGCACGTCGGCCGACATCCGCGTACGGGCCACGGGCGCCACCGCGTTCGCCGTGACCCCGTACTTGTTCAGCCCCAGGGCCGCGCTGCGGACCAGGGAGATGATCCCGCCCTTCGCCGCGCTGTAGTTGGCCTGCGCCACCGATCCCTGATGGTTGCCGCTGGTGAACCCGATCAGCGTCCCCGCCCGCTGCTTGCGCATCACCGCGGAGGCCGCCCGGAACACCGTGAACGTGCCCTTGAGGTGGGTCGCCACGACCGGGTCCCACTCCTCCTCGGACATGTTGAACAGCATCCGCTCGCGCAGGATCCCGGCGACGCACACCACACCGTCGAGCCGCCCGTACGAGGCCAGCGCGACGTCCACGATCCGCCGGCCACCGGCCATCGTGGACACGTCGTCGGCCACCGCGACCGCGTCCCCGCCCGCCGCCCCGATCTCCTTGACGACGGCCTCGGCGACCTCGCCGGCGGGGGACGCGCCGTCGACCGAGACGCCGTAGTCGTTGACGACGACCTTCGCCCCCTCGGCCGCCGCGGCCAGTGCGACCGCCCGCCCGATGCCGCGTCCGGCGCCGGTCACGGCGACCACCTTGCCTGCCAAGAAGTTCCCCACGCCCGGCCCCTTCCCGCGGTTTCTGACGGTCCGTTAGATTCTATGGCGCGCCGGACGCGCGGACACAAGCCCCGGGGAGGCACCGGATGGCACTGCCGGAGGAGTTCCACGAGATCGCCGAGCGCGTGAACAACTGGGGGCGCTGGGGCGCCGACGACGAGATCGGCACGCTCAACCTCATCACCGGCGAGGTGGTGCGCGCGGCGGCCGCCGAGATCCGGTCGGGCCGCCGCGTCCCGCTCGCGCTGCCGCTCCGGCAGGACGGGGTGCAGACCGGGATGATCCCCGGCCGGGTCAATCCGCTGCACGCGATGGTGCAGGTCAACCAGGAGCTGTTCGGTCCGGGCACGGTGGCCTGCAGCGACGACGTGGTGACCATGGGGCTGCAGGCGGGCACCCACTGGGACGCGCTCACGCATGTGTCGCACTCGGGGCGGCTCTACAACGGCCGGCCGGCGCACACGGTCACCGCGCACGACGGTGCCGCGTTCGGCGGGATCGACAAGGCCCGGCACATCGTCTCGCGCGGGGTGCTGCTGGACGTGGCCCGCGCGCGGGGCGTGGACCGGCTGGCGGGCGCTCACGCGGTCACGCCGGAGGACCTCCGGGCGGCGGAGGAGTTCGGCGGTGTCCGCGTCCGGCCCGGTGACATCGTGCTCGTCCGCACCGGGCAGGTGGGGGTGTACCTGGCCGGGGACAAGCACGGGTACGGCTACCCGTCGCCGGGGCTTTCGGTGCGCTGCCCGGAGTGGTTCCACGCCCGCGATGTGGCGGCGGTCGCGAACGACACGCTCACGTTTGAGATATTTCCGCCCGAGATCGAGAATCTGTGGCTGCCCGTGCACGCCCTGGACCTGGTGGAGATGGGGATGCTCCAGGGCCAGAACTGGAATCTCGAAGAGTTGTCCACAGCCTGTGGAGAAGAGCGGCGGTACGCCTTCCTGCTGTCGGCGATGCCCGAGCCGTTCGTCGGCGCGACGGGGACCCCGGTGGCGCCGGTGGCGATCCTCTGAGACCCGGCGCGTCGCCGCCGTGGAACCGGCGGCCGCTGCACCCCTGACGTAACCGGCCGGTGGCGCGCCTCCCCCCACCGCGGTGCGCACGCGCCGCCGACCGGTGCGACCCACACTCGACGAGGACCGCCGTCACCCCGGGCCCTCGCCGTCCCCTCGCGGCGAATCGACGCCCACCAGCGTGATCAGACGGACGCGGGTCGTCAACGCCGGAACGGGGATTTGTCACGTACGCCCTGTTCACGGGGCCCGCGCACGGATGCACCCCCGGCGCACCCGCGCACCGGGGGCTACACCGCCTCGAAGGCGAGGCCCCCGTACGCGGACAGTCCGCCCCCGTACGCCATCGCCGCGCTCTCCCGCGGCTTCGAACAGCGGTCCAGTTCACACCAGATGCTCTTGCCGGCACCCTCGGGGCTCCAGCCCCAGCGGTCGGCCAGGCAGTCCACGAGGGCCAGACCCCGGCCACCGGTGGCGTCGCTGCCGGCGCACCGCGGCACGGGAGCGCGGGAACTGGTGTCGGTCACCTCCACCCGCACCGTGGCCGGCGGGGCGGCCGGGGCCGGCGGACCCGGCAGGGAGAGCCGCAGCACGGCCGGTCGGCCGGTGTGCACCACGGCGTTGGTCACCAGCTCGGAGACGAGCAGGATCAGGGTCTCGGCCAACGGCTCGTCGGCCTCTATCCCGGACCCGGCGAGCCGCGAGCGGGTCCATCTCCTCGCCCGCCCCACCTCCGCGGGGTCGGGCCGGATCTCCAGCTGCACTTGAAGCACCTGCACCGCTCACACCATCCGAACCGGCGGACACATGACCCGACGCCACCCGGACGCCACGGGGCGAGCCGCGGCGATCAGCACGACGAGGGCCACGATCGTAGCCATTTTCTGCATGGCCAGAACAACGGCCAGAGCAAGGGTCACGGAACGTGATTCCCTTACGAGACAGCATGGTTGACGTACAGTCACCCCAACAAGCGCTTCGGGCATATTCCAGCGCGAAGGAGTACGCGTAAGGCATACTGTGCGACGCTCGTGCCGGGGAGTCGAACAGGCGGAGGCAGAGGCCCTGACCGCCCCGCGAACAGCGGCGCGCACCGCGCGGACCGGCACCACCCCAGGGGCGCCACCGGCACGGCTCGTGCTCGCAGCCACTCGCATCCCACACAAGGTACCGGAGCGGGCACCCGACTCCAGGCCGTGACGAGTCACACGAAGGACACAACCCGGTATCGACGCTCCGTGACACCACGAAGCCACGATCCGCGACATCTTGGGCCATGGCTTTTGCGGTGGCGCAGCCCAGGGCCCGGCCGGCCGGTCAGACCGCCAGTCGCGCGGCGAGAAGTTCCTCACTCTGCGTGCTCCCACCGCCACGCCGGGCCCGCACCCAGGCCCGTTTCAGGTGCAGGTGCACGTCCGCGTCCCAGGTGAAGCCCATGCCGCCGTGCACCTGGAGGCAGTCGCGGGCTCCCCGTACGGCGGCCTCGTCGGCGAGCAGCCGGGCGGCGGCGATGTCGGCGGGGTCGGCGGTCACGGCGGCGGCGTAGACGGCGGCGCGTGCGGTCTCGGCCCGTACCAGCAGGTCGGCGCACAGGTGTTTGACGGCCTGGAAGGCGCCGACCGGCCGACCGAACTGCTCGCGCGTCCGGGCGTGTTGCACGGCCAGCTCGCACACCCGTACGGCCGTGCCCAGCTGCTCGGCGGCGGTGAGGAGACCGGCCACGTGATCCGTGGGCCCGGCGCCGGACTCGCCGCCGCCTGCGCCGGGCACGCGGTGCAGGGGCGTGAGCGGATCCACCGACCGCAGCGGCACGGCACCGGCGGCGTTCCCGCGGACGACGTCCGCCGCGTCCAGCCACTCCACCAGCGCGCCGTCCACGCCCGCCACGACCGTCTCCCCGGCGGCCGCACCGGGCACGGAGCCGGCCGCCAGATGGGTGGCCACGAGCGGCCCCGGCAGCAGGGCCCGTCCCGCCTCCTCGAAGGCCAGCACGGCCTCGGGCAGGCCCAGTCCGACCCCGCCGTCCGCCTCCGGCAGCCGCAGGGCGAAGAACCCCGCCTCCCCGAGCGTCCGCCACAGCGCCCGGTCGATCCGGCCCGGGGCGTCCACGGCCGCCCGCAGCGCCTCCCGCCCGAAGCACCGCCCCAGCAGCTCCCGCACGCCGGTCCGCAAGTGCCCCTGTTCCTCGGTGAGTCGGAAGCGCATGCTCATCTCCCCTTCGGCAGGCCCAGAATCCGCTCGGCCACGATGTTGCGCTGGATCTGCGAGGTGCCGGCGGCGATGGTGTACGACAGGGCGGACAGCCGGTCGAGGACCCAGGGGCGGTCCAGGTCGAGGCAGTCCGGGCCGAGGACCTCGGCGGCGGTGTCGTACAGCTCCTGGCGGGCGTGCGAGTAGCGCAGTTTGAAGACCGAACCCCCTACGCCGGGCACCCCGCCGCTCGCCTCCGCCTCGCTCACGTTCCACTGGGTCAGCCGCCACAGCGCCCGGAACTCCGCGTCGAGCCGCCCGAGCCGCCGGCGCAGCACCGCGTCGTCCCAGCGGCCGTTCTCCCGTGCGGTGCGGGCCAGTTCGCCCAGCACCCGGCGGCAGGCGACGACCTCCCCGACGAAGGCCGTGCCGCGTTCGAAGGAGAGCGTCACCATGGTCACGCGCCAGCCGTCGTTCTCCGCCCCGACCCGGTTCGCGACCGGCACCCGCACCTCGTCGAGGAACACCTCGGCGAACTCGGCCGACCCGGCGAGCGTGCGCAGCGGCCGTACGGTGACGCCGTCGGCGTCCATGGGCATGGCCAGCCAGGTGATGCCCTGGTGCCTGGGCGCGTCCGGGGCGGTGCGGACCAGCAGTTCGCACCAGTCGGCGACCTCGGCGTGCGAGGTCCAGATCTTGGAGCCGGTCACCACGTAGTGGTCGCCGTCGCGCCACGCGCGCGTGCGCAGCGCGGCGAGGTCGGAGCCGGCGCCGGGTTCGCTGAACCCCTGGCACCAGACCTCCTCGCCGCGCAGGATCGGCGGCAGCCAGCGCGCCCGCTGCCCGGGGGTGCCCTCGGCGGCGATGGTCGGCCCCGCGTGCAGCAGCCCGACGAAGTTGGCCCCCACGTAGGGCGCGCCCGCCTTCTCGGTCTCCTCCAGGAAGATCAGCCGTGTGGTCGGGGAGGCGTCCCAGTGGACGTCGGCGTACCCGGCGTCGTACAGCATGCGCTGCCAGCCGAGGTCGTGGGCGCGGCGGCCGGGCCAGTCGCCGGGCGGGGGCTTGGCCGGCAGGGTGGGCAGCACCTTGGCCAGCCACTCCCGCAGCCGGGCCCGGAACTCCTCCTCCGCGGGTGTGTGGGAGAGGTCCATCACGGGGTCTGCTTGTCGAGGTCCAGGTCCAGCATGCGGATGGCGTTGCCCCGCATCAGCTTGTAGACCGTCTCCTCGTCCAGGCCCTTCACATGGTCGAGGGCGACCTCCTTGGTGTGCGGGAAGGTCGAGTCGACGTGCGGGTAGTCGGTCTCGAAGGTGGCGTTGTCCCGGCCGACGACGTCGATCGAGGCGACGCCGTGCTTGTCCCGGAAGAAGCAGCAGAAGATCTGCCGGTAGTAGTACGTCGACGGCGGCTCGGGGATCAGATCGCGCACCCCGCCCCAGGCACGGTGCTCCTCCCACACGTCGTCGGCGCGTTCGAGGGCGTAGGGGACCCAGCCCATCTGCCCCTCGGAGTAGGCGAGTTTGAGCCGCGGGAACTTCACCAGGACCCCGCTGAAGAGGTAGTCCATCATCGAGGCCATCGCGTTGTTGAAGCTGAGCGAGGCCTGCACGGCGGGCGGTGCGTCCGGGGAGGCGGCCGGCATCTGGGAGCTGCTGCCGATGTGCATGTTGACGACCGTGCCGGTCTCCTGGCAGGCGGCGAAGAAGGGGTCCCAGTACCCGGAGTGGATGGACGGCAGCCCCAGATGGGTGGGGATCTCGGAGAAGGTGACGGCCCGCACCCCGCGCGCGGCGTTGCGCCGGATCTCCGCGACGGCCAGCTCCACGTCCCACAGCGGGATCAGGCACAGCGGGATCAGCCGCCCCCCGCTGTCCCCGCACCACTCCTCCACCATCCAGTCGTTGTAGGCGCGCACGCAGGCGAGGGCGACCTCCTTGTCGTGCGCCTCGGCGAAGGTCTGCCCGCAGAAGCGCGGGAAGGTCGGGAAGCAGAGGCTGGCCTCGACATGGTTGAGGTCCATGTCCTCCAGCCGCGCCCCTGGGTCCCAGCACCCGCGCCGCATCTGCTCCCGGGTGATGCCCTCCAGGGTCATCTCGTCCCGGTCGAAGCCGACGGCGGCGATGTTCCGCTTGTACGGGAACTTCAGGTCCTCGTAGATCCACCAGTCCGTCGGCTGGCCCTGAGGGTCCATGGTGATCTGGTATTTGCCGCCGACATAGGCCAGCTCCCCGATCCCCGCGGTCAGCGGCTGGGGCCCCCGGTCCCGGTACCTGGCCGGCAGCCAGGTCTCGAAGAGGTGGGCGGGCTCGATCACGTGGTCGTCGACGCTGATGATGCGGGGCAGTTCGGTGGCCATGGGTCCCCTCCGCCGGACGGTACTTATCTGATGGTCCGTCAGATAGCATGTCACCTGACGAGTCGTCAGCCAAGGAGGGGGCATACGTGAACGGGACCCCGCACTCCCTGAGTTCCTCCCGCACCCTGTGGGAACTGGCCGACCGGCGCGCCCGGCTCACCCCCGGGCTCCCGGTGCTGCTCCAGGAGGACCGGGTGCTCACCTTCGGCGCCCTGCGCGACCGCGCCGAACGGGTCGCCGCCGGGCTGTACGGCATGGGCGTGCGCCCCGGCACGGTGGTCGCCTGGCAGCTGCCCACCCGCATCGAGACGGCCCTGCTGTCCTTCGCCCTGGCCCGCCTGGGCGCCGTGCAGTCCCCGGTCATCCCCTTCTACCGGGACCGGGAGGTCGGCTTCGCGCTCCGGGAGTCGAGGGCGGAGTTCTTCGCGGTCCCGGGCGTGTGGCGGGGTTACGACCACACGGAGATGGCCCGGCGGCTGGGTGCCAAGGGCGTCTTCGAGGCGTACGACACGCTTCCCGACGGCGACCCGTCCGTGCTGCCCGCCCCGCCCGCCGACGGCACCTCGGTCCGCTGGATCTACTGGACCTCGGGCACCACCTCCGATCCCAAGGGCGTGCTGCACACCGACCGCTCCCTGATCGCGGGCGGCTCCTGCCTCGCCCACGCCCTGCGCCTGACGCCGGCCGACGTCGGCTCCATGGCCTTCCCGTACGCCCACATAGCCGGCCCCGACTACACGGTGATGCTCCTGCTCCTCGGCTTCCCGGCGGTGATGTCCGAGCACTTCGCGCTGCCGGACGCGCTGGCGGAGTACCGGCGGCACGGGGTGACGGTGGCCGGCGGCTCCACGGCCTTCTACTCCCTGTTCCTGGCCGAGCAGCGCAAGCGGCCGGACGAGAGGCTGATCCCCTCCCTGCGGATCCTCGCGGGGGGCGGCGCCCCCAAGCCTCCCGAGCTGTACCACCGCGTGGTCGGCGAGATGGGCGTCCAGCTCACCCACGGGTACGGCATGACCGAGGTCCCGATGATCACCATGGGCGACCCGGAGGACACCGCCGACAACCTCGCCACGACCGAGGGGCGCCCGCCGGAGGGCATGGAGATCCGGATCGTCGACGGCGAGGTACGGCTGCGCGGCGAGGCCGTCTGCCAGGGCTACCTGGACCCCGCGCAGACGGCGGCGGCCTTCGACGCCGACGGCTTCCTGCGCACCGGCGACCTGGGCCATGTCACCGGCTCCGGGCACCTGGTGCTCACCGGCCGCCTGAAGGACGTGATCATCCGCAAGGGCGAGAACATCTCGGCCAAGGAGATCGAGGACCTGCTCGCCTCGCATCCGGCGATCGCGGACGCGGCGGTCGTCGGTCTGCCGGACGCGGAACGCGGGGAACTGGTCTGCGCGGTGGTGGAGCAGCCGGCGGGCGCACCCGGGCTGACCCTGCGGGACGTCGTCGCGCACCTGCGGGCCCAGGGCCTGTCCGTGCACAAACTCCCGGAGCGGCTGGAGGTGGTTCAGGCGCTGCCGCGCAACGACACCCTGCGCAAGGTGCTGAAGTACAAGCTGCGGGAGCGCTACTCGGGAACGGTGAAGTAGCGGGCGAAGGCCGGGACGATCTCCGGTTCGCCGATCCTGCCGTCCCCGTCGGTGTCGAGGGCCGCCGCGGTCGCCTCGGCCACGGACTGCGGTACGTGCAGGACCCGCAGCACGCGTGCGGCGTCGGCGACCGTGAGGTGGCCGTCCCCGTCCGTGTCCGCCACCGCCAGGGCCGCGTGCAGGAAGGGGCGGGCGATCTCGGCGAAGCGGTCGGGGTTGTCGCGCAGCCGCTTGACCGCGCCGGTGACGAACTCCTCGCGGGTGATGCGCTGGTCGCCGTCCCGGTCCGCGATGCCGGCCATGCCCTGCCAGAAGGCCTCCGCGCCCGCGTACAGCGCCTGCCCCTTGTCGGAGCGGGCGGTCACGGTGAACTCGGCGAGCAGCGCCTTGGCCGCCGCGCTGAAGTCCTCGCGTTCGATCGTGCCGTTGCCGTCCTGGTCGAAGGTGGCGAACCGGGCGGCGATCCTGCGTTCGTACTCGGTGCTGACCATGTCTGTTCGGGCCGCCTTACCTGTGCGTGGGTCGTTCTGGCAGGGAGCGTACGACGCGGACGGCCGCCGGACGGCGAAAAACCGGCGGTTGTGCCGAGACCGGGGGAATTCCGCGACACGGGCGTGTCTTTGTCGCGAAGGCGCCCGCACCCCTCAGGCCGAGAGCGGACCGGCCTCGTCCGTGGTCGCGGAGTCGAGGTCGGGGCGGACGTCGAAGAGGCGGCGGACACCGAGCGCGCCGAGCACCCGGTTGACGTGCGAGCCGTCGTCGGCGCCCCGGTCGGGCAGGATCAGCCGCAGCCGGCCCTGACAGGAGCGGATCAGCCGGCGGGCGGCGACCAGGACGCCGACCCCGCTGGAGTCGCAGAAGAACACGTCGGAGAGGTCCACGACGAGGCTGTGGTGGCCCTCGGCGACGACGTCGTGCACCCGTTGCCGCAGCACCGGCGAGGTCATCAGGTCCAGTTCCCCGGACACCCGGAGCACGGCCCACTCGCCCTGTTCGACGCCGGTCACCTTGAATGCCACGGCCATGCCCCTCCGCTCGCCGGAACCCGGAACCGCCCGGAAACGGAAGCAGTTCCTACGCTTCTTTCCGCGCGGCTGCCCAGCGGCCGTTCCCTGAAACGTGGCGCAACAAACCGCGGGCGATCGACAAGGGGCTTGTTTCGGTCACTATCGATCCTGTTCGATCAGAGATGCACGCGCCTTGCGTGAAGGTTGTGTGAAGAGGGCACTATCACCTGCGGCGCTTCGGGGGGCGCACATTGACACGAAGGGGCGTGCACTGTCGGACGTGCCGACTACATTCGTGGGGACAGCACCGACAGGCTGGACGGGCCGGACACGGGTGAGGGGAGGGGACCGCATGGCCAAGAAGGACGTACCGCCCCGCTGGGACCGCAAGATGCAGCAACGGCTGGCCCGAGGGGAGGCGGCCGCCCTCGGTGAGCTGTACGACCGGTTCGCCTCGCTCGTGCACAGCCTCGCCCACCGCGTCCTCGGTGACGAGAAGGCCGCCGACGCCGTCACCCGCGAGGTCTTCGCCCACGTCTGGGAGCACCCCGAGACCTACGACCCCAGACAGGGCCCCCTGCGCTCCTGGGTCGCCGCGGTGACCCACCGGCTCGCCGTGCAGCGGCTGCGCGACAGCGAGAGAGCCGCGCTCCCCCGAGGGGACGGCGACTCCGCGGAGGAGCTGGAGCGCAAGGTGCGCCGCGCCTCGGTCGCCGCCCGCGCCGACTACATCGTCCACTCCATGCCCGCCCCGCTGCGCGCCGCCCTGGAACTGGCCTACTTCCAGCGCCGCGACTACCGCCAGACCGCCACCGACCTCGGCGTCACCGAGGACGAGGCCCGCCGCCGGCTCCGCCTCGGACTGCAACTGCTGTCCACCGCCCACGACGCCGGGACCCCTCCGGGATACGGGGGTGCGGTGTGAGCGGGGAGGGACGGTTCGAGGAACACGACGAGCACGATCCGGTCAGGCCCCCGCGCATACCGATGCCCCGCGCCTCCGTCGAGGACAGCGGGCTTCCGCTGCCCCGCCTCGCCGACCTGGGGGATCTCCCGCCCGTGCCGCTCGACCTGTCGCACGACGTCCTGAAGTCGCTCCTCGGGGCCTGGGCGCTGGCCGCCTGCTCCGCGGCGGAGACGGCCGCCGTGGAGGAGCACCTGGGCGCCTGCGGAAGCTGCGCCGACGAGGCCCGCCGGCTGCGTGAGGCGGTCGGGCTGCTGCACCAGCCGGAGAGCCTCGATCTGGACCCGGCCCTGCGCACCCGCGTCCTGGACAGCTGCCTGGACCGCCGGCCGCCGCGCATCCCGGTACCCGGCTGGGCGGCACCGTACGACGCCGAGGCCGCGCGCCTGGACGCGCTGCTGCAGGACTTCGGGGACGCGGAGTGGCATGCGCCGGTGCGGCTGCGGTGGTTCGAGGCCGACACGGCGACGAGCCGCCGTACGACCGTCGCCGGCGTGATCGCGCACCTGCTGTCGGTGGACGGGCTGATCGCGACCGCGCTCGGCCTGGAGGACCCGCTGGCCGAGGCCGCCGACGCGGCGGAGAAGACCATGGCGGGCCCGGCCGGACGCACCGAGGCGTTCTGGCGGGCCTCCCACTTCCCGCCGACCCGCTCGGTGCGCGGGCCCTGGCGGGAGCAGAGCCACAGCCTGGTGCGGACGGCGTCGTTCACGGGCGGCCGGGCGGACGGACTCGCGGTGTCGTACGGCGACTTCGAACTGCCGCTGCACGACGCGATGCTGGACCGCGCCTTCGAGTGCTGGGTGCACGCCGAGGACATCGCGGAGGCGGTGGACTACCCCTACGAGCCGCCCGCGCCGCGTCATCTGAACCGGATGATCGACCTCGCGGCCCGCATGCTGCCGGCCGTGCTCGCCGAGCGGCGCCGGGCGGGGCTCTCCGCACCGGGGCCGACCGCGCACCTGGTCCCCGCGGGGACGCCGGGGCGCACGCTGCGGCTGGAGATCGAGGGCACGGCGGGCGGCGAGTGGCTGATCCCCCTGGACTCACCGGCGGCCGTGGGCTCCACGGACCACGAGGTGGCCCATGTCGCCCTGGACGGCGTGGAGTTCTGCAAGCTGGCAGCGGGCCATCTGTCACCGGAGGACGCGGCGGCAGGTCAGGACGGCGACCGCCAGGCGATCAGGGACGTCCTGTTCGCGGCAGCGTCACTGAGCCGCATGTAGGCCCGCGGCTCTCAGGCGAACACCACGGTCCGGCGCCCGTTGCGCAGGATCCTGCGCTCCGCGTGCCACTTCACCGCCCGCGCCAGCGCCTGGCACTCCACGTCCCGCCCGATGGCGACCAGCTGGTCCGGCGTCACGTCGTGGCCCACCCGCTCGACCTCCTGCTCGATGATCGGCCCCTCGTCGAGATCCGCGGTGACGTAGTGCGCCGTCGCGCCGATCAGCTTCACACCCCGCGCGTGCGCCTGGTGATACGGCTTCGCGCCCTTGAAGCTCGGCAGGAACGAGTGGTGGATGTTGATGATCCGGCCGCTGAGCTGCTTGCACAGGTCGTCCGAGAGGACCTGCATGTAACGGGCGAGGACGACCAGTTCGACCTTCTCCTCGCGCACGATCTCCAGCAGCCGCGCCTCACCCTCCGGCTTGGTGTCCTTCGTCACCGGAATGTGGTGGAACGGAATGTTGTAGGAGCCGACCAGCTCCTCGAAGTCGGTGTGGTTCGAGACCACGCCCACGATCTCCACGGGCAGCGCGCCGATCCGGGCCCGGAACAGCAGGTCGTTCAGGCAGTGCCCGAACTTGCTGACCATCAGCAGGATGCGCATCCTCGCGTCGGCCCGGTTGATCTGCCAGTCCATGTGGAAGGAGTCACCGATCGCGGCGAAGCTCGCCCGCAGCTTGTCCACCGTCACCGGCGCCTCGGCCGAGAAGTGGACACGCATGAAGAACAGACCCGTGTCGTGGTCGCCGAACTGCTGGCTGTCCTCGATGTTGCAGCCGGTCATGAACAGATAGCTGGACACGGCGTGCACGATGCCCTGCTTGTCCGGGCAGGAGAGCGTGAGGACGTACTGGTCGGCCGGGGCGGCGGTCGCGGACTGCTCGTTCATGCACTACAGGGTCCCATACCGGCCCCGCGCCCCGGGCCGCCGTCCGCTACGCGGACCTCGTCATGATCCGCAGCACTTCCAGACTCCGCGGCGGGACCTCCGGGTCGTCGCCGTCGCTCGCCGCGAGGCGCAGATGCGCGTCCCGCGCCGCCCGCACCGCCTCCGGCCACCCGTGGTGGTCGAGGTACGCGGAGACCGGCGCGTCCGGGCCGACCTGGTGCATGATCCGCAGCACCCGCAGCACGGCGGTGTCGACGAGCGCGGCCTCCTGCGAGTCCCGGAATATCGTTCCGACGTACTTCTCCGCCGACCAGTTGTCCAGCCAGGTGTCCTCCACCAGCCGGTACACGGCGTCGGTGACGTCACCGAACCCGTCCACGCCGGCCAGCCAGACGTCCCGCTGGAACACCGGGTCGGAGAGCATGTGCAGCGCCGAGCGCACATTGCTGCGCCAGCGCCACCACGGCATGTCGTTCAGGGGCATGCCGCCCATGGTGGAGGAGCGGCGGCCGCGACGGGAAGAGTTCTCCGAACCTTGCACGGTCATCGATCGTACGTTCTTCGCCACACGCGTCTCACCGGCCCCCGCAATTCACCCGGATGTCACCTTTCGTTGAACGAGGGTCACTCTCGGGTTAGTGATGTGAGGGAATCGTGCGTGTGCATGACCGGCAGGCGACGCATCCGCAGCACCTTCCCTCCCGCACTCTCCCGGCCCGTCAGAGGCACCGCGCTGGCCGCGGGCGCCCTGGCGCTGTGTGCGTCGTTCACCGCCGGATGCGGGGTCATCCCCGGTGCCACGGGGGGCTCCGGGGATGATCCGGTCCGGGTGATGACCTGGGCGCCGCAGGACAGCGACGCCACCAACAAGCCCGGCATGCCCGCGATGGCCCGCGCCTACGCGAAGTGGATCAACTCCCACGGCGGCCTCAACGGCCGCCGGCTCGAGGTCCTGACCTGCAACGACCACAACGACAGCGTGGGTGCCGCGAAGTGCGCCCGGCGCGCGGCGGCCGAGGGCGTGGTCGCGGTCGTCGGCTCCTACAGCCAGTTCGCCGACTCCTACCTCGCCCCGCTGGAAGGGGCCGGCATCCCCTACATCGGCGGCTACGGCGTCACCAACGACGAGTTCACCGGCTCCATGTCGTACCCGGTCAACGGCGGCCAGCCCGCCCTGCTGGCCGGTCTGGGCAAGGCCCTCGCGGACACCTGCGGCGACGTCGTCCTGGTGCGCCCCGACAGCATCGCGGGGGACGAGCTGCCCGCCATGCTCGACTCGGGGCTCGAGGCGGACGGGCACCCGGTCGCCGGCGACCAGCTGGCGGCCGAGGACGCCACCGAGTACGGCAGCCAGGCCGAGCAGGCGCTGCGCAACGCGACCAGGAACGTGACGAGGAAGGGCTGCGTGGTGCCCGCCCTCGGGGACCGCACCGACACCTTCATGGACTCCTTCCGGCGGGCCCGGGAGGACTACCCCGCGGTGCGCACCGCGACCGTGCTCGGCAGCGTCGACCAGACGGTGATCAACGCGACGGGCGGGGCGTCCAGCCCGTACGAGGGGTCGTACATCACCGGCTGGTACCCGCCGGCCTCCGACACGCGCTGGAGCGCGATGAAGAAGGTGATCAACGAGGAGGCCTTCGGCGACAACCGCATCGACCCCGCGGACGCCGGGGTGCAGACCACCTGGATCGCCTACACCGTGCTCCGGGCCGTGCTGGAGAGGATCGGCGCCGGCGAGGTGAGCGCCGACACCGTGCGCCGCACCCTCAACGACGGCCTGCGGATCTCCACCGGCGGCCTCACCCCGACCCTGCACTGGCCCTACGAGAGCAAGCTCGCCGCCGTCGGCTTCCCGCGGATGGTCAACGCGAACGTGACCCTCCAGGTGGTCCAGGACGGCAGGCTGGTCGCGGCCCGCAAGGGCATCGGCGGCAGCAACAAGATCGCCGACATGACCCGGACGCTGGAGACCGCGGACGTGCAGTGAGCCGCACGCCCGCGGCCCCGGGCCGTCCGTCCCGGGGCCGTCAGCCCGTCACAGCTGGGTGGGCTGGCGCTGGGTCAGGCCGTACGTCTTCGCGATCGCGTTCCACAGCGCCGCCGCCTTCACCTTCTGCGTGCTGGCGGTGCCGCTCTCCCGGTTGCCGGCCTGGGTCTCGCCGGTGGTGCGGGCGTGGCCCTTCTTGCAGCTCTTGCGGCCGCCCTTGACCTGGTCGGCCCAGGCCGCGTAGTGGTTGTCGGCCGCGGCGGACGCCTGCCAGGCCTTGGTCAGGGCGGCGGTGAGGTCGGCGTTGGCCGGCAGCTTGTCCACGGTCAGCTTGCCGAGCCGGGTGACCAGCTGGCCGCGCTGCTTGGCCGCGTCGCGCAGGCTGGAGGCGGCCTGGTCGAGGTTGTCGCACTGCCGGACGTCGGCCACCGCCTGGATCACCGAGGCGCGGCTGCTGCCGCTGTCGGCGAGCAGCTTGTCCAGCGCCACCGCCTGCTGCCGGGCGGGGTCGGCGGTGGGCGAGGCGGAGTCCTGGGTGGCCGGGGACGCGGCGGCGACCGTCTTGCCGTCGTCCTTCGGGTCCTCGCCGCCCCCGCTGCTGAGCAGTGCGCCGGCGCCCACGCCGAGGACCACGATGCCGATCCCGATGGCCGCGATCAGCGGCACCCGCGACCGGCCCCCGCGCCGCCCGCCGTCGTCCTGCGCCGAACCGTACGAGGGCTGCGCCGGGCTGTACGACGACGGCGGCCGGCCGTACGACGGCTGCGGCCGGCCGGCATAGGCGTCCGGCTGGTCGACGAGCGGGAGCTGCTGGGTGGCCCCGGCCGGTCCGTCGCCGCCCGCGGGACCGCTGCGGAAGAGGTTGTCGAACTCGGCCGGCGGCTGCCGGTCGGCGCCCTGTGCCTGGGCGGCGTAGGGCGGGATGTACTGCGTGGCCTCCGCGTCGGAGTGCGCGGGCGCCGCCTGCTGGGGCGCGTGACCGAGGTACCGCGTCTCCTCGCCGGCGGACTCCGGCGGCAGCGCGCCGGGCGTCACCGGCGGGATGTACTGGGTGGCACCGTCGGCGGACGCGGCCGGCACGGGCGGGATGTACTGGGTGGCACCGTCGGCGGGTGCCGCCTGCACGGGCGGTATGTACTGGGTCGCGCCCTCGTCCGCGGCGGCGGGCACCGGCGGTATGTACTGGGTGGCTCCGTCGGCCGTCGGGGGCAGCGGGGCGCCCGGGTAGCCGTCCGGCACGGCGGGCGGCAGCGGCGCGGCCGGCGCCGGGTACTGCTGCTGGTACGGGGCCGGCGCGCCGTACGCGGGCTGCGGGCCGCCGCCGTACTGCGGTTCCTGGCCGCCGGGGCCGTAGCCGGGCGCCTGACCGCCGTACTGCGCTTCCTGGCCGGCGGCGCCGTAGCCGGGCGCCTGACCGCCGTACGAGGCCGCCGGGGCGCCCTCGGGGGGCAGCGGACCGGGGTTCGCGGCGGACGCGGGCTGCTGCCCGGGGCCGCCCGGGGCGCCCCACTGCGGGGCCCCTGCCGGGGGCCAGCCCTGGCCGGGCTGGGGGTTCTGCTGCTCGGGGCCCCAGGAACCGCCCCAGGCCTGACCGCCGGCCGGGGCGGCGGGGGCGGGCGCTCCGGCCGTGCCCGGCAGCAGGGGCTCGCCTCCGTCGGAGGGCAGCACGATGCCTTCGCGCGCGGGCCGCGCCGAGGGCTCCTCGCCCTGTCCACTCTGCGTCACCGGGACTCCTACTAATGGGGGACCTTGTGAATCGTCGGCTCACGCTACCGGGTCCCCCGAGCCGGGTGCCACGCAGCTCAGGGCGCGATCTTCTTCCCTGTGACGGCAGTAACAGAACCGCCCCGCGATCCGTCGTTCCACGGCACCGGCGCACGCCCGGAAGCCGTTCCCTCACGTTCACGCGATCGCGGGGCGAAGTTCGGACAGCGGGCCGGTCAGGCGGCCTGCTGGAGATCCAGGCGTGCCCCGAACTCCCTTACCACCGCCTCGTCCCGGAAGGGCGCCAGCCGCTGCTGGAGATCCTCCAGGTACTCGGCGCCCCGGTTGGAACGGAGCGTCTCCAGCAGCTCCACCGCCTTCAGGCCGGTGCTGCAGGCCTGTTCGATCTCGCGCTGCTGCACCTGGGCCGTGGCGAGCAGCACATAGCCGATGGCGCGCCGGCGGGCCCGGGACCCGGGATGTCCGGCCAGCGACTGCTCCGCGTACCGGGCCGCCGCCTCCGCCTGTCCGAGATCGCGGTGGCAGTGTGCCAACTCGTCGGCCAGATAGGCCTCGTCGAAGTGCGCGATCCACACCGGGTCGTCCCCCGAGGAGGCGTCGGCCTCCTCCATCGCCGTCACCGCCCGGCCGCCTGCCGCCTGTGCCGCGCGCACGTCGCCCAGCAGGGCGTGCCCGCGCGCCTCGGCCGCATGGAACATCGCCTCCACACGCGGAGTCGCGTGCCCGCGCGCCCCCTCCTGCGCCGCCCGGGCCAACTGGGCGATCTCCCGCGGGTTGCCGAGCTGCGCGGCGAGGTGGCTCATGGACGCGGCCAGGACGTAACCGCCGTAACCGCGGTCCCCGGCGGCCTGCGCGAGGCGCAGCGACTGGATGTAGTACCGCTGGGCCAGGCCCGGTTGACCGGTGTCGACGGCCATGTACCCGGCCAGCTCGGTCAACCGGGCGACGGCGGAGAAGAGTTCCCGGCCGACCGCCTCCCGGTACGAGCCCGCCAGCAGCCCGGAGACGACACTGTTGAGGTAGTGCACGACGACCGGGCGCACGTGCCCGCTGCCGTACTGGTGGTCGAGGTCGGTCAGCGCCTGGGTCATGGACCGCACGGCCGCCACGTCGGACTGGCCCACCCGCGGGCCCGCCTGCCGGGCCACCTGGGCGTCCGGCGCCGAGATCAGCCAGTCGCGGCTGGGCTCGACCAGCGCGGAGGCGGCGACGGAGGAGCCGGACAGGAAGTCCCGGCGCCCCACGTCGCTGCGCCACAGCTCGCAGACCTGCTCGATGGCCCCCAGTACCGTCGGCGAGAACTGGAGACCGACCCCCGAGGCGAGGTTCTTGCCGTTGGCCATGCCGATCTCGTCGATCGTGACCGTACGGCCGAGCTTGCGCCCGAGCGCCTCGGCGATGATCGCCGGGGCCCGGCCCCGCGGCTGCTGGCCACGCAGCCAGCGGGCCACGGACGTCTTGTCGTAGCGCAGGTCGAGGCCGTGCTCGGCGCCGCACATGTTGACCCGCCGGGCCAGCCCGGCGTTCGAGCACCCCGCTTCCTGGATGAGTGCCTGCAGCCGTTCGTTCGGCTGC
Organism: Streptomyces sp. NPDC031379; assembly: GCF_055569615.1. NCBI lineage: Bacteria > Bacillati > Actinomycetota > Actinomycetes > Kitasatosporales > Streptomycetaceae > Streptomyces > Streptomyces sp. NPDC031379. Next base: position 240,642 of record NZ_JBVIIT010000001.1, on the reverse strand, counting down.
CTCGCCACGAGAGGCCTTGCGGCCATGTGCTACCCCCTGCGAACCCCTGGAGCGTGACCGTTTCGGAAAGATCACTGCCCAGCTGACATACCGTCAATGCGTGACATGTGCGGTTTGCCGGGGTAACGGCTGATGCCACCCCACCCCTGGTTACCCCGCCCCCGCCCGGCTTCCTCCCGCGCGCCCCCACCCGTGCACCCATGCGCCCCGACTGCGGAATCGATGCTCCTCCCCCGCGCGCGCTATGGCCGTAACTCGAGGTGAGCCCGGGAGTTGAGTGGAGCGTGGAAGAGACGATCGCGGGCGCCCAGAACACTCAGATTGCCGGTCAGATCCCGCAGCAGCGCGGGGAATCACTGCTGGAGACCGCCGTACGCTACGCCGAGGAGCGGCACTGGGACGTGTTCCCGGGCACCTGGCTGGAAGCGGTCGACGGGGCGCAGCGCTGTTCGTGCGGCGAGGCCACCTGCTCTGCGCCGGGTGCGCACCCCGCGCGCCCCGACTGGGCGAACCAGGCGACCGGCAGCGCGACCGCCGCCCGCCGGATGTGGCAGAAGCAGCCGACGGCGTCGATCCTGCTGCCGACGGGGCGGACCTTCGACGCGCTGTCCGTCCCGGAGAGCGCCGGTTTCCTGGCGCTGGCCCGGATGGAGCGGATGGAGCTGACCCTGGGGCCGGTCACGCTGACGCCCGACCGGCGCATGCAGTTCTTCGTATTGCCGGGAGCGTCCGCGAAGGTGCCGGAGCTGGTGCGCAAGCTCGGGTGGTCGCCGGCCTCGCTGGATCTGGCCGCTCTGGGCGAGGGGGCGTACGTGGCCGCTCCCCCGACCCGGTTCGGCTCTCGTGGCGCCGTGCAGTGGGCCTGCCGGCCGACCCCGGCGAATCGCTGGCTGCCGGACGCCGAGGAGCTGATCTCGCCGCTCGCCTACGCGTGCGGCCGGGACCGCTGACGTGTGCCCATGTGACGGAGCCGCATATCAGGCGTAGTTCCGCGCTCCCGGCGAAACCGCCCTCCCCGTACTGTGCCTGCATGACCGAAGCTGCAGTACTGGTGCGGGGCCTCTGGAAGCGGTTCGGGCAGCACGTGGCTGTCGGGGGGATCGATCTGGAGCTGCCCGCGGGGAAGTTCGTCGGACTGGTCGGGCCCAACGGCGCCGGGAAGACCACCACCCTCTCCATGGTCACCGGGCTGCTGCGGCCCGACGAGGGGACCGTCGAGGTCGTCGGGCACGACGTGTGGCGGGATCCGGTGGCCGTCAAGGCACGGATCGGGGTGCTGCCCGAGGGGCTGCGGCTGTTCGAGCGGCTCTCCGGGCGGGAACTGCTCGCGTACTCGGGGCGGCTGCGCGGACTGCCGGGGGCCGAGGTCGACAGACGGGCCGCACAACTGCTGGACGTGCTCGACCTGGCCGGTGCCCAGCACAAGCTCGTCGTCGACTACTCGACCGGCATGCGCAAGAAGATCGGGCTCGCCGCGGCCCTCCTCCACAACCCCGAGGTGCTCTTCCTGGACGAGCCGTTCGAGGGCGTCGATCCGGTGTCCGCGCAGACCATTCGGGGCGTGCTCGAGCGGTACACGGCCTCCGGGGCCACCGTCGTCTTCTCCTCCCACGTCATGGAGCTGGTCGAGTCGCTGTGCGACTGGGTCGCGGTGCTGGCGGCGGGCCGCATCCGCGCGACGGGGACGCTCGCCGAGGTGCGCGGCACGCACCCCACCCTGCACGGGGCGTTCCTCGAGCTGGTCGGTGCCGGCGACCGGCACACCGGCTCCGATCTCGACTGGCTGGGCGGCGGGGCGGCCCGATGACGAGCCCCGCCTCCCACCTCGTACGGCTGAAGCTGTCGCTGCTGAGGAACGGGCTGCGGCAGTCGGGCGGCCGGCGGGCCGCGTTCGCCGCCTCCGCCGTCCTCGCTCTCCTGTTCGCCCTGGCGCAGCTGCTGGGGCTGCTCCTGCTGCGCGGGCAGGCGGACGCCGACGTGGTGGGCGTCACCGGCACGGCCGTACTGGCGCTGGGCTGGGCGGTGCTGCCGCTGTTCTTCCCGGCCGGCGACGAGACCCTGGACCCGACCCGGCTGGTGCTGCTGCCGCTGCACCCCGGGCCGCTGGTACGGGCGCTGCTCGCGGCCTCCCTGGTCGGCGTCGGCCCCCTGTTCACGCTGCTGGTCCTCGCGGGCTGCGCGCTGTCCCTGGCGCACGGCCCGGCGGGGTACGTCGTCGCGGTCGTCGCCGTCGTCCTCGCCCTGCTGGTCTGCGTGGCACTGGCGCGGGCCGTCGCCACCGCCAACGTACGGCTGCTGACCAGCAGGAAGGGCCGCGATCTGGCCGTGCTGAGCGGGCTGGTGATCGCGATCGGGGGGCAACTGGTCAACCTCGGCGCGCAGTGGCTGGGATCGTCCGGGCCGGGCCGGTTGCGGCCGGTCGCCGACGTGCTGTCCTGGGTGCCGCCGGCGTCGGCGGTGGGGGCGGTGCGGGCGGCGAGCGAGGGGTCCTACGGCACCGCGCTCGCCCGACTCGCCCTCTGCGGGGCCGCGGCGGGGCTGTTGCTGGCGGTCTGGGCACGGAGCCTGACCCGGCTGATGACCGCGCCCGACGGGTCCACGCTGCAGGCTCCGGGTGCCGCGCCACGGGACCGCGCCTCCTCGGCCGGGCTCGGGCGGCTGCTGCCGGGCGGGCGCACGGGGACGGTCATGGAACGCAGCCTGCGCTATATCTGGCGCGACCCCAAGACCAAGGCCGCGTGGGTGACCTCGCTGGCCATCGGGCTGATCGTGCCGGTGTTCAACGCGGTGCAGGGCACCGGATCGGTCTACTTCGCGTGCTTCGCCGCCGGGATGCTCGGCATCCAGATGTACAACCAGTTCGGGCAGGACACCTCCGCCTTCTGGATGGTGGCCATGACCATCTCCTCGGCGCGCGACGCCCGCACCGAGCTGCGCGGCCGGGCCCTGGCCCTGCTGCTGGTCGCCCTCCCGTACGCCGTCCTCGTGACCGTGCTGACGACGGCGCTGCTGGGCGCCTGGACGCGGCTGCCGGAGGTGCTGGGGCTGTCCCTCGCGCTGCTCGGGGCGATGCTGGCGACCGGTGCGTGGACCTCGGCCCGCTTCCCGTACTCCATCCCGCAGGAGGGCCACAAGAACGTCGCCCCCGGGCAGGCGGGCCTCGCCTGGATCTCGGTCTTCGGCGGCATGGTCGCGGCGGCGCTGCTGTGCGCCCCCGTCATCGCCCTGGCCGTCTGGGCCGGTGTCAGCGCCGGCGGCGAGGAGTGGAGCCCGCTGCTGCTGCCGGCGGGGGCGGGGTACGGGGCCGGGCTGACGGTGCTGGGCCTCAGGCTGGCGGCCCCGCGGACGGCGGCCCGGCTCCCGGAGATCCTCGCGGCGGTGAGCAAGGGGTAGGCACCGGCCGGCGGACGGGCGTTCAGTCCCCGAGGACCGCGTCGAGGAACGGCTCCACGGCCCCCCGCCAGGCCTCCGGCTGGTCATAGTGCGCGAGGTGACCGGCGTCGGGCAGCTCGGCGTACGCACCCCGCGGCAGCACCCGCACCATCTCCTGCGCCTCGGCGCGGCCCAGCTCGCCGTCCAGGCCGCGCATGACCAGCGCCGGGCAGCGGACCTGGGCCAGCTCCTCCCAGTGGGCGTCGTACACCCATGTCTCGCGGGAGGCGAGCATCTGCTCCGGGTCGAACACCGGGCGCCAGCCGTCGTCGCACTCGTGCATCACCTCGGCGTAGAACGCGCCGCGGGAGGGGTTCGGCCGCTCCACCCAGGGGTCGTCCTCGCCGAACCACCTGCGGACGTCGGCGAGCGTGGCGAAGGGCACGGGCCAGGACCGGAACCAGTCGGCCCACTCGCGCTGCGAGGCCGCGCCGAGCGCGGAGGCCCGCATGTCGCAGACGACCAGGCCGCGCACCAGGTCGGGGCGCTTGGCGGCGAGCTGCCAGGCGGTCAGCGCGCCCATGGCGTGGCCGATCAGGACGGCGGGGGCGAGGCCGAGCTGCTCGATGGCGGCCTCGGCGTCCTCGACGTAGGCCTCACGGGTGTAGGCGGCCTGTGGGGGCTTGTCGCTCTGGCCGTGGCCGCGCTGGTCGAGTGCGACGGCGCGGTGGCGTTCGGCGAGCCGGCGGGCCGTCGCGGCCCAGTGGGAGGCGCGGCCCATCAGACCGTGGAGTAACAGCACACCGGGGGTGCCCGCCCCTGGGTCCGCGGGGCCCGGATCCCTGCGGTCCGGGTCCCTCTTGGGAGGGTCGGCGAACTCCCAGGCGGCCAGTCGCACGCCGCCCGCTCCCGTCACGTCGATACGCCGTGCCATGGCCCTGGCACCCCCCAGCTCCGCCTGACTCGTACCGGTGTTCTGCCGTCGTACTGCCGCCGCACACTATCGAATGCCTATTCGAAAATACGGTCCCTGCGGACAACACCCCTCATTCGAGTGACACCCCCCAAGGAATGATCGCCGCCACCGAGGGGATCTTTCTGGCGGGAGGCGGACCGCTCGGGGAAAAACGGTCCGCGGGGGTGACCCTGAGAGCTCGGGGCTCCGGGTCAGCACAGGGGAGGACAGGCCCCGGCGCCACACGGCGCCGGGGCCCTCACCCGCTCAGCGCTTGGCCACGAACACATGCGAGGCGACGTCCGCCTCCAGCTCGGCCGCCTCACCGCCGCTGCCCACCAGCACCCCACCGGCCGACTCCGTCACGCTCACCACGGAACCGGGCTGCACGCCCGCCCGCCGCAGCGTGTACATCAGCTGCGCGTCCGTCTGGATCGGCTCACCGATACGGCGGACGACGACCGTCTTCCCGTCCGCGCCCGGGTCCAGGTCGGCCAGCGAGACCATGCTCTCGTCCAGGAACGGATCGGCGCCGTCCTTCTCGCCCAGCTCCTCCAGGCCCGGGATCGGGTTGCCGTACGGCGACTCGGTCGGATGCCGCAGCAGCTCCAGCACACGCCGCTCGACGGCCTCGCTCATCACGTGCTCCCAGCGACACGCCTCCGCGTGCACCTGCTCCCACTCCAGGCCGATCACATCGACGAGGAGACACTCCGCGAGGCGGTGCTTGCGCATCACGCGCGTCGCCAGCCGACGGCCCTCGTCGGTCAGCTCCAGATGGCGGTCACTGGCCACGGAGACCAGCCCGTCGCGCTCCATCCGCGCCACCGTCTGGCTCACCGTCGGCCCGCTCTGGTCGAGCCGCTCCGCGATGCGGGCGCGCATGGGGACGACGCCTTCCTCTTCAAGCTCGAGGATGGTGCGGAGATACATCTCCGTGGTGTCGATCAGTCCGGACATACGTGCCCCTCGATTACCTCTGCCGGAAGCCCGGCCGCGTGCGCTGGCCCTGGCACCAATTCTGCCGGATCCCACTGACAAGCGGGCGGTACCGGGAAAACGGGGGCCCGGTTCGCGCGGTTCCCCCTCCCCCCGGGAACTCTCGGCCGCGGGCGATCGTGCCGCTGACCGGGGACACCGGCCCCCGGGGACCCCGGCCGTATTGACACCGCACTGGTCCAGACCTCACGGTGATCCACGACACAGACGCTGCGAAGGGGCACCGCATGAGCGACGGCACGCCTGCCGACCTGTTCTTCGACGCCGCCATCGGCCTGCTGCAACGGGTCCGCGAGGAGGAGGCCGAGGCGATCACCGCGGCCGGCACCCTGCTCGCCGACACCGTCACCGCCGGCGGCCGCCTGTTCGCCTTCGGCGCCGGGCACTCCTCCCTGGCCGCCCAGGACGTCGTCTACCGCGCGGGCGGCCTCGCCCTGATGAACCTGCTCGCCGTACCCGGCGTCGTCGGCGTCGACGTCACCCCCGCCACCCTCGGCTCCGCCCTCGAACGTGTCGACGGCCTCGCGAGCGCCGTCCTCGACACCTCACCCGTCAGCGCCGGCGACGCCCTCGTGATCATCTCCCTCTCCGGCCGCAACGCCCTGCCCGTGGAAATGGCCCTCAACGCCCGCGCCCTCGGCGTGAAGGTCATCGGCGTGACCTCGGTCGCCTACGCCGCGCAGACCAAGTCCCGGCACTCCTCCGGCACCTTCCTGAAGGACCACTGCGACCTCGTCCTCGACTCCAAGATCGCGGTCGGCGACGCGGAACTCACCCTCGACACCATCCCGGCGCCCTTCGCCCCCGCCTCCACCGTCGTCACCGCAGCCCTCATGCAGGCCGTCATGGCCACCACCGCGGCCACCCTGGCCGACCGCGGCATCGAGCCCCCGCTCCTGCGCTCCGGCAACGTCGACGGCGGCCACGAGTGGAACGGCCGCGTGATGCGGGAGTACGGCGACCGGATCTTCTACCGCCACTGACGCCACCGCGGGCCGCCGCCGTCCCCCGACCGCCCCCGGCCCGCCCCCGCTCCCCCTCCGCTACTCCCCCTCCACGACCCCCGCCAGATCCAGTGCCCCCGCGATCCGCGCCGCCACATCCTCCGCGTACATCAGGTCCGCCCGCTCGAACCGGCTGCGCCCCGCCCCGCGCAGAAACGTCACGATCCCCAGCGTCCGCCCCCGGCTGCGCAGCACCGCGCACAACGCGTGCACCGCGTCCTCGGGCCACCGCCGCTCCAGCGCCCACTCCCGCGCCCGCTCCGCCGCCACCGAACCCGCGTCCGCGCGCACCGTCCCGGCCCGCTCCGCGCACTGCAGCGCCGGATGCCCCTCCTCGTACCGCACCGGCAACCCGGCCGCCCCGGTGAGCAGACTCGGCCCCGGCGCCCCGGCAGGCGTGGCCGCGAGCCGCACCAACCGCACCGGGACCGGCGCCGCCTCGCCCTCCGTACGCGACACCCCCGCCACCCGGTCGACGAGCGCGTGATCGGCGAAACCGGCGAGGGCGAAGTCCAGATGGACGGTGACCGCCTCCAGCGGGTCCTCGCACTCCGCGGCGGCACGGGCAGCACGATGCGACTGGTTCGTACGGAACCGCAGCAGCGCCGCCTCCTGCTCACCCTGCTTGGCCTCGGTGACGTCCTGGAACAGCCAGCCCACCCCGAGCGGCACCGGCTCCTCCGCGAGCGGCGAGGCCAGCCGCACGAACCCGCTCCGCCAGCAGCGCCGCGTCTCCCCCTCCGGAGTACGCACCGACACCCACATCTCCGCGGGCGCGGGCGGCGCACCCTCGGCCAGCACATGCGTCAGCGCGGCCTCCAGCTCCTCCGCACCCCGCGCGAGCAGCTCACCGAGCGGCCGCCCCAGCACCGACGTACGACGGACACCGAGCGCGCGAGCGGCATGCGCGTTCACCACGGCGGGCCGCAGATCCGCGTCGACGAGCACGACACCCCACGAGGCGTCCTCGAACAGCGCCTCGCTCAGCGCGATGGACCGCTCCAGATCGATCTGCGCATGGACCTCGCTGAACGCGCAGTACACCCCGGCCGGCTTCCCGTCGGGCCCGCGCACGGCGGCGGACTGCGTCCGCACGAGCACCCGCCCGCCGTCCTTGGTGACCAGCGCGAACTCATGCACCTGCCGCCCCGGCGCGGTCATCGCCGACATCAGCCGGGCCTGCACCTCCTCGGCGTCGGCACTGCGCACCGCCCATCCGGCGAACCCGTGCCGCCCGACGGCCTCGGCGGCGGTCCACCCGAGAATCCGCTCGGCCTCCCGGTTCCAGTGGGTCACGACCCCCTCGGCATCGAAGGCACACAGAGCCGCGTCCATGCCGTCCAGCAGCGCGGCGAGCAGATCGGATCCACCGGGCTCACCGGGCTCGTCCGGCCCCAGCTCGTCCGTGGTCCCACTCCGCCGGGAAGCACTCACCTCGACCCCCTGGAGGCTGCGTCCGCGCACGTAGGCGCTCGATTCGCTCACTGGCCTTCATTCAACTGGAACGTGACACAGCCCACATCCTGTTCCCGCAAGATTGCAGGATTCAATGCCGGGCGCCGCCCTCCGCCTCCAGCCGCAGATCCACCCACTCGTGCGGCTCCCCGTCGAGCACATACCGGTCGACCTCGACGAACCCGCGCCGCCGGGCGAACCGCAACCCGTCCTCGTTCACCGCCAGCACACACGTCTCGATCACCCGGGCCCCCATCCCGCGCGCCTGCGCCAGCCCCTGCTCGTACAACGCCGTCCCGAACCCGCGCCCCCGGAACCCGGGCAGCACCCGCGCGATGACGGTGGCGACCCGCTCCTCCCCGGCCGGTGGCCGCACCGTGGAACACCCGACGAGTACGTCCCCGAGATAGGCGTTGTCCAGCCGGTACCGCCCCCGCCGCCCCCGAGCGTCCTCCAGAGACATCGCCGCAGGCGGCACGACCACGTTGTGCACGTGCCGCCACTGTTCGAGCGTGTCTTCGCCGTCGACGGTGGCGAACCGCAGTTCGGTCATGCGCGAGAAGGTACCGAAAAACAGTTGAGCCCCTCCCCCGGGTTTCTTAGGGTGTGGCTTACACGAGAAGGGAGGTGGTTCGGCAGATGTATGTGAACCGGACGCGTGAGGTGGCTGCGGGCTAGCGGTCCGCCACCACATCCAGTGCGGTGCCGGACCCGCACGTGACAGACGCGTGCAGCCGGCCCAATCCCAAGCAGTCACCCGACCCGCGAGTTCGCCGGTACGTCCGGCCGGCTCTTCGCCGAAGGCGAAGAACCCGAACTCGCGGGTCGTCTGCGTTCACGGCCCCTTCTCGGTCGCCTTTTCTCAGATCAGCGTCAGTCTCCCGGTGCGCTGGGATCGGGCCTCTCCCGCGCGCAGGATCACCGCCGCTGCCGCCAGGAGCAGGGCGCTCAACGCTGTCAGCCAGGTCAGGGTGGGGGCCAGTTCGGACAGGGGCTCGGCGTTCAGGAGGGCGCCGCGGATCGCTGTCAGGCTGCCGGTCAGGGGGAAGGCCGCGCCGATGACGCGGACGGCCGTCGGCAGGGCGAAGGCGGGGAGGCGGACCGCGCTGACGAACCAGAGGGGTTCGTCGAGGAGCGTGTAGAGGAACGCCGAGTCGCGGGAGAAGACCAGGAGGCTGTTGAGGAAGGCGCCCCAGGCGATCGCCGGGACGAGGAGGGCCAGGATCACGACTCCGTACATCCACCAGGCCGCCACGGACAGGGTGCCGAAGCCGAGCAGGGCCGCCGCGGTGAAGCAGGTCAGGAGCCAGGCGTTCTGGACGAGGGCGCCGGCGCCGTTGGCGAGCATCAGGGTGAGGCGGCCCGCCGGGGAGAGGAAGAGCAGTTCCAGAGTGCCGGTGGTGCGCTCGAAGGACAGGTGCCAGGCCGACTGGACCAGGGAGAAGAAGAAGGCGTAGGCCAGGGTGCCGGTGGCGAGGAAGGCCAGGAGGCGGTGGGGGTCGGCGGCGAGGGGCCAGTGGGCCGCCGCCGGGGACGCGGTGGCCACCGGGCGGAGGGTGTAGTAGGTCGTCGCCAGTTGGAGCAGGGGCCAGATCAGCATGGAGAAGACCACGAGGGGCTGGCCGAAGAGGCGGCGGTGCTGTTTCAGGGTCTCGGCGGCGAAGATCCGCAGGGCGGGGCGCAGGGTGCTCATGCCGGTACCGCCTCGGTCGGTGCCGTGCGGTCCGTGAGGGTGAGGATGGCGTCCTCCAGGCTCGCCTCGGTGATGTCGAGTGCGGTGATGGAGCCGCCTGCCTCGACGACGGCCGCGGCCAGGGGGCCGGCGATGTCGTCGGGGTGGCGGAGGGTCAGGATCTCGCCGCCGTCCTCGGTGGGGGTGCGGGTGGCGCCGAAGCGGGCCGCCACGTCGGCGACGGCCGGCGACGGGTGGGGGACCGTGATCCGGACGGTCGCGTGGCTGCCGGTGGCGGCCTTGAGGTCGGCCGGGCTGCCCGCGGCGAGGTGGCGGCCGTCGGCGATGACGTGGACGTGGGAGCAGAGTTCCTCGACCTCGGCCAGGTAGTGGGAGGTGAGGAGGACTCCGGTGCCTTCGGCGGCCAGGCGGGCGACCACGCGGCGCAGGTCGCGGGCGATGGGGGCGTCGAGGCCGAGGGTGGGTTCGTCGAGGAGCAGGTAGGCGGGGTCGTTGATGAGGCCGCGGGCGATGGCGAGGCGCTGGGTCATGCCGCGGGAGTAGCGCTCGACCGTGGTGTCGGCGGCGTGGGTGAGGCCGACGAGGGCGAGGAGGTCGTCGATGCGGGTCTTCACCTGTCGTTTGGGCACGTCGTAGAGCTGGGCGAAGTACCAGAGGTTCTCGCGGCCGGTCATGCGGGTGTAGACCATGCGTTCGCCGCCGGCGATGAGGTTGATGCGGCGGCGAACGCCACGGGCGTCGGTGACGGTGTCGAGGCCGTCGACGCGGACGGTGCCGGAGGTGGGCCGGAGCAGGGTGGCGAGGATCTTGATGGTGGTGGTCTTGCCGGCGCCGTTGAGGCCGAGGAGGCCGGTGATGCGGCCGGCGGGGATGTCGAGGTCGAGGCCGTCGACGGCGGTCTTGGTGGTGCGGGGGCCGAAGAGGCCGTGGTCGCGGACGGGGAAGTCCTTGCGCAGGTCGCGGACGTGGATGCCGGTGGTCATGGTCAGTAGGTCCTTTCCACGGCGCGGGCTTCGGCGTGCGGGAGGGCGCGCAGGCCGAGGAGGAGGAGGGCGAGGCTGAGCAGGAGGCTGAGGGTGAGGCGGGGGGCGAGGTCGGTGAGGGTGTGGCCGCCGGTGAGGGAGCCGTGCAGGACGTCCATGGCGGCGGTGGTGGGGAAGGCCTCGGCGAGCCACTGGGCGGGGGCGGGCAGGTAGGTGCGCGGGAAGGTGTAGCCGCAGAGCAGGCCGAGGACGCAGAAGACGGTGTTCTGGGAGATGTGTGCCTCGCCGGCGGCGATCATCAGGCCGCCGAGGCCGACGGAGATCGCGAAGGTGGCGGTGATCAGGGCGAGGGTGCCGGCGAGGGCGCCGAGGGGTGAGGCGACGGGGATGGTGATGCCGAGGGCGGTGATGACGACGGCGAGGGTGAGGAATTCGGCGATGCTGCTGAGCACGGCGAAGGCGGTGAAGCCGAGGAGGTAGGGCAGGCGGCCGGCGGGGGCGATGAGCAGGGCGCCGAGGGTGCCTTGGCGTTGTTCGGTGATGAGGGCTTTGGCGGACCAGAGGACGAGCCGGACGGTGAACTGGTAGGCGGTGACACCGGTCGCCAGGTAGGCGAGGTAGGGGCCTTCGTGGAAGTCGGTGCCGGTCTCGCCGGCGCCGATGGCGTGGAAGGCGAGGTGTCCGAGGGCGATGGCGAGCGCGGCGGGCAGCACGGTGCCGACGGCGTAGGTCCATGGATAGGCGCGTCTGGTCATCTGCCAGGTGCGCCAGGCGGTGGCTGTGCCGGTGCGCCAGGTGGTGGCGGTCGCCACGTGTTTCCTCCCCCGTGTGGATGAACGGCCTTCGATCGAGTGAGTTCCCATTGGAGACTCACTCGCCACCTGCGTTTCTATCGGGAACTGAGCTGGTGGCGCAAGATGGTGTACGGCAATGAGGCCGGGCAGGACGGAGGGCAGCCGTGGCGCGAGAGGTACCCGAGCGGGACGCGGCGTGTGCGGTCGCGCAGGCCGCTGCGGTGATCGGTGACTGGTGGAGCCTGCTGCTGGTGCGGGAGGCGGCGCGCGGTCACCACCGGTTCGACGCGCTCCAGGCGGAGCTGGGCATCTCCCGCAAGGTGCTCACGGAGCGGCTGGGGCACCTGGTGGACAGCGGGGTGCTGGAGAGGGTGCCGTACCAGGAGGGGCCGGTCCGCTACGAGTACCGGCTCAGCGCGGCCGGGCGGGCCCTGCTGCCGGTGCTGGTGTCGATGCAGGACTGGGCCGACCGCTGGCTGCTGGGCGACGGTTCGCTGTCGGCGTCGGCCGGGGCGGACAGCGCGGAGGCGCGCAGGGTGGCCGCCCTGCCGGGCACCCCGGTGCCGGCGCTGACCCTGCCCGCGCACACCGGCGGAGAGTTGGATCCGGTGGCCGACGGCCCGGTCGTGCTCTTCTGCTACCCGGCGACCGGCCGGCCGAGCCCGCTGCCGGAGGGCTGGTCGGACATCCCCGGGACGGTCGGCTGCACGCTGGAGAACCGGCTGTTCCGGGACGCCTACGACGAGTTCCGGGCCGCCGGGGTCGCGGTGCGCGGGGTGAGCACGCAGCGGCCGGACGAGCAGCGGGTGTTCGCGGCGGAGGAGGAGATCCCGTTCCCGCTGCTGTCGGACATGGACCTCAGGCTGTCGGCGGCGCTGCGGCTGCCGACGTTCCGGGCCGGGCAGTCGCTGCGGCTGAAGCGGGCGGTGCTGGTGGTGGACGCGGAGCGTGTCGTGCGGCACGCGCAGTTCCCGGTGACGGACATCCCGGGCGCGGTCGCGGCCGCACTGGCGCAGGCCTCCGCCCTCGGGCACTGACGGGTCCCGCCTCGACTGCCGTCCGGCGTCATCGCCACAGACCCCGTCCGGCGCCACAGACCCACCGTCCGGCAACGGGGACCGCCTCTCGGCGTCAGAGACCGTCAGCGCCAGACCACCGCTCGGCTCAGAGACCACCGTCCGGCAACAGGGACCGCCACTCGGCGTCAGAGACCGGCTGCGCCACAGACCCGTCCGCCGTCACAGACCACCGTCCGCCGCCGTAGACCATCGCTCGGCGTCTCAGACCACCGGACCACCGCTCGGCATCACGGACCCCCGACCGCCGCCACAGACCACCGCTCGGCGTCACAGACCACCGTCCGCCGTCCACAGACCACCGCTCGGCGCCGCAGGCCGCCGTCCGGTGTCAGGGGCAGAGGCGTTCCACCCTCCAGGTGCCGTCCGGCCGGGCGACGTAGCGCAGGCGGTCGTGGAGGCGGTTCTGGCGGCCCTGCCAGAACTCGATCGTCTCGGGGGCGATGCGGAAGCCGCCCCAGTGCGGCGGGACCGGGACCTGGTCGTCCTCGGGGTATCGGGCCTCGAGGTCGGCGTAGGCGGCTTCCAGTTCGGCGCGGGAGGCGATCACCGTCGACTGGGCGCTGGCCCAGGCACCCAGCTGGGAGCCGTGCGGGCGGGTGCGGAAGTAGGCGGCGCTTTCCTCACGGCCGGTGCGGCGGGCGGTTCCGGTGACGATGACCTGGCGGGCGAGCGGGTGCCAGGGGAAGAGCAGCGAGACGTGCGGGTTGTCCGCCAGTTCGCGGGCCTTGCGGGAGTCGTAGTTGGTGTAGAAGACGAAGCCGTCGGTGTCGAACTGCTTCATCAGGACCGTGCGCGAGCTGGGGCGGCCCGCGGCGTCCGCCGTGGAGACGACCATCGCGTTGGGTTCGTAGACCGTGCCGTGGAGGGCCGCGCGGGCGACGTCCTCGAACCAGCGGGCGAACTGGTCCATCGGGTGCGTGGCGAGGTCCTGTTCGGCGAGGCCCTCGGCCCGGTACTGCTTGCGCATGGCGGCCGGGTCGAGGAGGGGGTCCAGGAGGGGTTCGCGGTCGGTCACGCGGTCATCCTGCCGTATCGAACGCCACTGGCACTCAGTGTCGCGTGGTCTCCCCAACTGTGGCACCGGGGGTTATCGTGCTGGTTCCTGCGGTTTGGGTCACCACCGGCCGATCGGGGCATCACCGGGGTGACCGCCGCCGACACTTTCACGAGGAGCCGCCTGATGTCCGATTTCGTACCCGGGCTCGAAGGGGTCGTCGCGTTCGAGACGGAGATCGCCGAACCCGACAAGGAGGGCGGTGCCCTGCGCTACCGGGGCGTCGACATCGAGGACCTGGTCGGGCACGTCTCCTTCGGGAACGTGTGGGGTCTGCTGGTCGACGGCGCCTTCAACCCCGGTCTGCCGCCCGCCGAGCCGTTCCCGATCCCGGTGCACTCCGGTGACATCCGGGTGGACGTGCAGTCGGCGCTGGCCATGCTCGCCCCGGTGTGGGGTCTGAAACCGCTGCTCGACATCGACGCGGAGCAGGCCCGCGAGGACCTCGCCCGGGCCGCCGTCATGGCGCTGTCCTACGTCGCCCAGTCGGCGCGCGGGCAGGGGCTGCCGATGGTGCCGCAGCGGGAGATCGACAAGGCGAACTCGGTCGTGGAGCGGTTCATGATCCGCTGGCGGGGTGAGCCGGACCCGAAGCACGTCGCCGCCGTGGACGCGTACTGGACGTCCGCCGCCGAGCACGGCATGAACGCGTCGACGTTCACCGCGCGGGTCATCGCCTCCACCGGCGCGGATGTCGCCGCGGCGCTGTCGGGTGCGGTCGGGGCGATGTCCGGGCCGTTGCACGGGGGTGCGCCGTCCCGGGTGCTCGGGATGATCGAGGAGATCGAGCGCACGGGGGACGCGGAGGCCTACGTCAAGGGGGCCCTGGACCGGGGTGAGCGGCTGATGGGCTTCGGGCACCGGGTGTACCGGGCCGAGGACCCGCGGGCGCGGGTGCTGCGGCGTACGGCGCGGGAGCTGGGTGCTCCTCGCTTCGAGATCGCGGAGGCGTTGGAGAAGGCCGCGCTGGAGGAGCTGCACAACCGGCGGCCGGACCGGGTGCTGGCGACCAACGTGGAGTTCTGGGCCGCGATCATGCTGGACTTCGCGGAGGTGCCGGCGCACATGTTCACGTCGATGTTCACGTGTGCGCGGACCGCCGGGTGGTCGGCGCACATTCTCGAGCAGAAGCGGACGGGTCGCCTCGTGCGGCCGTCCGCTCAGTACGTCGGGCCCGGTCCCCGGCGGCCCGAGGACATCTCCGGGTACGCGGACATCGCCCGCTGAAGGGGGCGGTCCCGAGCGCGGGCGACTGCGGGCCCGGCGTGGCCGGCCGCGCAGTTCCCCGCGCCCCTCACGGGTTGATCACGCCGGCGTCAGCAAGTTGCCGTGGTGCCGTTCCGCCACCAGCGGGTGTGCCCTCAGCTTGCCCTTGAGTTCGTTGTAGCCGTACTCGGCGTACAGCGGGTTGGACGGATCCGTCGTGATGCCACGGGCCGTGGACGCGTGCGGGAACGGCAGGGGCTGGATCCGTGCGTCCAGGCGGGGGTTGTAGAAGAACGGGACCGAGAAGCGCTCCGTCGCTCCGGGCGGGCTGACCACGCGGTGGTTGGTGGCGAGGAGGTAGCCGTTCGTCGCCACCTCCAGCAGTTCGCCGAGGTTGACCACGAAGGCGCCCTGGACGGGCGGTACGTCGTGGAAGAGGCCGTCCTCGCGCTGGACCTGGAGGCCGCCGACGGTGTCCTGGAGCAGGAGGGTCAGGAAGCCGTAGTCCTTGTGCGCGCCCACGCCCTGGTCGGTGCCGTCGCCCGCGCTGCCCGGGTAGCGGACGAGCTTGAGGTGCGGGTGGGCGTGGGCGCCGAAGACCGGGTCGTAGAAGCCGGCCGGGGCGCCGATGGCGGTGAGGAGTTCGTGCAGGAGGCGGTCGGCCACCGCGCTCAGCCTATCGATCCAGGCCAGGGCCGCCGTGCGCAGTTCGGGGAGGGCGTCCGGCCACTGGTTGGGGCCCTGCAGCCACCAGTACGGGGGCTCGCCGGGGCCCGGGACGCGGGCGGGGCGCTCGGCGCCGATGTCGAGCTGGTCGCGCCAGTCGCGGGCGCCGCCGGTGCGCTCGTCGCCGGTGCGGGTGTAGCCGCGGAAGTGCGGGGAGCCCACGTTGTCGAGGGCGAGCCGGTCGGCCGCGGGAAGGGCGAAGAAGGCGCGCATGGCGGTGAGCAGCGCGTCGGTCTCGGCCTGGGTCACGCCGTGTCCGATGAGCTGGAAGAAGCCGACGTCGTGGGCGGCGCTGTGCAGCTGCGCGTGGAGCAGGGCGCGGGCCTGGGGGCCGCGGTCGGCGGCCGACAGGTCGATGATCGGGAGCTGGTCGTACGACGGGGTCGTCGCGCTGTGCGTGGTCATGGGTGCGTCCGCAGGGTGTACGGGGCAGGGGTGGCCGCCGAGGGGTAGGGCGGCCCCCGGGTGCCGGAAAAGGAAGAGAAAAAGGGAGAAACAGGGGGCTCGTCAGGCGGAGAAGCGCCGACAGCCCATGCTCGTGACGCGCACGTAGTCCACGTGGCGGCGGCGGACGAGCATCGGAAGCATGGGCCAAGGGTACTGCGCGACGCGGGAAACGCCTGTGGCCCGGTTCACTGCCCCGCAGGGGGGCGCGCGGAGGTCAGAACTTGCCCCAGACACAGGTCGTGCGGTGGCCGCCCAGCGCCTCGGCGATCAGCGCGCGGAACTCGTGGGTGAACTCGGGCCAGTTCCAGAACTCGAGGCCCAGGTGGCCGAAGGCCCAGTAGTCGGCGTCCCAGGTCCACTCCGGCAGGGGGATCCGGGCGGCGCAGGCGGGACAGCCGACGTCGGCGGCGCCTGTCGCGGACCAGCGGTCCATGGCCTGTTCGAAGGGTTTCCAGGCGGCGTCGATGGGGTCCCAGGCGTCGGTGAGCAGGCGGGTGGTGGCCGTGCAGCGCGGGCAGCGGGCCCACGCGGCCTCGCCCTGGCCGCCGTGGAAGACGGTGCGCCCGGTGTGCACGGCCAGGCCGTCGTACGGCTTTTGGTCCGCGTCCCGCGGGTCCACCGCCCGGGCCCAGTGCGGGCCGGGCGGATGACCGAGCGGCCGCCCCAGGACGCAGTCGGTGCGCTCGGCCAGCACGATGCCCTCCGCCACGAGCCGGTCGAGCACGCGCTCGGCGAGCCGCGGCGCGTCCGCCGCGCCGGCATCGAGATCGACGATCGTCTGAAAGGTGTCCCCCATGCCCGTCACCGTAGCCGCGGCCGCTGACAGCGGCTCAGCCGAGGGCGTCCTCCAGCAGCGCGGCCCACTGGGCGACGACCCGGTCGCGGCGGGCGGTGTCGTCGGTGAGGAGGTTGGCGAGGCCGAGCCCGCGGGCCATGTCCAGGAGGCCCTGGACGGTCTCGCGGACGCCGGGGCGGGACTCGTCGGCGCCGAGGAGGTCGACGGCGATGCGGTGGGTCTCGCGGCCGACCCGGGCCTCCAGTTCGGTCACCCGGCCGCGCAGCTGTTCCTCGTCGGAGGCGGCGACCCACAGGTGCAGGGCGGCCCGGAAGAGGGGACCGGTGAAGAGGCCGACGAGGGCGGCGACGACGGCGCGGCGGTCGGCGGCGCCGTCCGGGAACAGGGCCCTGAGCGCGGTGGAGCGTTCCTCGGCGACGTACTCGACGGCCGCGGTGAACAGGTCCTCGCGGGTGGGGAAGTGGTGCTGGGCCGCGCCCCGGGAGACGCCGGCGCGTTCGGCGACGACGGAGACCGTGGAGCCCGCCCAGCCGTGCTCGGCGAGGCAGGCCACGGCGGCCTCCAGGAGCCGCTGCCGGGTGGCCCGGCTGCGGTCCTGCTTGGGTACGCGGTCGCGTTCCGCCGTACTCACACCACCCATGCCGCATCCCGTCTTTCGAGAAAGGCCGTCATCCCCTCCCGGGCGTGGTCGGAGGAGAACAGCCGGGCCGAGAGGGCGGTCAGCTCCGCCGCGTCCCGGTCGAACGTCTCCAGCACCCTAGCCGTGAGCAGCGCTTTCGTCTCGGCCAGGGCCTGGGGTGAGGAGCGGCGCAGACCGTCCAGGACGGGGGCGAGGGCTTCGTCGACGTCGTCGGCGGTGGTCGTGACCAGGCCCAGGCGCACGGCCTCGCTGGGGTCGAAGCGCTCGCCGGTGAGGTAGTAGCGGGCCAGGAGGCGGGGGTCGGCGCGCGGGAGCACCGGGAGGGAGATCACCGCCGGGGCCACTCCGATGCGGACCTCGGTGAAGGCGAAGGTGGCCTCGGTGGAGGCGGCGGCGATGTCGCAGGCGGCGAGCAGGCCGAGGCCGCCCGCGCGGACGTGTCCGGTGATCCGGGCGACGACGGGTCGGGGCAGTTCGACGATCTGCCGCAGCAGGGCCACCAGGGCGTCGGGGTGGGGCGGGTCGCGCAGGTCGGCGCCGGCGCAGAAGGTGGTGCCGGTGTGGGTGAGGACGACGGCGCGTACGTCCGGGTCCTTCGCGCAATCGGTCAGGGCCCCGGCGAGTTCGCCGACGAGCGCCGCGGAGAGGGCGTTGCGGGTGCCGGGGGAGTCGAGGCTGAGGGTCTCGACGGCACGCTCGCGCATGCGTCCGATGAGTGCGCTCACGTGTGCTCCCTGAGCTGTCGGCGCAGGATCTTGCCGGAGGCGGCGCGGGGGACGGTGCCGATGAAGGTGATCCGGCGGACGCGTTTGTAAGGGGCGACGTGTTCGGCGACGTAGAGCATGATCTCGTTCTCGGTCAGGTCGCCGGCGGTGGGCCGGCGGACGACGAAGGCGTGGGGGATCTCGTTGCCGTCCTCGTTGTAGGCGCCGATGACGGCGGCGTCGTCGATGCCGGGGTGGGTGAGCAGCAGGGCCTCCAGTTCGGCCGGGGCCACCTGGAAGCCTTTGTACTTGATGAGTTCCTTCACCCGGTCGACGACGAAGAGCCAGCCGTCGGCGTCGACCCGGCCGATGTCGCCGGTGTGCAGCCAGCCGTCGGCGTCGATCAGGCCGGCGGTGGCGTCGGGGCGGCCGAGGTAGCCCTTCATCACCTGGGGGCCGCGGATCAGGATCTCGCCGGACTCGCCGGCGCCGAGGTCCTTGTCGGGGTCGTCCAGGGAGACGATCCGCATCTCGGTGCCGGCGATGAGCCTGCCGACCGTGCCGGCCGGGGCCTGGTGCAGGCGGTCCAGGGGGACGACGTGGGTGCCGGGTGACAGCTCGGTCATGCCGTAGGCCTGGCCGATCGGGGGCAGCCCGAGGCGTTCGGCGCAGGCGAGGGCGAGGTGTGCGTCCAGCGGGGCGGCGGCGCTGATGACGTACTTCAGCGAGGACAGGTCGTAGCGGGTGACGGCCGGGTGCTTGGCGAGGGCGAGGACGATCGGCGGGGCGACGTACAGGCCGGTGATGCGGTGGTTCTCGATGGCGGCGAGGAACGTCTCCAGGTCGAAACGGGGCAGCACGACCACCGTGGCGCCCGTGCGCAGGGGCGCGTTCATGAGGGCGGTCAGGCCGTAGATGTGGAAGAACGGCAGCACGGCGAGGATGCGGTCGCCGGGGCCGGCCGGGACGGCGGGCTCCAGCTGGGCGAGGTTGGTGGCGATCTGCCGGTGGGTGAGCATCACGCCCTTGGGGATGCCGGTGGTGCCGGAGGAGTACGGCAGCACGGCGATGTCCTCGGCCGGGTCGACGTCGACACGCGGTTCGGGGGCGGTGGTGGCGAGCAGGTCGATCAGGGAGCGGTGTCCGGGTGCGCTGTCGCACACGAAGATCTCCCGTATTCCGCCCGCCGTTTCGGCGGCCCGGCGGGCGGTCTCCAGCAGCGGGGAGACGGTGACGATCCAGCGGGCCGCGCTGTCGCCGAGCTGCTTGGCGAACTCCTCGGGCGTGGCGAGCGGGTGCACCGTGGTGACGGTGGCACCCGCGCGGGTGGCCGCGTAGAAGGCCGTCGGGAAGGCGATCGTGTTGGGGCTGTGCAGGGCGAGGACGTCGCCCTTGCGGACGCCCGCGTCGGCGAACGCGGCGGCGACGCGCCGGTGGAACCGGTCCACCTGCTCGTACGTGAGGGTGGTGCCGTCCGTGCCGTCGATCAGCGCGGGCAGCTCACCGAACTCGGCGGCCCGGCCCAGGACGGCCTCGTGGATGGGGAGTTCTACGGGCGGGACGTCTGCGTACTCGCTGCGGAACACGGTTCCTCCAAGCGGCTACGGCGGCCTAGTAGGACTTGGGCAGGCCCAGGGTCTGGTGGGAGACGTAGTTGAGAATCATCTCCCGGCTCACCGGAGCAATACGAGCCACGCGCGCCGCCGTTATCAACGAGGCGAGCCCGAATTCCCGGGTGAGCCCGTTGCCGCCGAGGGTGTGCACGGCCTGGTCGACGGCCCTCACGCAGGCCTCACCTGCGGCGTACTTGGCCATGTTGGCGGCCTCGCCCGCGCCGATGTCGTCGCCGGCGTCGTAGAGACGGGCCGCCTTCTGCATCATCAGCCGGGCCAGCTCCAGGTCGATGTGCGCCTGCGCGAGGGGGTGGGCGATGGCCTGGTGGGCGCCTATGGGGGCCTTCCAGACGGTGCGGTCGCGGGCGTACTCGATGGCCTTGGAGAGCGCGTAGCGGCCCATGCCGATCGCGAACGCGGCCGTCATGATCCGCTCGGGGTTGAGTCCGGCGAACAGTTGCAGCAGGCCCGCGTCCTCGTCGCCGACGAGCGCGCCCGCGGGCAGCCGTACGTCGTCCAGGACCAGCTCGAACTGCTTCTCGGCGGCGCTGAGTTCCATGTCGATGGGACGCTTCTGGAAGCCCTCGGCGTCCGTCGGGACGATGAACAGGCAGGGCTTGAGCCGTCCGGTGCGGGCGTCCTCGGTGCGGCCGACGATCAGGACGGCGTCGGCCATGTCGACACCGGAGATGAAGACCTTGCGGCCGGTGAGGAGCCAGTCGGCGCCGTCCCGGCGGGCCGTGGTGGTGATGCGGTGGCTGTTGGAGCCGGCGTCGGGTTCGGTGATGCCGAAGGCCATGAGACGGGTGCCGTCGGAGATTCCGGGCAGCCACTGCCGTTTCTGGGCCTCGGTGCCGAAGCGGGAGATCACGGTGCCGCAGATGGCGGGCGACACCACGAGCATGAGCAGCGGGGAGCCCGCGGCGCCCAGCTCTTCGAGGACGATCGAGAGTTCGGTGATGCCACCGCCTCCCCCACCGTGTTCCTCGGGGAGACTGACGCCCAGGTAGCCGAGCTTGCCCGCCTCGGACCAGAGTTCGGTGAGGGGTTTTCCCTCGGCGACGCTGCGGGCGAGGTAGTCGCGGCCGTAGCGCTTGCCGAGGGCGGCGACCGCGGCTCGTAGTGCCGTGTGCTCCTCGGACTCGATGAGGGTGGTCATGCGATTCCTCCGGGTGCGGCTCGAATGTGGTTGCTCGCGCAGTTCCCCGCGCCCCTACGGTCGGCTGCTC
Organism: Streptomyces sp. NPDC031379; assembly: GCF_055569615.1. Classification (NCBI taxonomy): domain Bacteria; kingdom Bacillati; phylum Actinomycetota; class Actinomycetes; order Kitasatosporales; family Streptomycetaceae; genus Streptomyces; species Streptomyces sp. NPDC031379. Next base: position 219,893 of record NZ_JBVIIT010000001.1, on the reverse strand, counting down.
TCGACCACCGCCAGGAGCGTGCCCATCTCCACTTGCTGTCCGGGAGCCACCGGGAGCGCTGCCAGCGTGCCGGTGGCCGGTGCCGAGATCTGGTGCTGCATCTTCATCGCCTCCAGCCAGATCAGGGGCCGGCCCGCCTGCACGGTCGCGCCCTCCGACAGCCCCTCGGCGATGCGTACGACCGTGCCCGGCATCGGGGCGAGCAGGGAGCCCGGGGCGAGCTGGGCGGTCGGGGCGGGGAAGCGGGGCAGGGCGGTGAGGCGGGTGGCGTTGACGTGGACCTCGTCGCCGTAGCGCGCGACCTCGAACCGGCGCCGGACACCGTCGAGTTCGAGTACGACCAGTCGGGCGTCGGCGTGCACGACACGCACTCCGTCGGCCGCGAGGCCCTCTCGCGTGTGCCGGTAGGGGACCTCGTACTCCTCGCCCGCCATTTCGTACCGCTTGGCCTGTGGCTGGGACGGAACGTTGCGCCAGCCGCCGAAGCGGGAGCGGCCGTGGGCGTCGGCCAGGGCCGCGACCAGGGGGGCGTACGGGTCGGGTGCCGGCTCGGTCAGGTCGGCGAGGTGGCGGTCGTAGAAGCCGGTGTCCATGCGGGCGCCGGCGAATTCGGCGTGGCGCAGGGAGCGCACCAGCAGGTCCCTGTTGGTGACCGGGCCGTGGATCGCGGCCGTCTCGAGGGCGCCGGCGAGTCTGCGGATCGCCTCCGCGCGGGTGGGGGCGTGGGCGACGACCTTGGCGAGCATCGGGTCGTAGTGGACGCCGATGGGGTCGCCGTCGGTGTAGCCGGTGTCCAGGCGGACGCCGGCCGGTACGGCGATGCGGTGCAGGGTGCCGGTCTGCGGGGCCCAGTCACGGGCGGGGTCCTCGGCGTACAGGCGGGCCTCGATCGCATGGCCGCGCGCGCGGGGCGGCTCGGTCTGCAGCGGCCGGCCTTCCGCGACGCGGATCTGTTCGGCGACCAGGTCGATGCCGAACACGGCCTCGGTGACGGGGTGTTCGACCTGGAGGCGGGTGTTCATCTCCAGGAAGTGGGCGCGCCCGCCGGCGACCAGGAACTCGACGGTGCCGGCGCCGACGTAGGAGACGGCGCGGGCGGCGCGTACGGCCAGGGCGTACAGCTCCTCGGTGAGCGTGGCCGGCAGGCCCGGTGCGGGGGCCTCCTCGACGACCTTCTGGTGGCGGCGCTGCAGGGAGCAGTCGCGGGTGCCGAGCGGCCAGACGGTGCCGTGGGTGTCGGCGAGGATCTGCACCTCGACGTGGCGGCCGTGCTCGATGTACGGCTCCACGAAGACCTCGCCGTCACCGAAGGCGCTCGCGGCCTCGGCGCGCGCGCCCTCCAGGGCGGCGGGCAGCTCGTCCAGGCGGCGCACGATCCGCATCCCGCGCCCTCCGCCGCCCGCGGCCGCCTTCACCAGGACCGGCAGGTCGGCCTCGGTGACCTCGCGCTCGTCGAGGGGCGCGAGGCCCATCAGCTCCTTGGCGCGGGTCTTGGACGCCATGGCCGCGATGGCCTGCGGGGGCGGGCCGATCCAGGTCAGCCCGGCGTCGAGCACGGCGCGGGCGAAGTCGGGGTTCTCGGAGAGGAAGCCGTAGCCGGGGTGCACGGCGTCGGCGCCCGCGGACAGGGCGGCCTTCACGATCAGGTCGCCGCGCAGGTACGTCTCCGCGGGCGCCGCGCCCGGCAGCCGTACCGCGGCGTCGGCCACGCGCGCGTGGAGCGCGTTCTCGTCGGCGTCCGAGTGCACGGCGACGGTCCTGATTCCCAACTCACCGCAGGTGCGGAAGATCCGGCAGGCGATCTCGCCCCGGTTGGCGACGAGCACAGTCGAAATCACGTGGTCCCTCACATCCGGAAGACGCCGAAGCCGCCGCGCGCACCCTCGTAGGGCGCGGTGTGCAGGGCGGACAGGCACAGGCCGAGGACGGTGCGGGTGTCGCGCGGGTCGATGACGCCGTCGTCGTACAGCCGCCCGGACAGGAACATCGGCAGCGACTCGGACTCGATCTGCTGCTCGACCATGGCGCGCAGGGCCGCGTCCGCCTCGTCGTCGTACGGCCGGCCCTTCGCCGCCGCCGACTGCCGGGCGACGATGGACAGCACACCGGCGAGCTGCTGCGGGCCCATGACGGCGGACTTGGCGCTGGGCCAGGCGAACAGGAAGCGGGGGTCGTAGGCGCGGCCGCACATGCCGTAGTGCCCGGCGCCGTAGGAGGCGCCCATGAGGACCGACAGGTGCGGGACCCGGCTGTTGCTGACCGCGTTGATCATCATCGCGCCGTGTTTGATGATCCCGCCCTGCTCGTACTCCTTGCCGACCATGTAGCCGGTGGTGTTGTGCAGGAAGAGCAGCGGGATGTCGCGCTGGTTGGCGAGCTGGATGAACTGGGCGGCCTTCTGGGACTCCGCGCTGAACAGCACGCCCTGCGCGTTGGCGAGGATGCCGACCGGATAGCCGTGCAGGGACGCCCAGCCGGTGACCAGGCTCGTCCCGTACAGCGGCTTGAACTCGTCGAAGTCGGAGGCGTCGACGATCCGGGCGATGACCTCGCGCGGGTCGAAGGGGATCTTCAGGTCGCCGGGGACGATGCCGAGGAGTTCGTCCGGGTCGTACTCGGGCGGTGCCGCCGGGCCCGGGTCCTCGTACGCCTTGCGGTGGTTGAGGCGGGCCACGACCCGGCGGGCCTGCCGCAGCGCGTCCCGCTCGTCCACCGCGAAGTAGTCGGCGAGGCCCGACACGCGCGCGTGCATCTCCGCGCCGCCCAGGGACTCGTCGTCGCTCTCCTCGCCGGTGGCCATCTTCACCAGCGGCGGTCCGCCGAGGAACACCTTCGCGCGTTCCTTGACCATGATCACGTGGTCGGACATGCCGGGGACGTACGCGCCGCCGGCCGTGGAGTTGCCGAAGACGACGGCGACGGTCGGGATGCCGGCGGCGGACAGCCGGGTGAGGTCGCGGAAGATGGCGCCGCCCGGGATGAAGATCTCCTTCTGCGAGGGCAGGTCGGCGCCGCCGGACTCCACCAGGCTGATGCAGGGCAGCCGGTTGGCGAGGGCGATGTCGTTGGCACGCAGGGCCTTCTTCAGGCTCCACGGGTTGCTGGCGCCGCCGCGCACGGTCGGGTCGTTGGCCGTGATCAGGCACTCCACGCCCTCGACGACGCCGATGCCGGTGACCAGGGAGGCGCCCACGGTGTAGTCGCTGCCCCAGGCGGCGAGCGGGGACAGCTCGAGGAACGGGGTGTCCGGGTCGAGGAGCAGCTCGATGCGTTCGCGGGCGAGCAGCTTGCCGCGCCCCCGGTGCCGGCCGACGTACTTCTCGCCGCCGCCCGCGAGCGCCTTGGCGTGCTCGGCCTCCAGCTCGGCGAGCTTGGCGAGCATGGCCTCACGGTGGGCCCGGTAGTCGGGGTGGTGGGTGTCCAGGGCCGTCTCGAGAACGGTCACAGCAGGGCCTCCGGGATGTCCAGGTGGCGGGAGCGCAGCCATTCGCCGAGGGCCTTGGCCTGCGGGTCGAAGCGGTGCCGGGAGGCGACGCCCGCGCCGAGGATCCCCTCCACGACGAAGTTGAGGGCGCGCAGGTTCGGGAGCGCGTGCCGGGTGACGGGCAGCTCCCGGCTCTCCGGGATCAGCTCCCGGAACCGGTCGGCGGTCAGCTCGTGGGCGAGCCACCGCCAGGCCTCGTCCGACCGCGCCCACACGCCCACGTTGGCGTTCCCGCCCTTGTCCCCGCTGCGGGCCCCGGCGACCAGCCCGAGCGGGGCGCGCCGCGCCGGTCCGGGCGGAAGGGGGTCGGGCAGGGGCGGCTGCGGTACGTCGTCCAGGGTGCGCGTCTGCTGGGGTGGGGGCACGGGGACACGGCGTCCGTCGTGGAGGACGGCCACATGGTCGGCGTCACCATGGGGCACGTACACCTCCTCGAAGACGCCATAGGGGGCGCCCTTTCCAGGGGGGGACAGCACATGGAAGCCCGGGTAGCCGGCCAGTGCCAGCTCCACGGCGGCCCCCGTGAGCGCCCGCCCGACGACCTGCTCGTCCGGGTCCCGTACGACGAGCCGCAGCAGGGCGCTCGCGGTCTCCTCGGTGTCGGCGTCGGCCCGGTCGGTCCGCACCAGGTCCCACCGGACCTCCGCGGGCGGGGACTTGGCCAGCGCGTCGGACAGCTGGTCGCGGACCAGGTCCGCCTTGGCCTCGATGTCGAGTCCGGTGAGGACGAAGACGACCTCGTTGCGGAAGCCGCCCAGCCGGTTGAGACCGACCTTGAGCGTCGGCGGCGGAGCCTCCCCGCGCACGCCCTCGATCCGCACCCGGTCCGTTCCGTCCTGGCTCAGCCGGGCGGTGTCCAGCCGGGCGGTGGCATCGGGCCCGGCGTACCGGCCGCCGCCGGTCTCGTAGAGCAGCTGGGCGGTCACCGTGCCGACGTCCACGAAACCGCCGGTGCCGGGGTGCTTGGTGATCACGCTGCTGCCGTCGGCGTGGATCTCGGCGAGCGGGAAGCCGGGGCGGCGTACGTCGCCCTCGCGGAAGAAGGAGTAGTTCCCGCCGGTCGCCTGCGGCCCGCACTCGAGCACGTGCCCGGCGACCACGGCACCGGCGAGCCGGTCGAACTCCCCCGGCTGCCAGCCGAAATGGGCGGCGGCGGGCCCGGTGACCAGGGAGGCGTCCGTGACGCGGCCGGTGACGACCACGTCCGCGCCCGCCCGCAGGCAGGCGGCGATGCCGAAACCGCCGAGGTAGGCGTGGGCGGCGAGGGCGCCGGGGTGTCCGGCGGTGAGGTCGTCGCCCTCGACGTGCGCGACGCGTACCGGGATGCCGAGCCGCTCGCTCAGCTCCCGTACCGCCGCCGCGAGTCCGGCGGGGTTCAGGCCGCCCGCGTTGGTGACGATCCGCACCCCGCGCGCGTGGGCGAGGCCGAGGGTGTCCTCCAGCCGGCGCAGGAAGGTGCGGGCGTATCCGGCGGAGGGGTCCTTCAGCCGGTCGCGGGCGAGGATCAGCATGGTGAGTTCGGCGAGGTAGTCGCCGGTGAGGACGTCGACCTCGCCGCCGGTGAGCATCTCGCGCAGGGCGTCGGAGCGGTCGCCGTAGAAGCCGGAGAAGTTGCCGACGCGCAGCGGGTTCACCGGGCGCCCTCCTTCGGCGGGCGGCCGGTGCCGGGCGGGCCCGCGAAGGCCTGGGCGATGTCGAGCCAGCGGTCCGCGTCCGGGCCCGCCGCGGTCAGGGCGAGGTCGGCGCGGTGGGCGCGCTGGGTGACCAGGAGGCAGAAGTCGAGGGCGGAGCCGGTGACGCGCTGGACGGCGTCCTCGGGACCGTACGTCCACACCTCACCGTCGGGGGCGGCCAGTTCCACACGGAACTCCTCGGCCGGCGGGGTGAGGCCGTGCACCCCGAAGGCGAAGTCGCGGGTCCGCACCCCGAGCCGGGCCACATGCCGCAGCCGGCCGGTGGGCGGGCGCACCACGCCCAGGGCGTCGGCGACGTCTCCCGCATGGGCCCAGGTCTCCATGAGCCGGGCGGTGGCCATGGAGGCGGCCGACATGGGCGGGCCGTACCAGGGGAAACGGGCGCCGGGCGGTGCTGCGCGCAGGGCGTCGGCGAGGGCCGCGCGCCCGGTGCGCCACAGCGCCAGCAGCTCGGCGGCCGGGAGCCGGGCGCCCTCCTGAGCCCCCTCGTCCACGAAGGAGCCGGGGGCGGCGAGCGCCTTCTCGACCAGCGCCTGGAAGGCGCCGGCGTCGGTGACGGCCACCAGCGCCGAGCGGTCGGTCCAGGCGAGGTGCGCGATCTGGTGCGCGACGGTCCAGCCGGGCGCGGGGGTGGGAAGGGCCCACTGCTTCGGGTCCAACTCGGCGACGATCAGGTCGAGTTCGTCACTCTCGGCACGCAGGTCGTCGATGACGGGCGTCGGGTCGGCCATGGGGGGAGCATGACAGCGGGGGCAGAAACAATCAAGCGTGCTTGCATGGATTTCCTGCCCGCACCTCGGCCGGCGGTCACAGGGCCGCCGGCGCCTCAGCCGGTGGGTGCGAGATCCAGCTCGACCTTCTGCCGCGTGCCCCAGCCGGTGCGGTAGCACGTCGCCATGGCGTACCAGCGGACCACGCGGAAGACGGTGAAGGCGAAGAGCTGCGCCAGCGGCGCCGCCGCGAACGTCAGGAGCTGGGCGGCGAAGGGCTCGTCACTGCGCCGGAAGCTCAGGTACCTGAGCGACTGGCCGTACCCCACGAGGACGGGGATGAGGAGCAGTTCCCACGTCCAGACGCCGCGCACGAGCGGCAGGTACAGGAAGAGGGCGACGAAGATGGCGGTGGAGAGCACCATCTGGATCCATCCGATGAGGTGGCCCCAGTAGGCGTAGTTGTCGAGCCGCAGGTAGCGGAAGCGCCAGAACGTGCGGATGAAGGCGCCGCGCATCCAGCGCGTGTACATGCGGAAGAGCTGGGAGAAGTTGTCCGGCATCAGGGTGGTGGCGAACGCCGTGGGCTGCTGTACCGCCTTGCCGTGCTGCAGGGCGTAGATGGTCAGCATGGAGTCGTCGGAGAACTCGACCTTCCGGCCGAGGAAGGTCTCGTTGAGGTAGCCGTCGAGGTTGTCCTCGACGACATGGGCCCGGTAGGCGGCCAGCACACCGGAGTTGACCAGGACACCGCCCAGGGCCGACTGCGCCGACCGGTCCACCAGCTGCCCCACCACGAACCACAGGTCGGTGAGCCGGACGAGCACGTCCCGCCAGCGCCTGCGCTCGCCCTTGCCGTTCACGTTGCCGCGCAGGTTGGAGGCGAGCACGATGCCGGCCACGGACTGCGTCTCCCGGTCCGCGAACGGCTTGAGGATCTCCGCGATCGCCTGGCGGTCCAGGTTGGCGTCGGAGTCCACGGTGACGTAGACGTCCGTGGTGATCCCGGCCCTCCGTGCGGCGGCCAGGGCCATGCCCTGCGCGTGGCGCTTGCCCGGCACCGGAGTGCTCTCCCAGAGCAGCGGGACACCCCGCTCCTCGCACACTCCCTCGAACCAGGTGCGGACGGCCGTGTAGTCGACGCAGTTGTCGTTCTCCACCACGACCACGCACTGCGGAAGGCGCGCCTGGCCGACGATGGACGCCAGGCAGGCCTTGAAGGCGTTGGGGCCCTCGTTGCGCACCGGTACGGGCACCGTCACCCGCAGCGCGTCCAGCTCCGCCTGCTGTTCGGGCGTCACCTTCCGCGGCCGCTCGCAGAAGTAGAGCACGCACTGCCACATGAGCAGCAGGAACGCCAGGGCGTACACCGTGGCGAAGTGCTGCCCGTGCCCCTGCCAGGTGCTGATGCCTGAGTAGATGTGCCGGACCAGCCAGACGGTGAGGGCCGCCACCGAGAGGGCGGCCCCCACCAGAATGCGGGTCCGGGTTCGGTGTACCCGGATCGCCTTCATCGCTCGTGAACCGCCTTCCCGCGGCGGAACGAGGTGCGTACGAGTACGGCTCCGAGGCCGACCACGACGGCCGCCAGGCCCATCAGCCACAGCTGCTGGAAGGCGATCCCCCCGATCGTGATGGCCCCGGCCCCGGTCGCGGCGAGAGAGCCGCTCCCCCCTGTGTAGTTCATCCAGCAGCCTTTCTCCGGTGCTTTCGATGCTCTTGCTCGAAACACAGAGTCAGGCCAGGGCCATGGGCAAATCCGGCTTTTCCCCGTTCGTGCGAGGATCGGCGCTCAAGTTCGAGGCGTATTTCGATCATGGTTTCGCACTGTCGTTCGGGTTCTTGGAAGTCCGACTCCCATACGCACATCCGTCGCTACTCTCGGTGAACGGAGGTGGTTGGTATGCGAAGCCGGGAACTGGACCCTGGTGCGTCGCCGCTGGACTACTACGGCTACGAACTCCGCAGAGCGAGGGAGGCGGCGGGCCTGACGCTGGCGCAGCTGGGGTCGATCGTCTTCTGCACGGGGTCGCTGATCGGGATGATCGAGACGGCGGCGAGGGTGCCGCAGCGGGAGTTCTCCGAGCGGGTGGACGCGGCGCTGGGGACGGACGGCCTCTTCTCCCGGCTGGTCGGGCTGGTGTTACGCAGCCAGTTGCCGAGCTGGTTCCAGCCGTATGCGGAGATGGAGGCGAAGGCGGCGTACATCTCGACGTTCCAGGCGCAGCTGGTCGACGGTCTGCTGCAGACGGAGGCGTACGCCCGCGCCGTACTGGGCCTGCGTGACGGCGTGGGACTCGATGCGAAGGTGGCCGCGCGATTGGAGCGGCAGCGGATCCTGGAACGCGAAGACGCGCCGGCGACCTGGGTGGTGCTGAGCGAGGCCGTACTGCATCAAGAAGTCGGTGGCCGGGACGTCATGCGGGAGCAGCTCACACACCTGGTGAGCATGCGGAACCGCGCGTGGGTGAACGTGCAGGTGCTGCCGTTCGAGGCCGGAGCCCACACCGGACTGATGGGCTCCTATGCCCTCCTGCGCTTCGAGAAGGACCCCGACATCGTCTACACCGAGGACTTCGTCCAGGGGCACATGACGGCCAATCCCCAAGCAGTCAAGGAGGGTTCGGTCCGTTACGATCAGCTCCAGGCTGCGGCGCTCTCCGCTGAGGACTCGGCGGCGCTGATCACGCACGTGATGGAGGAGCGTTATGGAAACGAACCGGAACCTGACGGGCGCGACCTGGCGTAAGTCCTCGTACAGCGGCGACACCGGCGGCCAGTGCGTCGAAGTGGCCGACCTCACCCCCCACATCGCCGTCCGCGACTCCAAGGCCCGGCGTGGCCCGGCGCTGTTCTTCCCCGGCGTCGCCTGGGCGGCCTTCGTGGAGTCGGTCAAGCACCGGGAGACGCCGGCCGGCTGATCCCGCGGCGGGGTCGGTCAAGCACCGGGAGACGCCGGCCGGCTGATCCCGCGGCGGGGTCGGTCAGGCCTCGGGGGCCTGGACCGGGACCTTGCCCCGTCCCACCTGCGTCCGCACCGCGCCGATGCTCGCCGCGATCACCAGGGCGATCGCGGCGGCCTCCGGCGCGGACAGGGCCTGGCCGAGGATCAGGAAGCCGGCCGTCGCCGCGATGGCCGGCTCCAGGCTCATCAGGATGGCGAAGGTGGAGGCCGGCAGCCGGCGCAGGGCCAGGAGTTCGAGGGTGTAGGGCAGGACCGAGGAGAGCAGGGCCACCGCCGAGCCGAGGGCGATGGTGGTGGGGTTCAGCAGGCGGGTGCCCGCGTCGGCGATGCCGATGGGGAGGAAGAGCAGGGCCGCGATCGCCATGGCCAACGCCAGGCCGTCCGCCTGCGGGAAGCGGCGGCCCGTACGGGCGCTGAAGACGATGTACGCCGCCCACATGGCGCCGGCCCCCAGGGCGAAGGCGACACCGATCGGGTCGAGGTCGCTGAAGCCTCCGCCGCCGAGCAGGAAGACGCCCGCGAGCGCGAGGCCGGCCCAGACCGCGTTGACCGCCCGGCGCGATGCCAGGACGGACAGGGCCAGCGGGCCGAGGACCTCGAGGGTGACCGCGGGGCCCAGCGGGATACGGGCGACCGCCTCGTAGAAGAGTCCGTTCATCGCGCCCATGGCGATGCCGAACACGATCACCGTGCCCCAGTCGGTGCGGGAGTGCCCGCGCAGCCTGGGGCGGCACACCACCAGGAGGACCACGGCCGCCGCGAGCAGCCGCAGGGTCACGACACCGAGCGCGCCGGCCCGGGGCATCAGCGTCACGGCGAGGGCTCCGCCGAACTGCACCGAGACTCCGCCGGCCAGCACCAGCCCGACCGGGCCGAGCGAGCCGAGGCGGCTCGGGGCGCCACCCGGGGATGCGGGTGCGTGCTGCGTCGAGGGTGCGGCGGCGCTGGAGGTGCTCACGGGGCGGTCCTGGGCTGGCTCGGGATCAGAACATGTTCATCTCGATGTACTTCCGAGTCCAGGGTAGTAGACCAACGTCAGGAGTGTGAAGCCCTTATGTCACTGTCCTGGATGCTGAGATGGGTGGTGTTCAGATGCCGGGCCAGGGCGTGGGCGGGTACGCGTACGCCGGGACCGGAGCCGTCGGCCACGCGAGCGGTAGGCGCAGCTCGCCCGTGTCCGTCGCCCAGTCGTTCTGCGAGCGGTGCAGTCGCGCGTACGCCCCGCCCCGGGCCAGGAGTTCCTCGTGCCGGCCGGCCTCGACGACGCGTCCCCGGTCGACGACGAGGATGCGGTCGGCGTCGGGGGCGAGGTTGAGGTCGTGGGTGATCATGATCGTCGTGCGGCCGGCCATCAGGCGGCGCAGGGGTGTGACCACGCGGCGGGCGGCCATCGCGTCCAGGCCGGTCGTCGGTTCGTCCAGGACCAGGACGGGGCCGTCGCGCAGGATGGCGCGGGCGATGGCCAGGCGCTGGAGCTGACCGCCGGACAGACGAGCCGAGTGGGGGTCGATCCGGGTGTCGTAGCCGTCGGGGAGGCGGACGATGAAGTCGTGCGCGTCGGCCGCCCGGGCCGCCTCCTCGATCGCCCGGTCACTGGCGCCGGGCCGGCCGCAGGCGATGTTGGCGCGGACCGTGTCGTGGAGTACCAGGGTCTCCTGCGGGAGCAGGGTGACGTACTCGCGCAGGCGGGCCAGCGGGAAGTCGCGCAGCGGTACGCCGTCCAGCAGGATCCCGCCCGCGTCGGGGTCGTAGAAGCGCAGCAGGAGCTTGGAGACCGTGGACTTGCCCGCGCCGCTCGGGCCGGTGATGATCACCAGCTCACCGGGGCTGACCGTGAAGGACAGCCCGTCCAGGGCGGTGCGGTCGGCGCCCGGGTAGCGGAAGGAGACGTCCCGGACCTCCACCGTGCCGTCCGGGCGGCCCGTCCGCGTATCCCGGCGGGGGTCGGTGACCGCCGGCCCGACGTCCAGGATCTCGATGAGCCGCTCGGCGCCCGCGGTGGCCGCGGTGACCGTGAGGCCGAGCTGGGCGAGTCCGCGGACGGGCGGGTAGAGGTAGCCGAGGAAGGCGGCGAAGGCGAGAAGCTTGCCGAGGGTCATCCGGCCGGTGGAGATCTCCCAGGCGCCGACGCCGATCACGGCGAGCACGCAGACCGTCTCGATGACCTGGACGAGCTGCTCATAGGCCTCGTTGAGGCGGGTGGAGCGGACGGAGGCGCGGAACCAGGCGGTCGCCTCCTCGTGCAGTCTCCGGCGCTCGGCGTCCCGGCGGTCGTAGGCCTGGGTGAGCACGATGTTGCCGAGGGACTCCTCCACCACCGAGGTGATCGCGCCGTCGGCGGCCCGGCCCTCGCGGGAGACGTCCTTGATGGAGCCGGAGAAGCGGCGGGCGGCCAGCCAGAACAGGGGCGCGAGGACGAACGTGGCGGCGGCCAGGTCCCAGCGCAGCCAGAACGCGGCGGCCGCGTAGAAGAGGGCGGAGAAGGCCGCCGAGGCGGCGCCGACCAGCCCGGAGACGACCATCGTCTCGATCGCCTCGACGTCACTGGTCAGCCGGGAGAGCAGGTCGCCCTGCCGGTGACGCTGGAAGAAGTGCGGCGGCAGCCGCTGGACGTGGTCGAAGACGTGCTCGCGCAGCCGCATCACGAACCGCTCGGTCGCCCACGCGGCCAGGGAGTTGCCCGCGTACGCGACGAGCGCACCGGCCACCGCGATGCCCAGCCACTTGGCGGCCGGAGCCCAGAACGCGGCCAGTGAGCCCTTCTGCAGGGCGTGGTCGGTGAGATCGGCGAACAGCAGGATGGCCTCGGTCTCGGCGAGTGCGGCGAGCACGGTGCACAGCCAGACGATGAGCAGCCATTTCCTGAGCCCCTTGGTCAGCGGCCAGAAACGGCGAAATGCTGTACGGGCGGGAATGGTCGGGGTCTCGTATGCGAATTCGCCACCCTCGCCAGTCATCGGAATCCCTTTCCCCTCACCTTCCCGCAGGAAGAAGAAAAGGGGGTCGATGGTGCACCATCGGCCCCCTTCGGCTCAGCGCCGGATCAGTGGCCCTGGCCGGGCAGCGGCTTCGGAAGCGGCTTGTGCGCGTGCTTCTTGGGCTTCGCCTTGGGCGGCGGCGGGAGCTGCTTCGTCTGGGACTTGGGGGGCAGCGGGGCAAGCTTCCTGAAGCTCATTTCCGACTCCTATCGCTTCGCAGTTTCTGAGGTTCGAGAATTCCGCGTCCGGCTCCCGACACCAAAGAACCTACACGCCACCCCGGCCCCCGAACGGCAAAAAAGGCAAAGGAGCGCTGTGAATCCCCTGGGAAATGCTGAGGGTTTGCCGGAAAAGCTGAGAACGGCCTCAGCGGCGGGCCATGTAGACGTCGAGCGCCTTGTGCAGCAGCCGGTTCAGCGGGAAGTCCCACTCCCCCACGTACTCCACGGCCTGCCCGCCCGCGCCCACCTTGAAGCGGAGCAGGCCGAGCAGATGGTTCGACTCCTCCAGGGTGTCGGTGATGCCCCGGAAGTCGTAGACGTGGGCGCCCAGTTCATGGGCGTCGCACATCATGCGCCACTGCATCGCGTTGTTGGGCTGCACCTCGCGCCTGCGGCTGGTGGAGGCGCCGTAGGAGTACCAGACGTGCCCGCCGACGATCAGCATCGTGGCCGCGGCCAGCACCTCCCCCTCGTGCTGGGCGAGGTACAGCCGCATCCGGTCGGGGTGTTCGGCGGTGAGCGCGCTCCACATCCGCTGGAAGTACGGCAGCGGACGCGGGATGAACCGGTCCCGCTCGGCGGTCTCGGTGTAGAGGCCGTAGAAGACCGGCAGATCCTCCTGACCGCCCCGGACGATCTTCACACCCGCCTTCTCGGCCTTCTTGATGTTGCGCCGCCACTGCTGGTTGAGGCCGCGCTGGACGTCTTCCGACGACCGCCCGGCAAGCGGCACCTGGCACACGTACCGGGGCTGCCCGGCGGCGAACCCGTCCTCCCCGCCGGGCTCGCTCTGCCGCCAGCCCATCCGGCGCAACCGGTCGGCCAGATCGGCGGCCCCCTGCTCGCACGACGTCGGCGCCACGTCCCGCAGGCGGTGCGCGCCGGGGTCGGCGATCGCGGCCTTGACCGCCTCGGGGCTCCACCGCCGCGCCACCACCGGCGGCCCCATCTTCACCGAGAAGGCGCCCCGGCTCTTCAGATGGGCCAGCATCGGCTCCAGCCAGCGCTCCGGATCAGGCGTGTCCCAGTCGATGACCGGCCCCTCGGGCAGATAGGCCAGATACCGTTTCAGCCTGGGCAGCGGCCGCAGCAGCACCAGCCCCACCCCGACGAGCCGCCCGTCCGCCTCGAACCATCCCAGACTCTCCGCCCGCCAGTCCGGCTTCACGTCCCCCCACGACGGCAGCTGCAGATGGCTGGCCGAGGGGCGGCTGTCCACGAAGGCGAGATGCTCGGCACGGCTGATCGGCCGGAGGGTGAGGCTCATGCGCGGGGCTCCTTGGAGATCGTGGGCCATCGCACCCTATGAATCACCCCGCCCGTCCGCCGGTTCCCATGCCGCCAGCACCTCCGTGTCGGTCGCCCGCGCGTGCAGGAAGTAGTCGGCCCACGCGGCGATGTCCGGGTAGCCGCACTCCCGGACCAGCCGGGCCACCGCCGCCGCCCGGTCGTACGAGGTCACGCGCAGGTCGGCGCCGGGTCCCAGGAGGCACCAGTGGGCGCCCGGGCGGCCGTAGGGCATGCCCACGCTGCCGGGATTGACCACCAGACGGCCGTGGGCCAGCCGGACGTAGGGCATGTGGGTGTGGCCGCAGACCACCGTGCCGATGCCGGGGTCCAGGCCGGTGAAGACCTCGGCCCAGCGGTCGGGGCGGGAGTCGACCAGCACCAGCTCCTCGTCGTCGCGCGGGGTGGCGTGGCAGAACAGGACCCTGCCGAGGCCGCGCACGCGCAGGGTGAGCGTCCTGGGCAGCGCAGCGAGGAAATCGACCTGTTCCCCGGTGAGCGCCTGGGCCGCGAAGGGGCCGATCGGGTCGGGTATCTCCGTCCGCTCGCCCCGCCGGAACTCCACCAGCTCCCGGTCCGCGTTCCCGCCGATCCACAGCACCCGCTCGCCCTGCGCCCGCAACAGCTCCAGCACCTCGGCCGGCTGCGGGCCCGCCGTGATGTCCCCGGTGAGGACGATCCGGTCGGCCGCGGCCACCTCGGGCTCCGCCAGCACGGCCTCCAGCGCGGGCAGCACGCCGTGGATGTCGGACAGGACGGCCAGTCGGCCGTACTCCTCGGTCTCCTGGGTCTCCTCGGTCTCCTCCTGGGTCTCCTCGGCGGCCTCGGCTGCGGGCTCCTCGGCTCCGGTCCTCCCGGTCATGTCACTCCCCCGCTCGCTGTTCTTCCGCGTCCAGCGCCTGCGCCAGCACTTCCGCCAGATGGCGTCCCCGTACCCCCGCCAGCTGTTCCAGCTGCGTGCGGCAGGAGAACCCGTCCGCGAGGACCACCGTCCCCTTCGGCGCTTCCCGTACCGACGGCAGGAGGTGTTCCTCCGCGCAGGTCCGTGACACCTCGAAGTGGCCCTTTTCGAAACCGAAGTTGCCCGCGAGTCCGCAGCAGCCTCCGCTCAGGTCGCCGGTGAGACCCGCGGACTCGCGCAGGCGCCGGTCGGGGGCGTCACCCAGCACCGCGTGCTGGTGGCAATGGGTCTGTCCGGCGACCGGGCGGTCCACGGCGGGCGGCACCCAGTCGGGGGCGTGTTGTTCCAGGACCTCGGCGAAGGTGCGGACCGCCGAGGCCAGCCGGGCCGCGCGGGGGTCGTCGTGCAGCAGCTCGGGCAGGTCGGTGCGCAGGGCCGCGGCGCAGCTCGGCTCCAGGACGACGACCGGGACCCCGGCCCGCAGCACCGGCTCCATCAGGTCCAGCGTGCGGCGCAGTACCGCGCGGGCGTGGTCGAGCCGGCCGGTGGAGACGTAGGTCAGGCCGCAGCAGACCCGGGCCCGGCGGGCGGTGAGCAGCGCGGTGGCCGCCCTCGACCTGCCGTCACCGATCGCTCCCCCGCGCGGGATCAGCGTCGGCGGCAGCGCCACCCGCAGTCCGGCGGCCTCCAGCACGCGGACGGCGGCCCGGCCGACGGACGGGGACAGATGCTCGGTGAAGGTGTCCGGCCACAGGACGACCAGGTCCCCGGGGTCCTGGACGGAGCCGGCGGCACCCTGGACCGGCTTCCGCCCGCGCCACCAGCTCGTGAAGGTCCGCGTCGCCAGCCGGGGGAGCTGCCGCTCCGGGGCGAGTCCGCCCAGGCGTTTCGCCAGGTACGCCAACGGCCGTACCCGGGCGAGGGCGTTGAGCAGCGGGGCCGTACGCGTGCGGGCGACCCAGCGCAGCCACTCCGGCAGCCGGCCCATGCTGTGGTGCGCGGCGGGGCGGCGCCGGCCGGCGTAGTGGTGGTGCAGGAACTCCGCCTTGTAGGTGGCCATGTCGACTCCGACCGGGCAGTCCGAGCGGCAGCCCTTGCAGGCCAGGCAGAGGTCGAGGGCGTCACGGACCTCCGTGGACCGCCAGCCGTCGGTGACCAGATCGCCCGCGAGCATCTCGTGCAGCAGCCGGGCCCGGCCGCGCGTGGAGTGCTCCTCCTCGCCGGTCGCCCGGAAGGAGGGGCACATCACGGCGGGGCCGGACGCCGCGGTCGTACGGCACTTGGCGACGCCGACGCAGCGGCGGACGGCGGCGCGGAAGTCGCCGCCGTCCGCCGGATAGCCGAACGCCACGTCGACCGGGCGGCGGGGCAGGACGGAGAAGCGCAGGCCGGCGTCGAGGGGCGCGGGGCGGACCAGCATGCCGGGGTTGAGCAGGTCGTCGGGGTCCCAGACCGCCTTGGCGCGCTCGAAGAGGGCCACCGTCTCCGCGCCGTACATGCGGGGCAGCAGCTCCGCGCGGGCCTGCCCGTCGCCGTGCTCCCCGGACAGCGAGCCGCCGTGCTCCACCACCAGGTCGGCGAGGTCCTCGGAGAAGCGGCGGAAGCGGCCGACACCGGCCTCGGTGAGCAGGTCGAAGTCGATGCGGACGTGGATGCAGCCGTCGCCGAAGTGGCCGTACGGGGTGCCCCGCAGGCCGTGGGCGGCGAGCAGGGCGCGGAAGTCGCGCAGGTAGGCGCCGAGCCGGGCGGGCGGTACCGCGCAGTCCTCCCAGCCGGGCCAGGCCTCCGTGCCGTCGGGCATGCGGGTCGCCGTGCCGCTCGCGTCCTCCCGGATGCGCCACAGCGCCCGCTGGGCGGCCGCGTCCGTCACCACCAGGGAGTCGACGACGTCGGCCGCGCGCACGATCCGCTCCGCACGCGCGCGTGCCTCGGCCGCCGACTCCCCGCCGGTCTCCACGAACAGCCAGGCACCGCCCCTCGGCAGCCCGGCCGGCGAGCGCACCAGGTCGGCCGCCATACCCTCCACCGTCAGCGGCCCGTGCGCCAGGAGTCCCGCGGCCGCCTCGGCGGCCGCGCTCTCGTCGGCGTACGCCAGCACCGCGAGGGCACGCTCGCGAGGGGCCTCCACCAGCCGGACGACCGCCTCGGTCAGGAGGGCGAGGGTGCCCTCGGAGCCGCAGAAGGAGCGGGCGACGTCCGTGCCCTTCTCGGGCAGCAGGGCGTCCAGCGCGTACCCGGAGATGCGGCGGGGCAGGTCCGGGAACCCCGTGCGCAGGCGGGCCCGCTCGTCCTCGGCCAGTCCGCGCAGCCCGTCCGGTGCCCCGGCCCAGCCCCGCCCGAGCCGCAGCCGCTGTCCGCGCGCGGTGACGACGGACAGCTCGCGCACGCTGTCCGCGGTCGTGCCCCAGGCGACCGAGTGGGAGCCGCACGCGTTGTTGCCGATCATCCCGCCGAGCGTGCACCGGCTGTGGGTGGACGGGTCCGGGCCGAACCTGAGTCCGTGCGGGGCGGCGGCCTCCTGGAGCCGGTCGAGGACGAGGCCGGGCTGCACGACGGCCGTGCGGGTGTCCGGGTCCAGTTCCAGCAGGCCGTTCATGTGCCGGGTGAAGTCCAGCACCACGCCCGTGCCGGTCGCCTGTCCGGCGATCGACGTGCCTGCGCCTCGGGCCACCACCGGCACCCCGCGCGCCCGGCACACCTCGAGCACGGCCGCCACGTCGTCGGCGTCCCGGGGGGCCACCACCCCGAGGGGGACACGCCGGTAGTTGGACGCGTCCATGGTCACGAGCGCCCGGGAGGTGACGTCGAACCCGACCTCACCCCGGACCGCCCCGCGCAGTTCGCCCGCGAGATCTGTCATGCGTCCAGGATGCATCCGATCACGTACAGTCACCGAGAGTTGTCCACAGCCCCGCCCGTATCGTCGTACAACCTCACAAGTCCACGGCTCGGCACTCTCGTCTCATCGGACGGACACCGCTCCACCTCGCTTTCCCCCACCGGCTAACCTCCTTTCGTGGCCGACATCCAGATCCCCGCTGACATCAAGCCCGCCGACGGACGTTTCGGCGCGGGCCCCTCCAAGGTGCGCACCGAGGCGCTGGACGCCCTCGCCGCCACCGGTACGTCCCTCCTGGGTACCTCCCACCGCCAGGCGCCCGTGAAGAACCTGGTCGGCAAGGTCCGCGAGGGCATCTCCGAGCTGTTCTCCCTGCCCGAGGGCTACGAGGTGGTACTCGGCAACGGCGGCTCCACCGCCTTCTGGGACATCGCCACCCACGGCCTGATCGAGAACAAGTCCCAGCACCTCACCTTCGGCGAGTTCTCCTCCAAGTTCGCCAAGGCGGCCAAGCTCGCGCCGTGGCTGGCCGAGCCGACCGTCGTCTCCGCCGACCCCGGCACCCACCCGCAGGCGCAGGCCGAGGCGGGTGTCGACGTCTACGCCTTCACCCACAACGAGACCTCCACCGGTGTCGCCATGCCGATCCGGCGGGTGGCCGGCGCCGACGAGGGCGCGCTCGTCCTGGTGGACGCCACCTCCGGCGCGGGCGGCCTCCCGGTCGACATCGCCGAGACCGACGTCTACTACTTCGCCCCGCAGAAGTCCTTCGCCTCCGACGGCGGCCTGTGGATCGGCGTCTTCTCCCCGGCCGCGATCGAGCGCGCCGAGCGCGTCCACGCGTCCGGCCGCCACATCCCGGAGTTCTTCTCGCTCCCCACGGCGATCGACAACTCCCGCAAGAACCAGACGTACAACACCCCGGCCCTCGCCACCCTCTTCCTGCTCAACGAGCAGCTGGAGTGGCTCAACGGCCAGGGCGGCCTGGCCTTCTCCACGGCCCGCACGAAGGACTCCTCGACGCGCCTGTACAGCTGGGCGGAGGAGTCGAAGCACGCCACCCCGTTCGTCGCGGACCCGGCCAAGCGCTCGCAGGTCATCGGCACGATCGACTTCTCGGACGAGATCGACGCGGCCGCCGTCGCCAAGGTGCTGCGCGCCAACGGCGTCGTGGACACCGAGCCGTACCGCAAGCTCGGCCGCAACCAGCTGCGCGTCGCGATGTTCCCGGCGATCGACCCGGCGGACGTCGAGGCGCTGACGAAGTGCATCGACTACGTGATCGAGAAGCTGTAGTCCTCTCGCCCGCAGCCGCGAAGGGCGCCCGGCGTTCGCCGGGCGCCCTTCGCGCGTCTCACCCCCGGCGCCGCAGCCGCCGCACCCCGAACAGGGCGGCCGCGCCGACGGCCAGGACGACGGCGCCGACCTTCAGGCTCGCGCTGCCGGCCCGGTCCCCGGCGGAGCCGGAACCGCCCTCCCCCGAGGGGGACGAGGAGGCGGGCCGGTCCGGCGCGTCCTCCGCCTGTACGGAGCTGCCCGCGCCCTCGCTGCCGTACATCAGCTTCGTCCCGTCGGCGGAGTACGACAGGGACTCCCCCTGCCCCTGCAACGGCACGTCCAGGCTGCCCTTGCGCTGGATGCGGCCGCCGTTCCAGTCGTAGTGGATGCCGCCGAAGTAGCCGCGCACGGCGAGCTGTTGCCCGTCCGGGGAGAACGCGGCGTCGGTGGCCCAGAGGTCGACGGCGGCGATCGGCCTGAAGATGTTCGCGCCGGAGGTGGAGAGGGTCGCCGGGCCCTCGTACAGGTGCCCGCCGTCCTCCTTCTTGTCGACGATGTAGACGCGCCCGGTCTTCGGGTGGACGAGCAGTGACTCGGCGTCCCGCGGCCCGTTCTCGTACTTCACGACGTACTGCGTGGCCGTGACCGTCTGGTCCTTCAGCACCTTCGGCTCGGGCAGCCGGTAGATCCACACGTACGGCCACCTGCCGCCGAAGTTGTCACCGATGTCGCCGACGTAGATCTCGTTGTGCGGCCCGATCGAGATGGCCTCGACATCGCGCGGGGCCCCGATGCCGCGCAGGGTGAGCCGGGCGACGGTCCGGCCGGTCCGGCTGTCGACGGCGTAGAGGTACGGCCCGTCGTCGCTGTCGTTGTGCGTCCAGTAGACGCCCGGGTGGAGGTGGGAGGCGGCGAGCCCGCTGGACTCGGTTATCCGCGTGTCCTTGATGACGAACCCCTGGTCGCCGTCACCGCCGGCGGCGGAGGCGGGCAGCGCGCAGGCACCGGCGAGCAGCACCCCGGCGAGAACGGCGAAAGATCGGCGCATGCCCCAAGCCTGCCATCACCGCCGGTGGTTCGCGGGACGTGGTGGGCCTCACACTCCATGCGCCCCCGTGATCGTCCATCATGAGCGGATGCTCAGGTTCATGCCCGTAGGTGACTCCATGACGATCGGGAGCGCGGGCGAACACACCTGGCGTCACCGGCTGTGGCAGCACCTGTGCTCGACGTACGGCGGTCCCTTCACCTTCGTCGGGCCGCGCGAGGAGCTGTACGACAAGACGGCCGACGCCCCGACGTCCCTCGCCTATGCCGACCCCGACTTCCCGCGCGCCCATCTGGCAGGCTGGGGCGAGGGCTGGCTGCACATGGTCCCCCTGGTCGGCGACGCGATACGGGCCCACCGCGCCGACGTCCTGCTGGTCTCCCTCGGCCTGATCGACCTGGGCTTCTACACGAACGCCGAGCAGACGGCGGAGAACGTGCGGGCCTTCGTCGCCGCCGCCCGGGAGGCCGCGCCGCGCATCCGCATGGTGCTGCTGCCGGTGATCCCCAACATCCGGGCCGCCGCGGACGAGGCCTTCGCCGCCCAGGTGAACGACTTCAACGTCCTGCTCGCCAAGGCGGTGGCCGACCTGGACGAGCCCCGCTCCCCGATCCTGCTCGCCTCGCCGCCGAAGTCGTACGACATCCACGCCGACACCTACGACGGCACACATCCCAACGCGAGCGGGGAGCACCGGATCGCCGGGGCCTTCGCGGAGGCGATGTGGGAGGCGTGGAACCTGGGAGAGGCGTACGCCGCCGGAACGGATTGACCTGCTCCCAGCGCTTCGGGGACGTCGTCCGTATCGTTGTACCGCACGGCCGCGCCTGTCCGGGGGCAGCCGGGGAGGAGCGCCACGATGACCATCTTGAGCGTATGCCCGTCCCCGAAGGATTCAGGGTCGAGATCGTCGGGGGCAACGTCCATATGACGCCGCAGCGGAACACAGACTGACAGATCATCCGCCGGATCCTGCGGGCCCTGGAGTCTACGTCATCGCCGACCCCTACCAGGGGCGGTGCCACGTCTACACCCACCCAAGGGCGGCGACTACGCCATGAGGACGTCGGTGGACTTCGGCACCGACGTCGATCTGACCGGCACGGTGGCCGACCTCGTCCTCGAGACCGGTGACTTCCCCCGCGACTAGCCGGGCCGCCCTTGCCTAGAGCGCACTCCAGGCCGTTGGCTGGATGACCATGAAGTACACGCAGCTTGGACGCACAGGACTCAAGGTCAGTCGACTCGTCCTCGGGACGATGAACTTCGGGCCGCAGACCGACGAGGCCGACAGCCACGCGATCATGGACGCGGCGCTGGACGCCGGCATCAACTTCTTCGACACCGCCAACGTGTACGGCTGGGGGGAGAACAAGGGGCGGACCGAGTCCATCATCGGCAACTGGTTCGCCAAGGGCGGCGAGCGGCGCTCCAAGGTCGTCCTCGCCACCAAGGTCTACGGCAACATGGGCGCCGACGGCGAGGCCTGGCCCAACCACGACAAGCTCTCCGCGCTGAACATCCGGCGGGCCGTGGACGCCAGCCTGAAGCGGCTGCGGACCGACCACATAGACCTCTACCAGTTCCACCACATCGACCGGAACACCCCCTTCGAGGAGATCTGGCAGGCGATCGACGTCCTCGTCCAGCAGGGGAAGATCCTCTACGTCGGGTCCTCCAACTTCCCCGGCTACAAGATCGCCCAGGCCAACGAGACCGCCGCCCACCGCGCCGGCACCATCGGCCTCGTCAGCGAGCAGTGCCTGTACAACCTCGCCGAGCGCCGCGCCGAGATGGAGGTCATCCCGGCCGCGCAGGACTACGGCCTCGGCGTCATCCCGTGGTCGCCGCTGCACGGAGGTGTGCTCGGCGGTGTGATCAGGAAGCAGGTGGAGGGCGGTCGCCGCGCCTCCGGGCGGGCCGTCGACGCCCTCGCCGACCCCACCACCCGCGCGCGGATCCAGGCCTACGAGGATCTGCTCGACAAGCACGGACTGGAGCCCGGCGAGGCCGCTCTGGCGTGGCTGCTGACCCGTCCCGGCGTGACCGGCCCGATCGTCGGCCCGCGCACCGCCGAGCAACTGGAGTCGGCACTCAGGGCCGTGGAGCTGGAGCTGAGCGGGGAACTGCTGTCCGGCCTGGACGAGATCTTCCCGGGCCCGGGTCCCTCCCCGGAGGCGTTCGCCTGGTAGTGCCCCCCTTCTCGGCGGCGCCCTGGGGGGGCAGCGCCCGACGGGGTACGGGGAACCGCGCGACCGGCCCGGACGGGTCCGCGCCCGGCGAGCCGGCCGTGGTTCCCCGGCCCCGTCGGGGACTACCTGACAGCCGCCGCGGCGGCGACCACAACGAACATCAGCACAAGCACACCGGCCATGATCCGGTTACGGGTCTTCGGGTCCACGGGTCCGAGCCTAACCAACCCCGCCGAGCCGCCAGCGGGCGACCGCCTCGTACCGGGGCTGCTCGCCGGGCACGCCGGACCGCGGCAGACTGCTGCGCATCAGCACCAGCTCGCCCACCGTCCAGGTCCGGCCGGTGAACTCGTGCAGCAGATCGACATACGGCCGTACGTCGAACGAGTCCCGGCTCCGCGCCACCGTCAGGTGGGCCTTGTACCGCCGGTGCTCCCCCATCGGCACCCCGGCCTTCCGCGCCGCCGACTCCGCCCGGTCGGCCAGCAGCCTCAGCGCGTCGACCTCTCCCGAGGCCCCCGTCCACAGGGCCCGTCCGTGCCCGAACTGGCCGCCTCCGGAGAGGGCCAGGGCGAAGGGCGCGGTGCGGTGGGCCGCACGGGCCAGGCGGTCCGACAGCTCCGGCACGAGGTCGTCGGCGACCTCACCGTAGAAGGCGAGGGTGAAGTGCCAGCCCGGGCGGTTGGTCCAGCGCAGCCGCTCCGCGCCGGGCAGCCTTCTCAACTCGGCCACCTCGGCCGCGAGTTCGTGGACGGCTTCCTCCGGGGGGAGCACCGCGGCGAAGAGTCTCATGCCTTCACCTTCCCAGACGGGCGTGGGCATGATGGGGTCCATGACGATCACCATCCGCGAAGGCGGCCCCGACGACGCCCCCCTGATCCTCGGCATGCTCGACAGCGCCGTGGAGTGGCTGGTCTCACAGGGCCGAACCGGGCAGTGGGGGACCGAGAGCTGGTCGGGCAACGCCCGGGCCGTGGAGCTGGTGCACCGGTACGCCGCCGAGGGCACACCGTACTTCGCCGAGATAGACGGCGTCCCCGCGGCCACGCTCACCCTCAGCAAGGGCCCCGGCCCCTATCTGGAGCCCGCCGACGAACCCGAGCGGTACATCCACCTCTTCGCCGGCGACCGGCGGTTCAAGGGCCGGGGCGCCGGTGCCGCGCTGCTCGCCCACGCGGCCCAGGTGACCCGGCGGGAGGGGATCTCCCTGCTGCGCGTGGACTGCTACGCGGGTGACGACGGCAAGCTGGTCGCCTACTACGAGAGCAACGGTTTCATCCGGACGGAGCCCTACACCCACGGCGAGGAGAAGTGGCCGGGGCAGGTGCTGGCCCGGAGGGTCCTGTAGCGGACCCTCCGGCCGGACGGATCACGCCGCCGTCGCCAGCTCTTCCCGCTCCCTCGGCACGAAGCGGACCCGCGGGTGGCCGCGGTGCCAGCCCACCGCCAGCCGCAGGCCGCCGATGCGGGCGAGGACCAGGCCGATGACGGCCGCGGCCCCGGCGGAGATGATGCCGCCCAGGGCGAAGCCGACCCGGGCGCCGTAGGTGTCGGTGATCCAGCCGACCACCGGTGCGCCCAGCGGCGTACCCCCCATGAACACCATCATGAACAGGGCCATCACCCGGCCGCGCATGGCCGGGTCGGTGGCCATCTGCACGGCGGTGTTCGCGGTGACGTTCACCGTCAGGCCGAAGACGCCGATCGGGACCATGAGCAGCGCGAACAGCCAGTACGACGGCGCCACCGCGGCCACCGTCTCCAGCGCGCCGAAGGCCAGCGCGGCGGCGATCAGCACGCGCAGGCGGGCCGTGCCGCGCCGGGCGGCCAGCAGGGCGCCGACCAGGGAGCCGACGGCCATCAGCGTGTTGAAGAGGCTGTAGGAGCCGGCGCCGGAGTGGAAGACGTCGTCCGCGTAGGCCGACAGCCACACCGGGAAGTTGAAGCCGAAGGTGCCGATGAAGCCGACGAGGACGATCGGCCAGATCAGCTCCGGCCGCTTCGCCACGTAGTCCAGCCCCTCCCGCAGCTGCCCCTTGCCGCGCGGCGCGCGCTCGACCACGTGCAGTTCGCGGGCGCGCATCAGGAGCAGGCCCGCGATGGGCGCGGCGAAGGACAGGCCGTTGGCGAGGAACGCCCAGCCGGTGCCCACGCCGGTGATCATGAGACCGGCGACGGCGGGGCCGACCAGACGGGCCGACTGGAAGTTCGCGGAGTTCAGGCTGACCGCGTTCTGCAGCTGCTCGGGGCCGACCATCTCGGAGACGAAGGACTGCCGGGCCGGGTTGTCGACGACCGTGGCGAGGCCGACGGCGAAGGCGGCGACGTAGACGTGCCAGACCTGGACGTGGCCGGAGAGGGTCAGGAAGGCGAGCGCGAGGCCCGTGACGGCCATCGCCGCCTGGGTGACCAGGAGCGTGGGCCGCTTGGGCAGGCGGTCCACGAGAACGCCGCCGTAGAGGCCGAACAGGAGCATCGGCAGGAACTGCAGGGCCGTCGTGATGCCGACGGCCGCGGAGGAGCCGGTGAGACTGAGAACGAGCCAGTCCTGGGCGATGCGCTGCATCCAGGTGCCGGTGTTGGAGACGACCTGGCCGAGGAAGAAGATGCGGTAGTTCCGGATCCTCAGCGAGCTGAACATCGAGGACTTGCGGGCGGTGGGGGTGGTGGTAGGAGCGGTCGGTGCGGGGGCGGAAGGTGCTCCGGATCCCGTACTCAAAGGTGTTCGCCTCCTCTGGTGGGCTGCTTACAGGTGTGCGAGCTTCTCCAGCACGGGAGCGGCGGCGCGCAGCTTGGCCCACTCGTCCTCGTCGAGGCCCTCGACGAGGCCGGCCAGGAACGCGTTGCGCTTGCGGCGGCTCTGCTCGAGCATGGCCTCGGCCTGCTCCGTCTGGGTGACGACCTTCTGGCGCCGGTCCTCCGGGTGCGGCTCCAGCCGGACCAGCCCCTTGGCCTCGAGCAGCGCGACGATGCGGGTCATCGACGGCGGCTGGACGTGCTCCTTGCGGGCCAGTTCGCCCGGGGTGGCGGTGCCACAGCGGGCCAGGGTGCCGAGCACCGACATCTCGGTGGGGCTCAGCGACTCGTCGACCCGCTGGTGCTTGAGTCGGCGGGACAACCGCATCACGGCGGAGCGGAGAGCGTTCACGGCGGCAGCATCGTCGCCATGGGTAAGGTCCGGCATGTTCTTTAGAGTAACTCATTACCCTCTCTAAAGACCACTCGGCGCGCATGCGTTGCCCGTGACGCCGGCCACTGAATCTTATGATCACCCGTACGAGTGAGTCGGTTCCGGAAAGTGACGCACGGGGTGGCCCGATGTGGCGACCCTCGTACCCATGGGGACCAGTGTGCTCAGCCTGCGGATAGACGGGGAGCTGCTCGAAAGGCTCCGGCTCCACGCGGCGAAAAGAGGAATGAGCGTGCAGGACTATGTGGTCCGCACGCTCATTCGGGACGACTTCGACGAGCGGTTCCAGGCCGCCGTCGAGGAGACGGAGAAGTTCTACGGCGTCACCTGACGCCGTGGACGAGGACGGCTCAGGTCAGCCCCAGGGCCGGCATCAGGTAGTAGAAGGTGAAGACCGCCGAGACGACGTACATCGCGACCGGGATCTCCCGGGCCCGGCCGGCGGCCAGGCGCAGCACCGTGAAGGTGATGAAGCCCATGCCGATGCCGTTGGTGATCGAGTAGGTGAACGGCATCATCAGCATCGTCACGAAGGCCGGGATCGCGATCGTGTAGTCCGCCCAGTCGATCTCCTTGACGGAGTTGGACAGGATCAGGAAGCCGACCGCGATCAGCGCCGGGGTGGCCGCCTGGGACGGGACCATCGTGGCGATCGGGGTGAGGAAGAGCGCCACCGCGAAGAGGCCGCCGGTGACGACGTTCGCCAGGCCCGTACGGGCGCCCTCACCGACGCCCGCCGTGGACTCCACGAACGCGGTGGTGGCCGAGGAGGAGCTGGCACCGCCCGCCGCGACCGCGAGACCGTCGACGAAGAGGACCTTGTTGATGCCCGGCATGTAGCCCTCGGCGTCGGTCAGCTTGGCCTCGTCGCCGATGCCCATGATCGTGCCCATGGCGTCGAAGAAGCAGGACAGCAGCACCGTGAAGACGAAGAGGATGCCGGTCAGCACGCCGACCTTGGAGAACCCGCCGAAGAGGCTGACCTGGCCGACCAGGCCGAAGTCGGGGGTGGCCACCGGGTTGCCCGGCCACTTCGGGACGGTCAGGCCCCAGGACGGGATCGTGGCCACCGCGTTGATGATCACCGCGAGGACGGTCATGCCGACGATCGAGATCAGGATGGCGCCCGGCACCTTGCGGACGATCAGCGCGAAGGTGAGCAGCGCGCCCAGGATGAAGACCAGCACCGGCCAGCCGGTGAGGTGACCGCCGACGCCGAGCTGGAGCGGGACGGTGGTCTGGGCGGCGTCCGGCATCCGGGTGACGAAGCCGGCGTCGACCAGGCCGATCAGCATGATGAACAGGCCGATACCGATCGAGATCGCCTTGCGCAGGCCGAACGGCACGGCGTTCATCACGCGCTCACGCAGGCCGGTGGCGACCAGCAGCATGACCACGAAACCGGCCAGGACGACCATGCCCATGGCGTCCGGCCAGCTCATCCGGGGCGCCAGCTGGAGCGCGACGACGGAGTTGACGCCGAGGCCGGCGGCGAGCGCGATCGGCACGTTGCCGATGACACCCATCAGCAGCGTGGTGAACGCGGCCGTCAGCGCCGTCGCCGTCACCAGCTGGCCGTTGTCCAGGTGGTGCCCGTACATGTCCTTCGCGCTGCCGAGGATGATCGGGTTCAGCACGATGATGTAGGCCATCGCGAAGAAGGTCGCGAGACCGCCGCGGACCTCACGGGCGAGGGAGCTGCCGCGCTCGGAGATCTTGAAGAAGCGGTCGAGGGCGCCGTAGGCGGGCGCACCGCCCGGCTTTTCGGGGGTGGGGACCTTGGCAGGTGCCGAGGTGGACATGCGAGACCTCATCACCAACGGGGTTCCCCCGAGCCTCGTTGGAGTTTCATACGAGCAGAAGTGGTCAAAGACAAACGGTTTCAGTATGAACGTATGAGTGCCAGATCGCTATCTCCGCGCGTAGACACCTACGGCGCTTAAGCTGTGCGCATGGCTAAGTGGACCCCCAAGCACGAGGCGCCGGAGCCCCTGGAGGGCCCCGTGGTCGCCACCATCACCGGCGGCACGATCGTGTGGTTCGTCCTCTTCCTCGTCCAGCTGCCCTTCTACGGCTGGTTCGAGGACCACGACCGTGTGTGGTGGCTGTGGACCTGCCTGGCCGGCGGCGGACTGGGACTGATCGGCATCTGGTACGTGCGCAAGAGGGACGCGGCGATCAAGCGGGACGCGGCACTGAAGGCGGCGTCGGCGAAGTAGCCGTACAACCAGGGCAGGACGCGCCTCCTCC
This sequence comes from Streptomyces sp. NPDC031379, assembly GCF_055569615.1. NCBI lineage: Bacteria > Bacillati > Actinomycetota > Actinomycetes > Kitasatosporales > Streptomycetaceae > Streptomyces > Streptomyces sp. NPDC031379. Next base: position 192,856 of record NZ_JBVIIT010000001.1, on the reverse strand, counting down.
CCAGGTCGGAGATCCGCTCCGTTCGGCAGGTGAACGGGCAAATCCGCACGTACCGTCGAATGCATGACCCATATCGACGCGGGAGCCGAACTCGACCCCGTGCACCCCGTGGCCCTGCCCGGGAGCCGGACGGGGCTGACCGGCGCCGAGGTGGCGGAACGGCGTTCGCGCGGGCAGGTCAACGACGTACCGGTGCGCAGCAGCCGGTCGCTGGGCGAGATCGTCCGCGCGAACGTCTTCACCCGGTTCAACGCGATCATCGGTGTGCTCTGGCTGGTCATGCTGTTCGTCGCGCCGATCCAGGACAGCCTCTTCGGCTTCGTGATCCTCGCCAACACCGGCATCGGCATCGTCCAGGAATGGCGTGCCAAGCAGACCCTCGACTCGCTCGCGGTGATCGGGGAGGCCCGGCCGACGGTCCGGCGGGACGGGGTCGCGACCGAGGTGTCCACCAACGAGATCGTCCTCGACGACCTCGTGGAGATCGGCCCCGGCGACAAGATCGTCGTCGACGGGGTGTGCGCGGAGGCCGAGGGCCTGGAGATCGACGAGTCGCTGCTCACCGGCGAGGCCGACCCCGTCGTCAAACGCCCGGGCGACCCGGTGATGTCCGGCAGCTTCGTCGTCGCCGGCGGCGGCGCCTTCCAGGCCACCAAGGTCGGCCGCGAGGCCTACGCCGCCCAGCTCGCCGAAGAGGCCTCCCGCTTCACCCTCGTCCACTCCGAGCTGCGCACCGGTATCTCCACGATCCTCAAGTACGTGACCTGGATGATGGTCCCGGCCGCCATCGGCCTGGTCGTCACCCAGCTCGTGGTGAAGAACAACGGGCTGAAGGACGCCGTGGCCCGCACGGTCGGCGGGATCGTCCCGATGGTCCCGGAGGGGCTGGTGCTCCTCACCTCCGTCGCCTTCGCCATAGGGGTCATCCGGCTGGGCCGCAAGCAGTGCCTCGTGCAGGAGCTGCCGGCGATCGAGGGACTGGCCCGTGTCGACACCGTCTGCCTGGACAAGACCGGCACGCTCACCGAGGGCGGCATGGACGTCACCGAGCTGCGGGCGCTGGACGGGGCCGACGCGACCTACGTGCGCCGGGTGCTCGGCGCCCTGGGCGAGTCCGACCCGCGTCCCAACGCCTCGCTCCAGGCGATCATCGACGCCTACCCCGACAGCGAGGACTGGCGCTGCGTCGAGTCGCTGCCCTTCTCCTCCGCCCGCAAGTACAGCGGGGCGGCGTTCAGCGAGGGCGACGGCGAGACCAGCACCTGGCTGCTGGGCGCCCCCGACGTCCTGCTCGCCGACGGCGCCCCGGCCCTGGCCGAGACCGAGCGCCTCAACGAGCAGGGGCTGAGGGTGCTGCTGCTGGCCCGCACGCACCGCGACCTGGACGACCCCGAGCCGGCCCGGGGCGCCCGCCCCACCGCCCTCGTCGTCCTGGAACAGCGGCTGCGGCCCGACGCCTCCGACACCCTGCGCTACTTCGCGGACCAGGACGTCCGCGCGAAGGTGATCTCCGGGGACAACGCGGTGTCGGTCGGCGCGGTCGCCGCCAAGCTGGGCCTGGACGGTGCGGCGGTGGACGCGCGGCGGCTGCCCGCCGAGCGGGCCGGGATGGCGGACGCGCTGGACGCGGGGACCGTGTTCGGGCGGGTCACCCCGCAGCAGAAGCGGGACATGGTCGGTGCGCTGCAGTCGCACGGGCACACGGTCGCGATGACCGGGGACGGGGTGAACGACGTGCTCGCGCTCAAGGACGCCGACATCGGTGTGGCCATGGGCTCGGGTTCGGAGGCGACCCGCGCGGTGGCGCAGATCGTCCTGCTGGACAACAGCTTCGCGAGCCTGCCGTCGGTGGTGGGCGAGGGCCGCCGGGTGATCGGCAACATCACGCGCGTGGCGACCCTGTTCCTGGTGAAGACCGTCTACTCGGTGCTGCTGGCGGTGCTGGTGGTGTGCTGGCAGGTCGAGTACCCCTTCCTGCCGCGGCACCTGACCCTGCTGTCCACCCTCACCATCGGTGTCCCGGCCTTCTTCCTGGCCCTCGCCCCCAACAAGGAACGGGCGAGACCCCACTTCGTGCGCCGGGTGATGCGGTACTCGGTGCCCGGCGGAGTGGTGGCGGGCGTGGCGACCTTCGTGACCTATCTGGTCGCCCGCCACCACTACACCGGCCCCGGCGCCCTGGACGCCGAGACCAGCGCGGCCACCCTGACCCTGTTCCTGATCTCCATGTGGGTCCTGGCGATCATCGCCCGCCCCTACACCTGGTGGCGGGTGGTCCTGGTGGCCACGATGGGCGTGGCCTTCCTGCTCGTCCTCGCCGTACCGGCCCTGCAGAGCTTCTTCGCGCTCAAGCTGGTCGGCGTCACGATGCCGTGGACGGCGGTGGCGGTGGCCGTGGTGGCGGCGGCCGCCCTGGAGTTCCTGTGGAAGCTGGTCGACCGCCGCGAGCCGCGCTGAGCCGGGGCCGGGCCCGGCCCCGGGCGCTAGCTCACTGCACGTCGACGTAGTCGGCCGTGGACGTGACCGCCGGGGTGTACGAGTTGCCCGCGAAGCTGAGGCGCCAGTAGCCGTCGTACTGGGCGGTGACGGCGGCCTTCACGTTGCCGGAGGAGTCGGAGTTCACCGTCTTGACGGTGCTGTACCCGCTGCCGCCCGCCTTGTAGAACTGCAGCTTGACCGGCTGGGCGGTGTAGCCGTGGTAGAGGTTGTCCTCCCAGTTGGCGCGGGTCAGCTTGCCGGTGGTGGTGAGGGTCTTGCCCTTGACGACCGGCTCCGGGCCCGCGTTGGCGGTCAGCTTGGAGTAGCGCTGCAGCAGGGTGGTGGCCATGCCGCCCTGGTCCTTGAAGCCGACCTTGCTCAGATCGGGGTTCTCCGGGTCCTGGCCGTTGAAGGCGATGGCCTCGGCGCCGACCGACCAGCTTCCGGAGTCGGCGTTCTTCAGCTCGCCCTCGCCCGGGTAGAAGTCGACGGTGCCGGTGCAGGTGGCGGTGGTCGACGTGACGACCTTGCAGGTGGCGGGGTTGTCGCCCTCGAGCGTCTTGCTCGGGGCGTCGAAGGAGCCGCGGTAGAGGTAGGCGTCGCTGTAGAAGTCGGACGCGGTGACGTCGACGCCCGAGCCGTGGGTCAGCGTGAAGCTGTACGTGGTGCTGACCTTGTTGGTGGTTCCGACCTTGGTCGCCGAGGCGATCTTGAGGTTCGAGAAGCTGACGTCCATCGTGTACGGCGTGCCGCTGGTCCCGGCGGCGTGCGCGGCCGGGACGACGAGAGCGGTGAGAGCCAGGGCGCCGGAGACGGCGGCCACGGTGGCACGTATGCGCATGTGCGTTCCCCTGGAGGGAGAAGTGATCGTGGAGTCGGTTGACTCGCGCGATCAGACTCGTGAGGCAGGGGGCCGGTTGTACGACAAGATTCGATCTGGCCAGATTTTGTGACCGGATTGCCGTTCCGTTGCGCAGATGAGGCCGTTCCTTGACGTAAGTGAGAGGAAACGTTCCGGCAGCCCCGGGAGCGGCACGCGCTCCCGGGACCGCAGGGGTGCCTCTTACTGCACGTCGACGAAGTCGGCGGTGGAGCTGACCGCCGCGGTGGTCGAGCCGCCCGCGAAGGAGAAGCGGTAGTAGCCGTCGGCCGTCGCGGTCGTCGTGGTCTTCAGGTTGCCCTTGGTGTCCGCCTTGATGGTCTTCAGCGTGGTGTAGCTGCTGGCGCCCTTCTTCTTGAACTGGAGCTTGACCGACTGCGAGCCGTAGCCGGCGTACTTGAGCGACTCCCAGTTGGCGCGGGTGAGCGCACCGGTGACGGTGACGGTCTTGCCCTTCTTCACCGGCTCGGGAGCGGCGTTGGCGGTGAGCTTGGCGGCGCGCTGGAACGAGAAGGAGCCGGCCTTCTCCTTCCAGATGTAGTCGTCGTCCTTGGCGTCGACCCAGGCGTCCACGTACCAGGTGCCGGCGCTCTTGTTGGTGAGGTAGTCGGTCTTCGGGTCGATCTTCACCGAGGCGGTGCAGGTCGCGGTGGTGGCGTTGACCTGGGTGCAGGTGGGCTTGCCGGTCGTCGCGAAACCGTTGTCGGGACCGAAGAGGGCGAACTCGTCGGCCCCCTTGATGCCGGAGTTGTCCGTGGCCGTCACGCTGACCTTGAAGGTCACCGCGTTGGACGTGCCGATGGACACCTTGTTGTCACCGTCCACCACGACCTTGGTGATCTTGGTGTCACCCTGGCTGCCGTCGGCCTGCGCGGCCGGCACGGCGAGGGCGGACAGGGCCAGAGCGCCGCCGACGACGGCGACTGAGGCTCGGATGCGCATGTGTTCCCCTGCGTGCGTAGTCAAAGGAGAGTCAGTCGACTCCGGCTGATCAGACTCGGCACGCAGGGGAACGGTTGTACGGGATTTGAAGATTCAGTGATGAACTTCTGGAGATCCGGCGGTCAGTCGAACCACCGGTCCCGCGCCAACTCCTCGGTCCGGGACGGGTCCTCCAGCAGCGCGGCGACCTCGAAGCGGCGCGGCCACTGCCCCGCCGCCCAGGCCAGACCCGCCGCGACCCCTTCCAGGGTGGCCGCGTGCAGCACCCCGTCGTCGGTCAGCCGCCAGTCGATCTCGACGCCGTCCACGACGAGTTCGTCGTGCTCGACGTACGTCCTCGGCGTCCGCGGCCCGAGCAGCACCCGCACCGAGTCCGGTACGTCGTGCTCGGTGCCCTCGGAGTGCACCTCACCGGTGACGGACTCGCTCAGTCGCCGCACCTGGAACAGCTCGGCCAGCTCGGCGGCCCGGGACGGCCGGACCGGCAGCAGCGCCACCCCGGCGGTGAACGGCAGCAGATCGGGTGAGTCGACCACGACCGCGTCGGCGGCGTCCACGACCTCCACCCGTCCGTCGACCACGGCCCGCAGGTCGTCCGGCAGGGTCACCTGCTCCGGGTCCAGCTCGGCCAGCGCACCGTACAGCCCGTGCAGTTGGGCGGGCGTGACCGGCCGCTCGGGGTCGGCGAGCCGGTCCAGCAGCTCGGCCGCACCACCCGGCTCGTCCAGCAGGGCGCCGACGGAGGTCCGCACGCCGAGCGCCCGCAGCACCTGCTCGTCCTCGAACCCGGTGGCGTCGGCCTCGTCGTACAGGCCGCGCAGGAGCGGGTCGCCACCGGCCGCGAGGAGACCGGCGGGGCGACGGCCGTCGAGGACCGGATGGCCGCGCAGCCACCACGCGGTGTACGGCCGTACGACCTCGTGCGTCCCGTCGTGCAGCAGGATGCGCACGGGCTGGGTGAGGGCGTCCCGCAGCGGCGGCCGGGCGAGCAGCGCGAGCGCCTCGGGCCAGTGCCCGTCGTCCACCAGGTCGAGGTCGCGGACGGCGACGAGTTCGGTGGCGACCGGCGGGACGGGGCTGTCCGGGAACCGGTCCAGGATGTCCTCGCACCACACGTCCACGGCGTCCAGCAGCCCCGCGTCGTCCGGCTCGGCGAAGTCACCCTCGCGGGGCTCCAGTTCGTCCGGGTCGAGGACGACGTCGGTGGCGCGGACCAGCGCGAAGTCGGCGAGCACCCCGCAGGCGGTCAGCGGCTGCTCGCCCCACTTCTCCGCCAGATCGGCGTCCACCCGGGCCAGTTCACCCTCACGGATCACCCGCGCGAAGGCACTGCCGGGAAGTACGAGTTCACCCGCCGGGGCCGGCTCCCCGTCCTCGTCGAGCAGGGCGAGGGCGCCGAGCCACGGCTCGTCACCGGGCTCCAGACCGGCATCGCGGACGAGCGCCAGCACCGTGTCGGCCAGTTCCTCGGCGTCCGGCGCGTCCTCCTCCCAGCCGATCCCGCCCCCCTCGTCCAGGGAAGCGGCCACCGCGGCCCGCACCTGCGGGGTCGTCAGCACCGCGCGCGCAGTGGCGGGCAGTGCGCCCAGCTTCTCCAGCAGCGGGTGCGCGGCGTCCTCGTGGGCGACCTTCAGCCCGAGCCGCCCGAGGACGTCCGGGTCGACGCTGGCGCCGTCCGGCGTGGGCAGCAGCACCTGCCGGGGCCCGATGGCCGTCCTCGCTCCCCCCGCGCCGAAAGCCCGGGAGGTGCCCCCGGCGAGCGGCACCGGCAGTCCGGACAGCCGGTCCGGGTCGATCCCGGCGAGGCTGTCGTAGAGCCGCCACCACCAGCCGGGGTCCTTCTCCAGGCCGGCGAGCCGGTCGACGGCGTCCGCGAGCGGCAACCGGGCGACGCCGAGGGTGCGCAGCTCGGCGCGCCGCTCGAGGCCGGCGGGCAGGAGGGTGGGCAGCACCTCGGCGAGCACCCGCACGGTGTCCGCCCCGGCGCCCTCCACGACCTCCGCGTCCCTGGGCCGCAGCGCCTCCGGCAGCTCCTCCTCCCCCTCGGGCTCGACGGCCGGGGGCAGGAACGCGGTGCGCGGCAGCCGGTCCAGGACCGCCTGCCGCAGGGCCCCGTCCAGCTCGCCCCTGCCGAGCGGGCCGGGCACGAGATCGATGATCCCGTCCGTCACCGGCCGCCAGCCGGCGAGCAGTTCGGTGTAGGCGTCGGCCGCGCGCTGCACCAGGAAGTCGGTGAGCGGTCCGGGCGCCGCGTGCCGGCGGGTGGTGTCGAGGGGGAAGGAGGCGATGAGAAGGGCCGGCACCCCGAGGGGCTCGTCGCTGGGCGTGGGGGCGTGCACGACCGGGGTGGTACGCGGCCGTGCCGGGCGCCCCTCCTCGTCCTCCGGTACCGCCCAGGTCACCGACCAGTGCGGGCGCAGGCGCTCCTCCACCGGCCGGTCGGCGAGCAGTTCGGGCGTGAGCGGGCCGTGTGCGGCGGCGGTACGCCACCGGGTGGTCCCCTGCCGCGAGTCCTCGACGACGGTGACGGCGCCCTCGCTCCGGCGCCGCAGGGTGCGCGGCGCTTCGCCGTCGACCTCGACGACGACCTCTTCCAGCCCCGGCAGGGCGAGGAGCAGAGCGTCGTCGACGGCGTTGAGCAGCCGCTCGGCGAGGTCGGTGGCGGCGGCGTCCCGCAGCGGCAGGATGACGGCGGTGTCGTACGGTTCCGGGGCCGTGCCCTCGGCGGCGAACGGCAGCCGGAGCAGCGGCACATGGCCGTCCCGCCGCCGGATCTCGTCGCCGAGACCGGGGCTGTGCCGGGCGGTGCCGGCGGCCAGTTCGCGCGCCTCGGCCAGGGACCAGCGCACCCCGCCGTGCCGCCCGACGACGGCGGGCTCGTCGGTGACGGCGAGCACGGCGGCGAACCCGACACCGAACCGGCCGACGGCACCGTGGGTGGTCTCGGTGTCCCGCTTGGCGGAGGCCCGCAGCGTGGACAGCGACTCCACGCCGGCCGCGTCCAGCGGGGCACCGGTGTTCGCGGCGACCAGCACGCCGTCGCGGAGGGTGAGCCGCAGCCGTCCCGTGGTTCGCGCGCGGGCCGCGGCGTCGGCGGCGTTCTGGGCCAGCTCGACCACGAGCCGGTCCCGGTAGCCGCCCAGGACCAGGTCCTCCTCGGCGTTGGCGTCCTCACGGAACCGGGCGGGGCTGGTGGCCCAGGCGTCGAGGACACCGCGGCGCAGCCGGGCCGTCCCGAAGGGATCGGCACCTTCGGGCGCCGGCCGCACGAACTTGCTGCTCACGTTAACTCTCCTCATCGACGTGAGGACGAAGGTACAGCGCGGGCGGGCGCGGACGCCTGCCTCCTCCCGGGCCGCCCGGGGCCGGCAGGACGGTGCAGCGGGGGGCGGCCGGGGCGGGGGCGGCGGGTGGCCGCGGGGCGCCGTGTGCCCGGGCCGGGGCGGCGGCCGCAGTGGTACGCGCGGTGCATCGGGCGGGCCCGGCGGGCCCCTCGGCACGGTGGGCGGTCGCCCTCCCGTGCCCGGTCGCCGCGCGCCGTCCGGTCGCCGTGCGGTGAGCAGGGGCCGTGGGATGAGCGGGGGCCGTGGGATGAGCGGGGACCGTGGGATGAGCGGTCGTCCTCGGCCGGCAGGAGGACGGGCAGCGCGGTGAGCAGGGCCAGGGCGTTGAGCAGCGGCGCCGGCAGCAGGGGCGAGGGCAGTTCGCCCGCCAGGGGGACGTAGGCGCACAGCACCGCGGCGGCCCACCGGGCCGCGCACACCGCCCGGCGCCGCATGCGATCGGAATTCCACTTTCCGTTGTTCCGCGCTCGCTGGAGCGTTCCATTCCGCTCGTTCATCCGCCCTTCCCTCCATTTTCTCGACCGGGTATTTCCTGCCACCCTTCGCGGGCTTTTCATCAGGAGATCAGATCCCGGCGGACCGCCGGCAGGGCTCATGGGGGGGCTCATGGATCGCGACCTACGCTCACGTCAACTCGTCGCCGCTATGCTGGAGTTCTAGCGTAGTCGGCCCTCGGAGGAGGTGGCGTGCGTGACTGACGTGACAGCGGAGAAGAATTCGCGGCCGCAGCGGAACGTCAGGCTGGAGAGCCTGATCATAGAATCCGGCCTGAGTCACAAGAGAGTCGCCCACCGCCTCAATCAGATATGCCAGTCGCACGGAATCACCAGCGAATACACCCACACGTCCGTGGCCAACTGGTGCCGGCGCGGTGTGCGGCCGCGCTGGCCCGTGTCGCGGCACCTGTGCGAGGTTCTGTCCGAAGGGCTGGGCAGGCCGGTCGGGCTGGAAGAGATCGGCATGGACCGGCCCGGCCATCTGGACCAGGACTCCGGCCTGGACTTCCCGAGGGGCCAGCGCGACGCGATCACCGAAGCCTCGTCGTATTGGAGCACCTTGAACCGGCGGACCTTCCTCGCCAGCTCGCCCTTCGTCGTCTCGGCCTTCTCGGAACCCGTGACCCGGTGGCTGGTCAACCCGACCGAGCCGCTGTCACCCCCTGCCGGCCGCATCGTCGTGGGCCCCTCGCACATCCAGGAACTACGGGCGGCCGCCGACTCCGCCCGGCTGTGGGACTCCCGCTTCGGCGGGGCGGCCTGGAAGTCCCAGTCGCTCTCCGCCTACCTGTACGAACGGGTCACCCCGCTGCTCGGGGGACGGTACTCCGAGCGCGACGGGCACGAACTGTTCTCGGTGACCGCCGAGATGGCGCGGCTCGCCGGCTGGACCGCCTTCGACGCCGGCCAGCACCAGGTCGCCCAGCGACACTTCATCCAGGCGCTGCGGCTGGCCAAGGCGGGCAGCGACATCCACCTCGGCTCCTACGTGCTGAGCACCATGGCCATGCAGGCGCTGATGCGCGGCTTCACCTCCCAGGCCATCGACATGGCCCAGGGCGCCTACGAGCGCGTTCCCGCCGCCGATCCGCGCGTGCTGGGGTTCGCCAAACTCATCGAGGCGCGCGCCCACGCCCGGCAGAAGGACGCGCGGGCGGCGGCCTCGTGCCTGGCCTTGGCCGAACACCTCCAGGAGCGGGGCGCGGCCGAGGGGACCGGGGAGCGCACCTGGATCGAGTTCTTCTCCCGCCAGCGGATCGTCACCGACGCCACGGAGATCTTCCGCGACCTGGGCCAGCCCCGGGCCACCTTCGCCTGGCACGCCCTGGGCTCGATGCCGGGAGACGCCTACGCGCGCTCGCGCGGCATCCGCCTGTCCGTCCTGGCGACCGCCCACGCGCAGGCCGGGGAACTGGAGCACTCGCTGCGGCTGGGCGGGGAGTCGCTGCGGCTGTTCACCCGGCTGCAGAGCGTCCGCGGCATCGACTACCTGAAGATCTACACCGAGTCGCTCGCCCCCTGGCGCCGCGAACAGGCCGTGGTGGCGTACCTGAACGACGTACGGAACCTGGCCGGAGACCTGGCCAGGGCCGCCTGAGCCGCACCGCGGCGCACCCCGCACCGGCGAGCACGGCCCCACGATCGGAGGTCGCCCCATGGACCGTCGAGTCATCCTCTCCGCGGCGGGCGGCGGCCTGCTCGCCGCCGCCCTGCCTCCGGCCGTCCCGGCCGGCGCCGCGGGCCCCGGGCACCCCGGGGCCGGCCCCTGGGGCCGCCGTCGGGTCGGCCGGGAGGAGGTGGCGGCCCTGCACCGGGCCGTCGCGGCCGTCCGGCACGGCGACTCCCGCCACGGCGGCGGCAGCGCGCAGGCGCAGGCCGCGGCCCATCTGCTCGACCAGTGGGCGCTGCCGCTGTTCGGCCGGCCGCTCACCGCGAGCCGCGAACGCGAGCTGTGCGTGATCAGCGCCGAACTCGCCCGGCTGGCGGGGTGGGCCGCGCTCGACACCGGACGGCACGCGGCCGCCCGCCGCCACCTCGACCGCGCCCTGTACTGGGCCCGTGCGGCGGGTGATCCCGACACGTCGGCGTACGTGCTGACCACCATGGCGCTGCACGCCACCCTGTACGGCCGTCCCGCCACGGCCCTCGCCCTGGCCCACGGCGCGCTCGCCGGGGCCGAGCACCACGCGAGCACCCGGGTCCTCGCGTTCGCCCGGCTCATCGAGGCCCGCGCCCACGCCCGCGCCAGCGACGCGCGGGCCGCCGGGGCCTCGCTCGCGGCCGCCGAGCACCTGCTGGAGGTGGCCCGCCCCGGCGACGCGCCGGAGTGGATCGACTTCTTCACCCACGCCCGCCTCGCTGCCGACGCCGCCGAGATCCACCGCGACCTCGGCAACCCCCGGGCCTGCTTCGCCTGGCACGACCAGGCGTCCACGATGGCCCCGAACGCGTTCACCCGATCGGTGGGCATGCGGCTCACGGTGGTCGCCACCGCCCATCTGAAGGCCGGGGACCTGGAACAGAGCCTGGTCCTCGGTCACCGCTCGGTGGACATCCTCAAGCAGGTCGACTCCCGCCGCGCCCGAGGCTACGTCCACCGGCTGGTCACCGGCCTCGTCCCGCACCAGGACCTGCGCCCGGTGGAGGCCTTCCTCACCCGGGTACGGCGGGAACTCGGCCCGGCGGTATGACCGAACCGGGGGCGGAGCAGGGGCAGTTGCGCGTCCGGCGGGAGACAAGGGCGCCCCGCCGCTCCCGTAACCTCGCCCCATGAGCCGACCGCCGAGCCTCTGCCTCCCCCCGCGGACGCGCGTGCGCCGCCTGGAGACCGACCGCGGCCCCTTCACCGTCCTGGACTGCGCCCCGCCGAAGGAGGCGGAGCACGCGGGCACCGTGCTGCTGGTGCCCGGTTTCCTCGGCAGCAAGGAGGACTTCCTGCCGTTGCTGCGGCACCTGGGCGCCGCCGGGTACCGGGCGGTCGCCGTGGACGGGCGCGGTCAGCACGAGACGCCGGGCCCCGCCGACGAGGACGCCTACGCCCAGCACGAACTGGCCGCCGACGTCCTGGCTCAGACGGCCGCGCTCGCGGCGGCGCCGCTGCACCTCGTGGGCCACTCCATGGGCGGGCTCATCGCGCGCGCGGCCGTCCTCTCCGCCGCGTCTCCCCGCCCCTGGGCCTCCCTCACCCTGATGGGCTCGGGCCCGGCCGCCATCCGGCCGGAGCAGCGCGAACGGGTCCGGCTGCTCGTCGACTGGCTGCCGCTGCTCGGCAAGGAAGCCCTGTGGGAGGAGATGCGGAAGGAGGACTCCGCGGCCGGCGAACTTCCGGCCGAGGTGCTCGAGTTCCTTCGCCGCCGCTGGCTGAACACCGTGCCCGAGCAGCTGACGGCGACCGGCCGCCGGCTCGTCACGGAGCCGGACCGGGTGGCGGAGCTGGCCGCCGTGCCCCTGCCCAAGCTGGTCCTGTCGGGCAGCGACGACTACGCCTGGCCCGTCCCCTGGCAGGACGAGATGGCCGTACGCCTCGCCGCCGACCGGGTGGTCGTCGACGGCGCCGGCCACTCACCGAACGTGGACCGCCCGGCGGAGACGGCCCGTGCCCTCGTCGCGTTCTGGCGGTCGGCCGGCACGCGCGGCCGGACGGCGGGAATCCCCGCCGGCCGGCGCGGCTGACGTCCTCCGCGCGGCCGTCCGGGACCGCCCCGGCCTACGAGTGACCGAGTTCGGCCGTCTCCTCGTCGCCCGCCTCCGGGACCGAGCCCGAGTCGCGCGCCGGGCGGAGGGGGAAGGGGTCGACCCGCGTCTCGTCGATGACCGGCTGGGCCGGCTGGGGCGGCTTCGGCATGACCGCCGCCTCCGAGTGGCCGCCGCAGCCGTAGGCGAGCGAGACCACACGGCCGTCGGCCGGGGAGAACTCGTTCGCGCAGACGCCGAAGGCCTGGCCGAGGGAGCCGCCGATCGGGGTGAGGAAGCCGCAGCTCATGCAGGTGGCCGGGGCCGCCTGCGCCATCGGGGTCTTGGCGCCGAACCCCTCCTCCCAGCGGTCGGCGGCGACGTGCAGGCCGTAGCGGGACAGGACCCGGGCGCGGCGCATGCCGAGTTCCTCGGCGACGGCGGCGATCGAGCCCCGGGTAGGCGTCGTCTGCTGGACGGCCGGGGCGCCCGGAGCGACGTCGGCGTCCTCCGCCTCCGCCAGCTCCGCCATCTCCTCGGACACCGCGGCGTTGGGCGTCGGCTGGTCCTCGCCGGTGTAGCCCGGCTCCAGGCGCAGGTCGTCCTGGTCGGTGGGGAGCAGATCGCCGGGCCCGAGGTCGCCGGGGCGCAGGCGCTCGCTCCAGGGGACCCACTCGGGGGCGAGGAGGGCGTCGGGGCCCGGGAGGAGGACCACCTCGTCGAGGGTGACGATCTTGGCGCGGGAGGCGCGGGCCACCGTCACCGCCCAGCGCCAGCCCCGGTAGCCCAGCTCCTTGCACTCGAAGAAGTGCGTGACGACGCGGTCGCCCTCCGAGACCAGGCCGGCGTGCTCGCCGACCACGCCGGGCGCGGCGGCCTCCTCGGCGGCGCCGCGGGCGAGGTCGACGGCCTCGGCGCACAGGCGGTCGGGGGTGCGGCTTCGCGTGGTCGCTGCGCTCACAGGTATCGCTTCTCTCCTACGCCGTCTCATCGAGTGCGGCTGCCTCCGGCGGGTTGGCCGACGGAGCGGACCGGGGGACCGCATCGACGTCTGCATCCGCGCGCTCGGGCGCACCTCTGCCATCCATTCTGCGTTATGGCTGAGATACGCACGCTACACCGAACAGGATTCGTTGCCGCTACGTGGCAGGTTTTCCCGCCCTCCCACCCGTCCCGCGCGGCCGGAAGACGCGGGTTCCGCGCGGCACGGATCACCGCCATACGTGCCGGATCCGCACTATCCGGCCGCTTCTCGGGGCACTATGAACCACGTGGCGACCGCGGACAGGCGTCGGGTTCGGGGTGGCGGTGCGAGCCGGGTCGGTGGTGCCGTCCGTTCCGTCGCGCGTGCCCTGCACTTTCCGGTCACCGGTGCCGCGCGGGGCATCCGCAAGGCCACGCACGCCCATGGCGCGGGCGAATCGGGGCTGGGCAAGCTGATCGAGCTGCACGCGGTGAACGGCGCGGGGGACGTGATGGTCACCGTGGCGCTCGCGTCCACGGTGTTCTTCTCCGTGCCGACCGACGAGGCGCGGGGGCGGGTCGCCCTCTACCTCGCCATCACCATGGCACCCTTCACCGTCCTGGCCCCCGTGATCGGCCCCCTCCTCGACCGGCTGCCGCACGGGCGGCGCGCCGCGATGGCCGGGTCGATGCTGGCCCGGGCGCTGCTCGCGCTGATCGTCTCCGGGGCCGTGGCGAGCGGGAGCCTGGAGCTGTATCCGGCCGCGCTGGGCGTGCTCGTGGCGTCCAAGGCGTACGGAGTGGTGCGCAGTGCCGTCGTACCGCGGCTGCTGCCGCCCCGGTTCTCGCTCGTGAAGGCCAACTCCCGGGTCACGCTGGCCGGCCTCCTGGCCACCGGTGCCGCCGCGCCGGTCGCGGCGGGGCTGCACGCCGTCGGTGATCCCTGGCCGCTCTACGGCGCCTTCGTGATCTTCGTGGCGGGAACGTTCCTGTCGTTCTCCCTGCCGCCGGAGGTGGACTCGGCCAAGGGCGAGGACACGGCGCTGCTGGCGGCCGACGAGCGGCATCTGCACGGGCCGCACCGCAGGCAGGTCAAGCGGCCGGGGCTGCGGACCGTGGGGCCCGCCGTCACGCACGCGCTCGGCGCCAACGCCGCCCTGCGCTGTTTGTCCGGCTTCCTGATCTTCTTCCTCGCGTTCCTGCTGCGCGAGCATCCGCTGACCGGGGAGAGCGCGGCGGTCTCGCTGGGGATAGTGGGTGTCGCGGCCGGTGCGGGCAACGCGCTGGGGACGGCCATGGGGGCGTGGCTGAGATCACGCGCTCCGGAGATCATCATCGTGACCGTCGTCGCCGTGGCGCTCGGGACGGCGGTCGTGGCCGCCGTGTTCTTCAGCGCGTTCGTGGTGGCCTGTCTCGCCGCGGTCGCCGGGTTCGCGCAGGCGCTGGCCAAGCTGTCGCTGGACGCGCTGATCCAGCGGGACGTGCCGGAGCTGGTGCGCACCTCGGCGTTCGCGCGCTCGGAGACGCTGCTGCAGATGGCCTGGGTGTTCGGCGGCGCGGTCGGCATCGTGATGCCGCTGAACGGCACCGTCGGCCTGCTGGTCGCCGCTCTGTTCGTGGCCGTCGGCTGGCTGACCACCGTGAAGGGGCTCCTCGCCTCGGCCCGGCACGGCAACCGGTCCCGGGCACGGGTGGCCTAACGAACCGGCCACGGTCTCCTGCGTCACCGGCACACCTGGCGTAACGAACCGGGCACGCCGCACCCCACATGGGCGGACGGCTCCGGCCGCCCGATAGCCTTCGGCCATGACCACGCTGCAATCCGTTGTGCGACGCCGCGCCGTCGCCGCCGCCGGCGCCGTTTCCGCCGGACTGCTCGTCCTGTCGGCCTGCGACAAGCCGACCCCCGTCGCGACGATCACCGTCGGCCGAGACTCGGTCAACGCCGAGGCGATCTGCTACAACGACGGCAAGAAGCTGGACGTCAAGGCGCTGGAGAAGTGCCAGGGGAAGGCCGACGAAGCAAAGTCGATCAAGGTCGACCAGGACCAGACGGTCCGCTTCGGTGTCGACCCGAAGATCGCGGACAGCGGCTGGATCATCCTGGTGAACGGCCGCCAGTTCACCGACGCCAGCAAGAAGACCTACCGCACCATCCCCGGTAGCGCGTTCTTCAACGCCCAGTACGGCACCCAGGGCACCAGCAACACCGTCTCCATCCAGATGGGTGAGAAGGGCGCCAAGGGTTTCTGGTCGTTCAAGCTGAAGAAGGCCTGATCACGCCCCCCGTGCAGGTCCTCGTGGCCACCGCGGTCCCCGCCGAACGGGACGCGGTGGCACGGGCGTTCCCCGGGGCGGCCGAGGACGTGCGTCTGCCGGGCGCCCTGCTCCGCCGTACGGCCGCGGGCTGCGATCTGCTCGCCGCCGGGGTCGGCCCGGCCCTCGCCGCCGCCTCCACCGCCACCGCCCTCACCGCCGCCGCGCTGGCCGGCTCGCCGTACGGCTTGGTCGTCTCGGCCGGGATCGGCGGCGGCTTCGCGCCCGGGGCGCCGGTCGGCTCGCTCGTCGTCGCCGACGCGCTCACCGTGGCCGACCTGGGCGCCGAGACCGCCGACGGCTTCCTCCCGGTCACCGAGCTGGGTTTCGGGACCGTCACCCACCGGCCACCGGAATCACTCGTACGAGTCGTGTCCGAGGCCACCGGCGCCCGTACCGGCACCGTCCTGACCGTCTCCACCGTCACCGGCACCGCCGCCCGCGCCGCCGAGCTGCGTGCCCGGCACCCCCGCGCGCTCGCGGAGGGCATGGAGGGGTTCGGGGTGGCGGAGGCGGCCGCCGCGCACGGGGTGCCCGTGCTGGAGGTCCGCGCGATCTCCAACCCGGTCGGCCCGCGCGACCGCGCCGCCTGGCGCATCGGCGACGCCCTCACCGCCCTCACCGAGGCCTTCGGGAAGCTCGCCCCCGCATTGGAGAGTTGGAACCCGCATGACGACCAGTGAGCAGCACGCCCTGCAGATCGCGTACTCGCCCTGCCCGAACGACACCTTCGTCTTCGACGCCCTCGCCCACGGCCGCGTCCCCGGCGCCCCCGCGCTGGACGTGACCTTCGCCGACATCGACATCACCAACGGCATGGCCGAGCGCGGCGAGTTCGACGTACTGAAGGTGTCGTACGCCGTCCTGCCGTACGTCCTCGACGAGTACGCGCTGCTGCCGTGCGGCGGTGCGCTGGGCCGGGGCTGCGGGCCGCTGGTGCTCACCCGGGAGCCCGGCGCCGAGCTGACGGGGCGTACGGTCGCGGTACCGAGCGAGAGGTCGACCGCCTACCTGCTGTTCCGTCTCTGGGCCGCGGACGTGCTGCCGGGCGGGGTCGGCGAGATCGTCGTGATGCCGTTCGACGAGATCATGCCGGCCGTGCGGGACGGCAAGGTGGACGCCGGACTGGTCATCCACGAGGCCCGGTTCACCTACCGGAACTACGGGCTGCACAAGCTCGCCGACATGGGCGAGCACTGGGAGCGGACCACCGGGCTGCCGATCCCGCTGGGCGCGATCATCGCCAAGCGGTCGCTGGGCGCCGCCGCCCTGGACCGGCTCGCCGAGTCCGTCCGGGCCTCCGTACGGGCCGCCTGGGACGACCCCGAGGCCTCCCGGCCCTACGTCATGGAGCACGCGCAGGAGATGGATCCGGCCGTCGCCGACCAGCACATCGGGCTGTACGTCAACGAGTTCACCGCCGGCCTCGGCGAGGAGGGCTACGCGGCCGTCCGCGGGCTGCTCACGCGTGCGGCGGCCGAGGGTCTCCTGCCTCCCCTCGGCCCGACGGCGCTCGCTTTCCCGTAGGACGGCCGGAACGCGTTCGCTCTCCCGTGGGGTCTCAGACGTCCAGCTGGTCGGCGACCGCGCGGAGCAGGCCGGCGATCTTCTTGCCGGAGGCCTTTTCCGGGTAGCGGCCCTTCTCGAGCATCGGCGTGATGTTCTCGAGCACGGTCGTCAGGTCCTGCACGATCGAGGCCAGTTCGTCCGGCTTCTTGCGCTGGGCGGCGGCGACCGACGGCGTCGGGTCGAGCACGGTCACCGAGAGCGCCTGGTCGCCGCGCTGACCGGCGACGACGCCGAACTCCACACGCTGTCCCGGCTTGAGCACATCGACTCCGGCGGGGAGAACCGAGGAATGGACGAAGACGTCACCGCCGTCGTCGCGGGAGAGAAAGCCGAAGCCCTTCTCGCTGTTGAACCACTTGACCTTGCCGGTAGGCACGTCTGTCCTCGTCCTCGTACTCGTCGGGAAAACTGCTCGGAAACGGCTCTTGATAGCACTGAAGCGGGTCGACCATGACCCGCCGATACCAAGCGCTACCAAGGCTAACGGTCTTCAGGCGGGTGACAAGACGTCCCCCGGTTGTTCTCTCGCGCAGGGAACTACCCTGGTCCGGTGCGTGACAAAACCCAAACGAATTCCGCCGCGCCGGGTGACCGGCTGATCCGCGCCGGTGCCGTCGTCTTCTTCATCGGGGCCGCGGCCACCCTCGTCACGGTGGCCCCGCTGTTCTTCGGCGCGAAGCCTTTTCCGACCTACATGTTCGGGCTGAGCATGCTCATGGCCGTCGGTTTCCTGATCGCCGGCGCGGGTGTGCTGCGCTCGGTCACCGCCGGACGGCGTCAGGCACGGGGCGCCTCCCGGTAACCGGCCAGCCACCCCGGGAAGGCGGCGAGGTCGTCCAGGACGACGTCCGCCCCGGCCGCCCGCAGCTCGTCGGCGGGGCAGGGCCCGGTCGCCACGGCAACCGACAGCGCGCCCGCCGTCCGGGCCCCGCGCACGTCACCGGTGTGATCGCCGACGTACACACCGGCGCCGTGCGCGCGCAGCGCCTGCGCCTTGCGCTCGGCCCACAGGTCGCCCACGACCACGTCCGGTTCGATGCCCAGGTGGGCGAGGTGCAGCTTGGCGTTCGGCTCGTACTTCGCCGTCACCACCATCGTCCGTCCGCCGGCCGTCCGCACCGCGTCCATCGCCTCCCGGGCCCCGGCCATCGCGGGGCTCGCGGCGACGGCGATCGACGGGTACATCTCCCGGTACAGGTCGGCCATCGCCGGGACCTGCTCGGCCGGGAACCAGTTGACCAGCTCGTCGGCGAGCGGCGGCCCGAGCCGGGTCACCGCCAGATCGGCGTCGATGTACGTCCCCGTCCGCTCCGACAGCGCCAGGTAGCAGGCACGGATCCCCGGCCGGGAGTCTATGAGGGTCATGTCGAGGTCGAAGCCGACGGTGAGGGAAGCCATGGGGGTCATTGTGCCGGGTGGCGCCGGCGGGCGGGGCGGATGATCGCCGGAGTGGGTGCGGGCCGCTTGCCGGGTGCGGGTCCGTCGTGGTCACCCGCGCGGTTCCCCGCGCCCCCGCGGCGCGCGCTCGCGGCGGGACGGACGACCGCCCCGACGGCGTCATCTGCTCCGCTGTGAGCGCCAGACCAGGTACAGGGCCGAGGCGACCGCCGCGCCCCGGACGACCCACGGCCAGGTCTCGTCGACGGCGTCCGCCATGTGGCCCTGGACGATCGGCTCGCCCCAGCGGCCGTCGTTCCTGCCCCACAGCCATGCCAGTCCGGCCGCGACCGCGGTGCCGGGCAGGACCATCACGGCCCACTTGATCTCCGCGGGCGTCAGCCGCCGCGAGCCGTAGGCGATCAGCCAGCCCAGGAGCATCGCGAACAGGTTGCCGAGCACCGCACCGGCGACCAGCGCGGCGGCGGCCAGGAGCAGCAGGGGATTGGACCAGCCGGCCGCGGGGCCGGGGAGGAGACGGCGTGTGGGGGCCTCGGCCGCGGCGGGTGCGCCGGTCCGGCGGGTGAACAGGCGGCGGCGCGGGGCCGGCGCGGCCTCGGCCGGGTCCGCTTCCGGCGCGGTGTCCCGGGCCGCGGCCTCCTCCGTCTCCTGCGGCGGCCGCTTGAGCAGCTCCGGGATCTCCACGCCGCCGACGAACCCCGGCACCGGGTCGGTCTCCCCGAAGGGGCCGGCCGCGGGGCCGCCGAAGGGGGCGCCGCCCACGCGCCACCAGTCGGGCGGTGCGGCGCCGTCCCCCAGTTCGTGCGCGGCGGCGAGGTGCGGCGGGGACGGCGCGGCGCGCGGGGCGGGGGGCTCGGGTTCGGCCGGGCGCGGGCGGGGCACGGCCCGGCGCAGCCCCTTCGGCCGTTCCTCCGCCGCCGGCTCCGGCTTCCCCTTGCCCGGCACGGGCTGTACGGGCACGGCGGCGGGCGACTGCGCGCCGCGGGCGGTGCCCGCGGCGCCGCCCGCGGCCTCGACGATCTCGTCCGGGCTGCCCAGGAGGTCCAGGATGCGGCGGACGGCGGCGGGAGAGTCCACGGTCGCCTTGGCCCGGCGCCGGTCGATCTCGTTGCGCAACTCCGACACGAGCCGCATCCGCGTGGCCGACGGCAGCTGCCGCTGCTGAGCGACGTCTCCCACGCGGCTCAGATACTCGTAGACGACCTGGTCGCTCTCGATCCCCACG
Source organism: Streptomyces sp. NPDC031379 (assembly GCF_055569615.1). NCBI lineage: Bacteria > Bacillati > Actinomycetota > Actinomycetes > Kitasatosporales > Streptomycetaceae > Streptomyces > Streptomyces sp. NPDC031379. Next base: position 173,572 of record NZ_JBVIIT010000001.1, on the reverse strand, counting down.
GAACCCCTCCGGGGTGACGGCGATGAACCCCGGTGAGGACGGTACCGCTTCCTTCCGGTCGACCGGGGCCGGTGCCGCCGTCCGCTCACGCGACGCGCTCGGCTGGAACGTGCTCACCCGCTACCGTTGGCCGGATGAGCAACGAGGAGAAGTCGGCGGCAGCCCCCCGGTCCCTCGCGGAGGCGCTCCGGGCCCGGGACGACGCCTCGCTGGGCGCGCTGTTGCGCAGCCGCCCGGACCTCGTCACCCCTGTCCCGACCGACCTCACCCAGCTGGCCACCCGGGCCGGCACCCGGGCCTCGGTGCTGCGTGCCCTGGAGCGGCTGGACCGGTTCGCGCTGCAGACGGCGGAGGCGCTGGCCGTGGCCCCGGACCCGGCGCCGTACGGGACGCTGCTCGGGCTGATGGCCGGGGACGCCGGGGACGAGGCCGTCGCCGCCACGCTGCCGCGGGCCGTCCACACCCTGCGCGAACAGGCGCTGGTGTGGGGCGACGACGACCGGCTCCGGCTCGTGCGCACCGCCCGGGAACTGCTCGCGCCGTCGCCGCAGCATCCGTCCCCGACCGGTCTCGGGCCGACGGTGCAGGAGGCCACCTCGGGCATGTCGCCCGGCCGGATCCAGGAGATCGTGACGACGGCCGGGCTGCCCTCGTCCCATGACTCGGTGTCCGCCGTGGCCGCGCTCACCGCGCTGTTCACCGACCGGAAGAAGATGGCCCGGCTGCTCGCCGGGGCCCCGGAGGCCGCGCGCGAGGTGCTGTCCCGGCTGCTGTGGGGGCCACCGTACGGGCAGGTCACCCCGGATCCGGCCGCGCATCTGCGCTGGCTGCTGGACCGCGGCCTGCTGCTGCCGACCGCGCCCGGCACGGTCGTCCTGCCCCGCGAGGTCGCCCTGCATCTGCGCGCGGGCCGCGCCCACCAGGGGCCCGAGCCGCTGCCGCCCGCCGTGGACCAGGCCGCGGCCCACGGTCCACAGGTGGTGGACGCGACGGCGGCCGGGCAGGCGTACACCGCCCTCGCCACCGTCGAGGAGCTGCTGAAGGACTGGGACGAGGGCGGTCCGGCCGTGCTGCGGGCCGGGGGGCTCAGCGTGCGCGATCTGAAGCGGACCGCCGTCGCCCTCGACGTGTCGGAGCCGGTCGCCGCGTTCTGGGTCGAGCTGGCCTACGCGGCCGGCCTGCTCGCCTCCGACGGCGAGGCCGACGAGCGGTACGCGGCCACCCCCGCCTACGACGAGTGGCTGGAGCGGCCCCCCGCCGAGCGCTGGGCCCGGCTCGCGGAAGCCTGGCTCCTGGGCACCCGCACGCCGGGACTGGTCGGCGGCCGGGACGCGAAGGACCGTACGCTCTCCGCGCTCGGCCCGGGTCTCGACCGCTCGGCCGCGCCCGAGGTACGGCACCGGGTGCTGACCCTGCTGGCCGGGCTGCCGCAGGGCACGGCCCCGGACACCGAGTCGCTGCTGGCCCGGCTGCGCTGGGAACGGCCGCTGCGCGGTCCGCAACGCGACGAGGACCTGCGGATCCGGCTGGCCCGCTGGACGCTCGCGGAGGCGGAACTGCTGGGCGTCACCGGGCGCGGCGCCCTGTCCGCGCAGGCCCGCGCGCTCCTGGGCGCACCGTCGGCCCCCGCGGCCGGCGCACCGGCCGCCACCGCGGCGGCCGGCTCAGCGGAGTCCCCCGGCCCCGGCGACAAGCTTCCGGTGCACCATCACCGCCCGCCCGTGTCCCACGCACCCCTCTCCCCCGCCGAGCAGGCCGTGGCCACGACCGCCGCGGCCCGGATGCTCGCCCCGCTGCTCCCCGAGCCCCTGGACCACGTCCTGCTCCAGGCCGACCTGACGGCCGTGGCCCCGGGTCCGCTGCGGCGCCCGCTCGCGGAGACGCTGGGCGTGCTCGCGGAGGTGGAGTCCAAGGGCGGGGCGACCGTCTACCGCTTCACCCCGGCTTCGGTGCGCCGCGCCCTGGACGCCGGCCGGACCGCCGGCGACCTGCACGCCTTCCTCGCCCAGCACTCCCGCACCCCGGTCCCGCAGCCGCTCGCCTACCTGATCGACGACGTGGCCCGCAAACACGGCCATCTGCGGGTGGGCGCGGCCTCGGCGTACGTGCGCTGCGACGACGACACCCTGCTGAACGAGATCCTCGCCGACAGGCGGGCCGCCGCCCTGGGGCTGCGCCGCCTCGCCCCGACCGTCCTGGCCACCCAGTCCGACCCGGCGACGCTGCTGGAGGGCCTGCGCGCGATGGGCTACGCCCCGGCCGCCGAGTCCGCCGAGGGCGATGTCCTGATCACCCGGGCCCACGCCCACCGCACCCCGCCGCGCACCGCCCCCGAGCCGGTGCCGGACGGCCCGCCGCCGCCCGACGCCACGCTCCTGGCGGCGGCGATCCGCGCGATCCGGGCCGGCGATCTGGCCGCCACCACCCCGCGCAAGACCGGCGGCTCGTCCCTGGCGGGCGGCGAACTGCCCCGCACCTCCTCCGCCGAGACGCTGGCCACCGTGCAGGCCGCCGTCCTCACCGGGGAGTCCCTGTGGATCGGCTACGTCAACGCCGAGGGCAGCGCCAGCCAGCGCGTCATCGCGCCCATCCGTGTGGAGGGCGGCTTCGTGACGGCGTACGACCACACGGCGGACGAGGTCCGGACGTATCCCCTGCACCGGATCACGGGGGTGGCCGAGCTGGCGGACGACTGAGGTCGCCTCAGCAGTCCCCGACCGGCGCGTGCGCGGGCAGGCCGAAGTGGGCGCGCGCGGCGCGCTCCAGGCTGTCGGAGGACATCGGTTCGTCGAGGGAGGTGCGTTCGAACCCGCCGAAGTGCGCCCGGGTCCACCGGGTGTGGCCCTCGCCGTCGGGTGCCTGCTCCCGCGACACCACCCGGTATCGGCCGTCCGCGTCCCGCGCCAGCCGCACCACCTGCGGGGCCTGCCCGCCGCTGCACTCCACCAGGCCTCCGTCGCGCATCCCGTACTCGACGCACAGCGTTCTGACTCCCGCCCGCACGTCGTCCCCGTGCTGCTCCAGGTCGAGCGCCTCCGCCCGGCAGAACCAGCGCGCGTCGAGCGCGGGCACGGCCTCGCCGTACCCGGACCCTCGTGAATCCGCCGCGAGCCGGGCCTCGATCACCGGCCGCACCTCGCCCCACAGCGGCGTGTCGACGTGCCCCCGCCCCATCGCCCAGGCTCCGGTGGCGATCAGCACCACCACGGCGCCGACGCCGGTTGCCCCTCTGCGTACCGACATCCGTGCACTCCTCCCCGCGCCGCCCACACCGCGCCTCCCGCCGGTCAAGACACACGAGCGGGGGAAGGGGTTGCGCGACCGGTTCTCCGCCCACTCGGGCGACGTGGACGTCAAGGGCCCGGACCCGGCGTCCGGCGACTTGTCCTGAAAGGGTTTTGTTCCATGGCAGGCCCACAACAAATATGGGTCCCATGGACCAGAGATCCCTCGCGTTGCAGGAATTACGGACCGCGGCGGACCTGAACGCGGAACTGCGCGAGCTGAAGGCGCGCTCCCGGCTGACGTACCGCCAGCTCGAGGAGCGCGCCGCCCGGCACGGCGAGCTGCTGCCGCGCAGCACGCTGGCCGACGTGCTGCGCAACGGCTCGCTGCCCCGGCAGGAACTGCTGGTGGCCTTCGTGCGGGCCTGCGGGGAGGGTGATCTCGTGGACGCATGGCTGGCCGCCCGGAAGCGGGCCGCGAGGTCCCCGGCGCAGGGTCCGGCCTCGGGGGACTCGGCGGGCTCAGGTGGCTCAGGGGACTTCGGGGCCTCAGGGGACTCAGGGGACTCAGGGGACTTCGGGGCCTCAAGTGGCTCAGGGGACTCAGGGGGCTCAAGTCGCTCAGCAGCCTCAAGTCGCTCAGGGGACTCGGGGAGCGGGCTTCCGGGGGCGAAGGGCCCTGGCCCGGTCCGGCGGCTCATGGGTCTGCGCCGTACCCGGGTCGTCGCCGCGTCCCTCCTCGCCGTCGCGCTGATCGCGGCCGTCACCTGGTCCCTGCGGGACTCCGGCGGCTCGGGCCCCTCCGAGGACCCGGGGGCCTCCCGACCCGTGCGGCTGCCGCGCGGGCACGTCCTCCTCCGGCCGCTCGCCTCCTCCGGCCTGTGTGTGACGGACGGGCAGGTCACGGACGGGCGGTACGGCTCCCTCGTCGCCGTGCAGCGCCCGTGCGACGAGACGAAACCGCAGACCACGACCCTGGAACCGGTGGGCAAGGACGCCTACCGCATCACCTGGTACCGCCCCGGCCAGGGGAAGGGCTGTCTGAAGGCGCTCACCTCCGGGCCCGGCGAGGGGCTGCTCGAGCCCTGGGAGGCGTGCGAGCAGACCACCGTCTTCCGCTTCGTGCCCACGAAGCCCGCGAAAGCCGGGCGGTCCACGACGTCCGAGAAGTCCGTCGGCCGGAGCTATCTGATCCGGATCGACGGCGGCAGATGCGTGGGCATCAGGGGTGCGAGCACCGACGCGGGGACGGAGGCCGTCGTCGAACCCTGCACCGGCGCGGACGCCCAGCTCTTCCTCGTCCACACCACGCCGTGAGCCCCGCCCCGACCGGGAAGGGGCGCTGATCTCGGGGCCTGCCGCCGATCCCGCCCGATGAGGCACACTGGACGTTTGGCCGTTGTGGAAAGGGTGTGCCGCGCGTGAATGGTCCACTGATCGTCCAGTCCGACAAGACCCTGCTCCTGGAAGTCGACCACGAGCGGGCCGACGACTGCCGTCGGGCCATCGCGCCCTTCGCCGAACTGGAGCGGGCGCCCGAGCACATCCACACCTACCGGGTCACGCCGCTCGGCCTGTGGAACGCGCGGGCAGCCGGGCATGACGCCGAGCAGGTCGTGGACGCCCTCGTGCAGTACAGCCGCTACCCCGTGCCGCACGCCCTGCTGGTGGACATCGCCGAGACGATGGACCGTTACGGCCGCCTGACCCTCTCCAAGCACCCCGCGCACGGACTCGTCCTCACCAGCACCGACCGGCCGGTGCTGGAGGAGGTCCTGAAGTCCAAGCGGATCACCCCGCTGGTCGGCGCCCGCATCGATCCGGACACCGTCGTCGTGCACCCCTCAGAGCGGGGGCAGATCAAGCAGACGCTGCTCAAGCTGGGCTGGCCGGCCGAGGACCTCGCCGGGTACGTGGACGGCGAGGCGCACCCGATCGAGCTGCTGGAGCACGGCTGGAACCTGCGGCCGTACCAGAAGCAGGCCGTGGAGAACTTCTGGCACGGCGGCAGCGGGGTCGTGGTGCTGCCCTGCGGCGCCGGGAAGACGCTGGTCGGCGCGGGCTCGATGGCCCAGGCGAAGTCGACGACGCTGATCCTCGTCACCAACACCGTCTCCGCCCGGCAGTGGAAGCACGAACTGGTGAAGCGGACCTCGCTCACCGAGGACGAGATCGGCGAGTACAGCGGGACGAAGAAGGAGATCCGCCCCGTCACCATCGCCACCTACCAGGTCCTCACCACCAGGCGGAAGGGCGTCTACCCCCACCTGGAGCTGTTCGACTCCCGGGACTGGGGACTGATCGTCTACGACGAGGTGCACCTGCTGCCGGCCCCCGTCTTCAAGTTCACCGCCGACCTCCAGGCGCGGCGGCGGCTCGGCCTGACGGCCACCCTCGTCCGCGAGGACGGCCGCGAGTCGGACGTGTTCTCCCTGATCGGGCCCAAGCGGTTCGACGCGCCCTGGAAGGAGATCGAGGCGCAGGGCTACATCGCGCCCGCCGACTGCGTCGAGGTCCGGGTCAACCTCACCGACTCCGAGCGGCTCGCCTACGCCACCGCCGAGACCGAGGAGAAGTACCGCTTCTGTGCCACCACCGCCACCAAGCGGAGGGTCACGGAGGCCATCGTCCGCCGGTTCGCCGGGCAGCAGATCCTCGTCATCGGCCAGTACATCGACCAGCTCGACGAGCTGGGCGAGCACCTGAACGCCCCGGTGATCAAGGGGGAGACGTCCAACGCCCAGCGCGAGAAGCTCTTCGACGCCTTCCGTGAGGGCGAGATCAGTGTGCTCGTCGTCTCCAAGGTCGCCAACTTCTCGATCGACCTGCCCGAGGCCACGGTCGCCATCCAGGTGTCCGGCACCTTCGGCTCCCGCCAGGAGGAGGCCCAGCGGCTCGGACGCGTGCTGCGCCCGAAGGCCGACGGCCACCAGGCCCACTTCTACTCGGTCGTCGCCCGCGACACCATCGACCAGGACTTCGCCGCGCACCGCCAGCGCTTCCTGGCCGAACAGGGATACGCCTACCGGATCATGGACGCGGACGAGATCCTGGCCGAGGGCTAGCGGGCCGAGGGGCGGTCTAGAAGAACGCGTAGCTGTCCATCCAGCCCTTGGTCTTGCCGGACTTGCCGTAGTACCAGGTGACGCCCTTCTTGTACGCGGTGCAGTACACGCGCACCTTGCTGCCCGCGAACACGGACTTCTTGACCTTGTACGTGTACCCCGGGCCGGTGTGCATGTCGGCGTGGTCCCACTGGACGACCTGCAGGGTCTGGTCCTTGATGTTCTTGGTGCAGCCGGAGGAGCCCACGGCCGAGGCGCTGGGCGCGGCCAGGACGGTGGCGCCGAGCGCGAGCGCGGTGGCGGCGGTCAGACCGCTCACCGCCTTGCGGATCGAAAGGGTCGAGAGAGGCATGCCTGTTTCCCCGTTTGCTCGGTCGAAAGGATCGGACAACGGCTGATCATGCTGTCATACGAGGTGATCAGCGCGAGGGCCAGGATCGGATAAGCGGCTGCCAACGGCTGCTGCCACCACGGCAGTTCGAGGTCCAGGGGACCCTCGTGGGGCACCAGCCACATCGTCCGCGCGGTGAAGACGAGGACCACCAGTGCAGCGGCAGGGGTGCGTCCCTCCGCCAGCAGCACGGCGAGCAGCGGCACGCACCACACCCAGTGATGGGTCCAGCTGATCGGGCAGACCAGCAGGGCCGTGAACGCGGTCAGCAGGATCCCGTGGCTGTCCCGGCGGGTACGGGCCGCCAGCACCAGGCCCGCCACCGCGACCACCGCCGCCGGGAGCGCCCAGGCGAGGCCCGGCTCGGGATCGCCCAGGGCCCGCGCGATCAGCCCCCGCAGGGACTGGTTGTCCACGATCCACGCCTTGCCCACCCGGCCGGTCTCGTACAGGCGCCGGGTCCAGAAGTCGGCGCTCGCGGAAGGGAGCAGCGCGGCGCCCAGCGCGAGCGTGCCCGCGAAGGCCGCCACCGCCGTCGCCGCCTCCCGGACGCGGCCCCGCAGGAGCAGGTACACCACGAACACCGCCGGGGTGAGCTTGATGCCGGCCGCGATCCCGAGGGCCATGCCCTTGGCGCGGGCGCCGGCCGGCCGGGTCAGGTCCCACAGGGCCAGGCAGGCGACGGCCAGGTTGATCTGACCGAACAGGAGCGTCTGGAAGACCGGTTCCAGCCAGAGCGCGGCGGCGGTGGCCGCGCAGAGCAGGGGCGCGGACAGGGTGCGGGACGCCAGGCGGGCGGAGAGGGCGACCAGGCCCGCGAGCAGGAGCGCGTTGCCCGCGAGGAAGAGCGCCTTCAGGACCGGCACGGAGAGCCAGGCGGCCGGGACGAACAGGAGCGCCGCGAAGGGCGGGTAGGTCGCGGGGAGCCGCCACCGGGTGACCGTGAAGCCGTAGAGATCGGTGCCGTGGGCCACGGCCGCGCCCTCGGCCCGGTAGACGAGTAAGTCGGCCATGGGGGCGCCGTGCAGGACGCACAGCGTGCCGAAGGAGGCGAGGGAGAGGGCGAGGAGAGGCAGGGCCGTCCGTTTCCGCACGGACGTGACCCTATGACGTCACTTGCGGCGTATGCCCGCTTCCTCGCCGTACTCGCCGAGGACGACGACGCCGAACGCCGCCTCCGCGAACACCTTGACGGCCCGCAGGGCGCTGCCGACGAGGTGGCGATGAGGCCCGTCGACGGCCGTGGCTCCGGCCGGGGGGCGGGCGGGGGCTGGGTGGATGGTCGCTGTGCTCATGTCTTCATAGTCGCTCTCGCACGGCGTGATCGGCATCGGTCTTCGGGGCCGACCCGGCCGCCCGTCACGTCCCCCTCCGGACGGAGCGCTCCCCCTACGCCGGGCGGATTCGTCCCCTAGGGGACCGCATCCGGTATCGCGGCCCGCCACCGGAGTACGCCCCTACGGATCCCTCCCGCGCCCCCCTTCCGGCCGGGGCGTCGCCGCCGGGCCCACGGTCCACCAGGAAACGTTCCTTCGGCACACACCCCCGGCACCTGTGCGATGCGGCCGGCCGGCGGACTGGCTCCCGTTCAGCACTCGAACGCACCACCAACGAATAGACTTTACAGACAATATGACCATTCTCCTCGGTCTTGTCGCGGCACTCCGCTCCCCGGCTAGCTGGTGACACGCCGCCCTCGATGGGCGGAGGGACAACCCGTAGGGAGAACAGGTCATGAAGAAGGCTTACGAAGCACCGACCCTCGTCCGTCTGGGTTCCTTCCGGAAGGAGACCGGCCTCCTGCAGTTCTCCGGCAACGACCGGCTCATCCTGAGCAAGAACTGAACGGCGGACGAGCGACGGCCTCTGCCTCGACGTCATGACTGATCTGCACTCACGTGCGGGGACGGGCCACGGCGACGCGCACTTCGCGGTCTTCGCCGACCGCGCGGACGCGGCCGCCGTGGCCCGCTCCTTCGCCCGCCCCGGAACCCGCAGCCTCGACCACGCCAGTGGCCGGCCCTGGCTGGTCGGCCACTGGCACGACCAGGAGATCGTCAGCGCGCGGTGCGGATCCGCGGCCCTCGCCCTCGTCGGCTGCGTCCCCGTCGACAGCACGGAACTGGAACGGGTCGCCCGTTCCCTGCGGGACCTCGCCGCACTGGACCAGTGGGCCCGTTCACTGCCCGGCAGCTGCCACCTCGTCGCCGCCCTCGACGGACGGATCCGGGTCCAGGGCACGGCCTCCGGCCTCCGGCTGGTCTTCCACGCCCTGGTGCACGGCACCCGGGTGGCCGCGACGCGTGCGGACCTCCTGGCCACCGCGCTCGGTGCCGAACCGGCGCCGGACCGCCTGGCCGTGCGGCTGCTCTGGCCCGTTCCGCACCCCCTGCCGGACGAGCCGCTGTGGCCCGAGGTCACCGCCGTCGCCCCGCACGAGGCGCTGGTCCTCGCACCCGACGGACGCGACGCACGCCATACCCGGTGGTGGACGCCCCCGGAACCGGTCGTCCCGCTGCGCACGGGCGCTCCCCTGGTCCGCGAGGCCCTCGAGAAGGCCGTCGCCGCACGCACCCGGCACGGCGGCACGGTCAGCTGCGACCTCTCCGGCGGTCTCGACTCCACCTCCGTCTGCTTCCTCGCCGACCGCTCACCGGCCCGCGTCGTCGCCTCCACCTGGCCCGGACGCGACCCCGCCGACACGGACCTGCACTGGGCCCGGCGGGCCGCGGCCGCCCTGCCGGACGTCGAGCACGTCGTCTGGGACGCCGAGGCCTCCCCCCTCGTCTACGACGGACTGCTCGCCATCGACGACCTGCTGGACGAGCCCACCATCGGCGTCATGGACCGCGCACGCGTCCTGCACCACCTGCCGGCCATGGCCGAACGGGGCAGCCGGGTGCACCTGACGGGCATCGGCGGCGACCACGTGGCCTGGTGCTCCGAGGCGTACTACCACCGGCTGGCGCGGCGCCGCCCGCTGTTCGCGCTGCGGCAGCTGCGCGGCTTCAAGGCGCTGTGGCAGTGGCCGCTCGGCCCCATGCTGGGCGCCCTGGCCGACTCCCGGTCCTACGGCACCTGGCTGGCGGACACGGAGCACCGGTTGCGCGACCCGCTGCCCTCGACGGTGACCACGAGCCTCGGCTGGGGCATGACCCCGCGCCTGTTCGAGTGGGTCACCCCCGAGGCGGAGCACCTGGCCCGTACGGCGCTGCGCACGGCCGCCCGGCGGGCGCAGCCCCTGCACCCCGACCGGGGGCTCCACGCCGACCTGGAACAGATCCGCGGCTGCACCCGCATCATCCGGCAGTGGGACCACATGGCGGCCCGCTGCGGGCTGCCCATGGCCTCGCCGTTCCTGGACGACCGGGTCATCGAGGCCTCCCTCGCGGTCCGCCCCGACGAACGCGTCTCGCCCTGGCGGTACAAGCCGCTGCTGACCGCGGCCATGCGCGGCGTCGTGCCCGAGGACTGCCTGCGCCGGACCAACAAGGCCACCGCCTCGATGGACGCGGCCGACGGGCTGCGCGAGCACCGCGGCGACCTCATGGCGCTGTGGGAGGACTCGCGGCTGGAACAGCTGGGGCTGGTGGACGGCGACGCGCTGCGCCGCCTCGCGGAGCGCCCCGCCACCCGGCACCTGCGGGAGGCGGTCCTGTACTCGACCATCGCGGCCGAGGTGTGGCTGCGCGCGCTCGGCCGTACGACGCAGGACGTGGGCAACTGACCCCGGAGCCCCGGGGACTCGGGGACACGGACACGGACACGTACAGAGAAAGGAAGGCCTTCATGACATTGCGGTTCGGTGCCGACGTCTGCACCGCGAAGACCGACTACGGCACCGTCCTCCTCGACCAGCGCTCCGGCGAGTACTGGGAGCTGAACCCCACCGCGACCCTCGTGGTCGACACGCTCATGGCGGGCGGTGACGAAGCGGCCGCGGCGGCGGCGGTCGCGGAGGCGTTCGACGTCGACGCCGACCGCGCACGCGCCGACGTCACCGCCCTGGTGGAGCAGCTGCGCTCCGGCGGGCTGGCCGAATGACGACGCCCAGCGCCCTGGAGCGGCCGTGCGGCGTACCTCTCGGCCGCCGGCTCGCCGCCCGTGCGGTCCTCCTCCCCGCCGTCGTCCTCTCGCTGCTGCCGCCGCGCCACATCCGGGCGGTCCTCGGCCTGCTCCGCCGCGGCGCCGCCCCCGCGAGCGTGCTCCAGGCCCGGCGCGCCCGCGACGCCGTGTGCGCGGTGAGCCTGCGCTGCGCCGGACCCAAGGGCTGCCTGCCCCGCTCCCTCGGCGCCGCCCTCCTGTGCCGCCTCGGCGGCACCTGGCCGACCTGGTGCACGGGCGTGCGCGTCGTGGCGCCGTTCACCGCACACGCCTGGCTCGAGGTGGAGGGCCGGCCGGTGGGCGAGGACGTACCCGACGGCTACTTCGCCCCTCTGATGTCCGTCGGCCCGATGCCCCGATGACGGCGAGCGACGAGGAGGAGGGCACGGACCGGTCCACACGGGCCGCGATCATCGCCGTCTACCGGCTCACCGCCCGGCACCGCGGTGCGATCGCCCTGGCCGCCACGCTGACCCTCGTGGCGTCCGCGCTGGGGCTCGCACAGCCGTTGCTGGCCAAGCGGGTGGTGGACGCCGGCAGCGGGCAGCAGCCCGTGTGGCCGCCGCTTCTGCTGCTCGCCGCCCTGTTCGCCGCCGAGGCCGCCACCGGTGCCGTCGGCCGGTTCCTGTTGGAGCGGATGGGCGAGGGCGTCGTACGGCAGCTGCGCCACGACCTGGTGGGGCGGCTGCTGCGCCTGGAGATGCGGCAGTACGACCGGCAGCGCGGCGGTGACCTGATCGCGCGGGTGACCGCCGACACCACCCTGCTGCGCGAGGTGGTCGCCCAGGCGCTGGTGGACCTGGTCACCGGGGCCCTGGTCGCCACCGGCGCGCTGGTGCTGATGGGATGGATCGACCCGCTGCTGCTCCTGCTCGTGACGGCGACGGTGGCCGGCGCGGCGGCCGTGGTCGCGCTGCTGCTCCGGGGCATCCGCACCGCCTCGGAACGCATGCAGTCGTCCGTCGGCGCCGTCGCCGCCGACCTCGAACGCGCTCTGGGGGCCCTCGCCATGGTCCGGGTGTACCGCGCCGAACAGCGTGAGGCGGCCCGCATCGGCGCCCGCGTCGACGAGGCCCGAGCCGCCGGAGTGCGTGGTGCGAAGTTCGCCGCGGTCATGAGTTCGGCCGTCGAACTCTCCGTCCAGGGATCCTTCCTGCTGGTCCTCGTCATCGGAGGCCTGCGCGTGCACGGCCACGGTCACTCCCTGGGCGACCTGGTCGCGTTCCTGCTGTACGCCTCGTACCTCGTCGTGCCCCTGTCCTCGGTGTTCCGCGCGGCCGGTCTGATCCAGCGGGGCATGGGTGCCCACCTGCGGGTCGAGCAGACCCTGCGGCTGCCCGTGGAGCCCAGCGGCCCGGCCGGACCGCCCGCCCCGCCCGCGCCCGCGCACGTACCGGCGCTCGCGCTGGACGACGTCCACTTCGCCTACCGGCCGGACCGGCCGGTGCTGCGCGGGGTCTCCTTCACCGTGCCCCAGCGTCGGCAGGTCGCCCTCGTCGGACTCTCCGGTGCGGGCAAGAGCACGGTGTTCGCGCTGATCGCCCGGTTCTACGAGCCCGACGCGGGCCTGCTCCGCTTCCACGGGCGCCCCGCCACCGAACTTGGCCGCGGCAGCTGCCGGGCACAACTCGCGATCGTGGACCAGAGCAGCCACGTCGTCCGCGGAACGCTCCACGACAACATCACCTACGGCCGGCCGGACGCCACGGAGGACGAGGTGCGCCGGGTCCTGCGGCTGGCCCGGCTGGAGCAGGTGGCCGAGCAGCTGCCCGGCGGCCTGTACGGCACCGTCGGTGAGCACGGCGCCAGCCTGTCGGGCGGCGAACGCCAGCGCGTCGCCCTGGCCCGCGCCCTGCTCACCCGCCCGGCACTGCTGCTCCTCGACGAACCCACCTCTCACCTCGATGCCCTCAACGAGGCCGCGCTCACCGCCGCCCTGCGGGACGTCACCCGGGAGTGCGCGGTCCTCGTGATCGCGCACCGGCTCTCCACCGTCCAGCACGCGGACCAGATCGTCGTGCTGGACGAGGGCCGCGTCACCGCCTGCGGACGTCATGAGGACCTGCTCTCCGCCAGCTCGGTGTACCGACGGCTGGCGGCGGCCCAGACGGTCCGGGCGGCGGATGCGTCCGCGCGTAATTCGCTGGCCCGTCCCTGAGTGCCTCCCTTAGAATCTCCGCTCTTGCCCGCCTCCCCCATGGAGCGCCGCCGCCCGGACGGAAACCGGGCGGCCCCGTCATGCCCCAGTCATGGAAGAGCAGATCCGGAGGCACCCCCTTGTCCACGCCCGCCCACGACCCGCTCGACGATCCCCTGGCCCGAGAGCGCTCCCACCTCGCCGCCTCCCGTGCCGCCCTGCGTGCCATGCGCGAGGACGTGGAGGCGCTGGACATCCGGGACGTCACCGCCAACTGGGTCAACGCCGAGGTGCTCGCCCGGCAGATCGACGAACGCATCAAGGCGCTGGCCGACCTCAGCGACACCCCGCTGTTCTTCGGCCGGCTCGACTTCCTGCACGCGCCGGGGGCGGCGCAGGCCGAAGGGGCCGAGGGGGAGCAGTTCTACATCGGGCGGCGGCATGTGCACGACGCCGACGGGGACCCCATGGTCATCGACTGGCGTGCGCCGGTCTCGCAGCCGTTCTACCGGGCGTCCAAGAAAGACCCCATGGACATCGGGCTGCGCCGCCGTTTCGGCTACACCGGCGGCGACCTGACCGCCTACGAGGACGAGCACCTGTCCGACCCGGCCGAGGCCGCCGCCACCAGCAAGCTGCTCCAGCAGGAGATCGAGCGGCCGCGCGTCGGCCCGATGCGGGACATCGTCGCCACCATCCAGCCCGAGCAGGACGAGATCGTCCGCTCCGGCCTGTCCGGCACGGTGTGCGTGCAGGGCGGCCCGGGGACCGGAAAGACCGCCGTCGGCCTGCACCGGGTCGCGTATCTGCTGTACGCCCACCGGGAGCGGCTCGCCCGTACCGGCACGCTCGTCATCGGCCCGAACCGGTCCTTCCTGCACTACATCGAGCAGGTCCTGCCCGCGCTCGGCGAGCTGACCGTGCAGCAGGCCACCGTGGACGACCTGGTCGCGCAGGTGGAGGTGCGCGGCACGGACGACGCGGCCGCCGCGGTCGTCAAGGGCGACGCCCGGATGGCCGAGGTGCTGCGCCGGGCCCTGTACTCCCACGTGAGCATGCCCACCGAGGCGGTCGTCGTGGTGCGCGGCTCGCGCCGCTGGCGGGTCGCGGCGTACGAACTGGAGCAGATCGTCCGGGAGCTGCTGGAGCGGGACATCCGCTACGGCGCCGCGCGCGAGGCCCTGCCCCAGCGGATCGCGCACGCGGTGCTGGTGCAGATGGAGCGCTCCGGGGAGGCGCCGGACGACCGGGTGCAGGACGCCGTCGCCCGCAACAGCGCGGTGAAGGCGGCGGTGAAGGAGTTCTGGCCGGCCGTCGACCCGGCGAAGCTCGTCCTGCGGCTGCTGACCGACGCGGACTTCCTCGCCGAGCACGCCGGCGGCGTCCTGGACGAGGACGAGCAGAAGACGATCGTGTGGGCGAAGCCGGTGCGGAGCGTGAGGTCGGCCAAGTGGTCGGCGGCGGACGCGGTGCTGATCGACGAGGCGGCCGACCTGATCCAGCGCACGCACTCGCTCGGCCATGTCGTCCTGGACGAGGCGCAGGACCTGTCCCCCATGCAGTACCGGGCCGTCGGCCGCCGCTGCACGACGGGCAGCGCGACGGTGCTGGGAGACCTGGCGCAGGGGACGACCCCGTGGGCGACCCGCAGCTGGCAGGAGGCCCTTACCCACCTCGGCAAACAGGAGGGGCACATCGAGGAGCTGACCGCGGGCTTCCGTGTCCCCACGGACGTCATCACCTACGCGTCCCGCCTCCTGCCCCACATCGCGCCCGGCCTCACCCCGGTCGCCTCCGTCCGGGAGAACCCGGGCTTCTTCGAGGTCCGCTCGGTCACGGAGACGGGCGAGACCGTCGCCGCCTGCGAGGAGCTGCTGCGCAACGAGGGCTCGACGGGTCTGATCGCCGCGGACGCCCGTGTCCCCGCGCTCGCCGAGGCGCTGACGGCGGCGGGGATCACGTATCTCGCGCCGGGTGAGGAGACCACCCGCGAGACCCGCCTCACCCTGGTCCCGGCCTCCCTCGCCAAGGGCCTGGAGTACGACTACGTGGTCCTGGACGAGCCGCAGGCGGTGGTGGACGGCGAGCCGGACGAACGGACGGGGCTGCGGCGGCTGTACGTGGCGCTGACGCGTGCGGTGTCCGGCCTGGTCGTGACCCACTCGGCACCGCTGCCCGCGCAGTTGGCGTGAGCGCGGCGGGGCCGCTCACCTGCCGTCCAGCACCCTCCGCCACTCCGCGACGGCCGCCTCCGACACCGGCCCCGCCCATCCGGAGGGCCGTGCCGCGCCGCCGATGTGGAACCCCTCGATGCCGGCGGCGCGCAGCCGGGGCACGTGAGCGAGGCCCAGGCCCCCGCCCACCAGGATCTGCTGCTCGTACCCGGGCTCCCCGGTCCGGGCCGCCTCCGCGAGCAGCGTCGGCAGCCCCTCGGCCACGCCCTCGGCGGCACCGGCCGTCAGATAGGTGTCCAGGCCCGGCAGGTCCGCGAGCTGCTTGCGCAGCGCGTCGCGGTCGGCGGCCCGGTCGATCGCCCGGTGGAAGGTCCACCGGCAGCCGCCGAGCGCGCCGACGACCCGCTCCACCGCGGCCAGGTCGACCCCGCCGTCCGCGTCGAGGAACCCGAGCACGAACTGGTCGGCGCCCGCGTCCCGCATCTCCCGCGCGACCCCGACCAGCCGCTCCACGTCACCGGCCGCGAACCCGTCCGCCAGGCGGAGCATCACGCGCAGGTCGATGTCGACGGCGGCACGGATCCGGGCGACGGTGGCGGGGGACGGGGTGAGTCCGTCGGCCGCCATCTCGGTGACCAGTTCCAGGCGGTCCGCGCCTCCGGCCTGGGCGGCGACCGCGTCCTCGACGTCGAGGGCGATCACCTCCAGGACTGCACGCTTGCTCATGGCACCCCATTCATCGGCGTTCAACGGGCGGCTACAGGTCTAGTCCAATTTAAGGGTACGCCTGTGCCGGAGCGCCCTTCACCCGAAGATGTTCAGCTCCCCCGCCCGCGCCCCCGCCAGCTCGTACACCGTCCCGTCCACCGGCCGCCCGGCGTACAGCCGGACGAGCGTGGCCGCGTCGCCGATGTACCGGGCGGGCGGTCCCCCCGCGGCCACGGCCCCCAGCAGCAGCGGCTCGTCCAGGTCGTCGAGGTCGGCGTGCAGCGGCACGTGCCCCTTCTCACGGGTGATCCGGGCAAGCAGCGTCAGCGCGTCCGGCAGGCCGGCCCCCGCGTACGCCCCCGGCTCCCCGAGGACGTCCCGCACATCACCGGCGTGCACCCACTCCCCCAGCGCGATCATGTCCAGCACCCCGCCGGCCTTGGCGATCACCGGCCCGGCCTCGGTCATCCCGCGCTCCAGCTCGTCCACGACCCGTGCGTTCGACCAGTGCGCACGGTCGGCTATGTCCCGGTCGTTGGACTCGGGCGAGAACACCCCCTTCTCGAACCGGCTCTCCACCACCCGCATCAACGCGGCCGAACAGTGCGCCAGCACATCCCGTACCGACCAGCCCGGACACGCGGCGGCCGGCAGCGCGAAGTCGGCGTCCGGCCGCGACCGCAGCAGCGGTATCAGGGCGTCCCGCTCCACGGACAGCAGCCGCCCGGGCAGTTCGGGATCCCGCACTTCCCCTACGTCAGTCATGGGAGCCACGCTAGGGGCGCCGGACGGCAGGCGTCACGGAAGAATGGGCACATGGCCGATCTCGACGCCCTGCGCCTCCGTTTCGCCCGTGCGCTGGAAGCAGCCCGCGCCCCCGACGGCGGCCCGGACCCCGCGCCCTACGCCGACGACCTGCTCGCCCGCTGGCAGGAGCCGCAGCGCCGGTACCACACCCTGGCCCACCTCACCGCGGTGCTCGACCGCGTCGACGTGCTGGAGGAGTACGCGGCCGACCCGGACGCCGTACGCCTGGCCGCCTGGTTCCACGACGCCGTCTACCTCCCCGAGCGGTCCGAGAACGAGGAGCGGTCCGCGCGGCTCGCCGAACGCGCGCTGCCGGAGGCGGGCGTGCCGGACGCCAGGACGGCCGAGGTGGCGCGGCTGGTCCGGCTCACCGTCACCCACGACCCGGCCGACGAGGACCGCGACGGACAGGTCCTGTGCGACGCCGACCTCGCGATCCTGGCCGCGCCCCCGTCGGCGTACGCCACCTACACCGCCGAGGTCCGCGAGGAGTACCACTTCGTCCCCGGCGACGCCTTCCGTGAGGGGCGTTCGTCGATCCTGCGCCAGCTCCTCGGACTGCCGAGACTGTTCCGCACCCCGTACGGGCAGCGGCACTGGGAGGCCACCGCCCGCTACAACCTCGCCTCGGAGCTGGAATTGCTGTCGACCCGAGCGGGTGGCGCCTCCTAAGGTGCGCCCATGCGACCGATAAGCGGGGACGATGTGAACAGTGCCGTCGCGGGTGCGGTGGCGGCACTGCGGCCGGCGGTGGACCGGGACTGGGAGACCACCGGGGCCGGACGGCTGGAGTGGAGCTGCCGGAAGACGGCCGAGCATGTCGCGAGCGATCTCCTCGCCTACGCGGGCCAGTTGGCGGGCCGCGCCCAAGAGGCCTACGTCCCCTTCGACATCGTCCTGGACGAGGGCACCGACAACGCCGGCCTGCTGCACGTCATCGAGACCACCGGCGAGCTGCTCGCCACGACCGTGCGCACCACACCGCCCGGCGTCCGCGCCTTCCACCCCTACCCCTTCCGCAGCGCCGACCGCGAGGGCTTCGCCGCGATGGGCATCGCCGAGGTGCTGCTGCACACCCACGACATCGCCGAGGGCCTGGGCCTCGCCTACGAGCCGGCCGACGACCTCGCCGAGTCCGTCCTGACCTGGCTCTTCCCGCACGTCCAGCCCGGACCCGCACCCTGGCCGACCCTGCTGTGGGCCACCGGCCGCGGTGAACTGCCCGGCCGCGCCCCGGTCACCGACTGGCGCTGGCGCAACAACCTCGTCATCCCCGCCGAACGCCTCACCCTCACCGGTGTCCGCCCGGCCGCCGCCCGCGATCTGCGCCTCGGCGGCGACGGCGGCCTCGAGTGGATCGAGGGCGGGCCCTACGAGGGCACCCGGGAGGCCGCCGGCTTCCTGGTCAAGGCGTACGAAGCGGGCGTGCACCGGCCGGAGTTCGGGGTCTTCGCCCTCGTACGGCACACCGACGGCCGCGCGATCGGCGGCATCGGCTTCCACGGCGCCCCGGACGAGGAGGGCCGGGTGGAGATCGGCTACGACCTCGTCGAGGGCGCCCGCGGCCGGGGCTACGCCACCGAGGCGCTGCGGACCCTGACCGAGTGGGCCCTGGCCCGGGAGGACGTCGACCTGGTCTTCGCGACCGTCGAGGCGGACAACCTGCCCTCCCAGGGCGTCGTGACCCGGGCCGGGTTCACCCGGGCCACCGTGGAGGAGGAACGGACCGCCCACGAGGACCACGGCATGGAGGGCGGACTCCTGCTCTACATCCGGCGCCCATGAGAAGCGGCCACAACGTTCCGCGTCGCCACTAGAGTTGTCCCCTACCTATTCGACGGCATGCCGCGGTGGGGCACGGCCGGGGGGGCAGGGGGACGACATGAGCGAGCAGGCCGTGGACGGCATCTCGATCCAGGGCGAGGCGGACGGGCAGTCGCTGCCCTTCTGGGTGACGGCGTCCGAGGAGGACCTCGCCGAGGCGGCGCGGGGCGGCGACACCATGGGCCTGTTCAGCCGGGACGGTGACGCGGTGCTGCGGTCGGTACCGCTCGGTCCGCTGCGCAAAAACCTCGCCGACACGGTCGACGCCCTCCAGCGGGTCTTCCAGGACGTCGCCGACCGCGGCGGCCCGCTCCCCCTTGCCGAGGCCCAGCTCTCCTTCCAGGTGACCGCGAGCGGTGGCGTCCAACTCGTCGGCACCGGACAGATGCAGGGCACACGTGGCCTGACGCTGACGTTCAAGCGGCCCGCCTGACCGCGCGCCGCCCATGACCCGGCACAAGGCACTGCTCATCGGAGCAAGCGATTACGACGACCCGAGGATCGGGGACCTGCCCTTCGTCCGGGACGACCTGCAGCGGCTGCGCGACCGCCTGATCGCCCGCGGCTTCGCGCAGGCCGACATCCTGGAGAACAGGCGTGGCATCACACAGAACACGGTGCGCGGTCCCATCCGCCGTTTCCTGCGCGAGGCCGGCCCCGAAGACACCCTGCTCCTGCTGCTCAGCGGACACGGCGTGCACCACAAGGGGCAGGACTACCTGGTCCCCGAGGACGCCACGTACGACTCCCATCCCTTCACGGACAGCTGCATCCCGATCGCCTGGGACGAGGAGGTGCAGGAATCCCCCGCGGCCCGTGTCGTCTTCCTGATCGACGCCTGCCGCGAAGGGATGGAGCTGGACACCATGGCTCCTCCGGGCACGAAGCCGTGGCAACCACGCAAGATCATGGCCGCCCTGCGCCGAAAGGTCGCGTACGTCTACGGCTGTGCCCAGACGAGCGTGTCCTACTTCGTTCGCGAGACGGACACGGTACGCCCCGGCTGCGACCTGGGAACCCAGCCCGGCGAGTCGTTCAGCATCTTCTCGCGCGCCCTGGCCGACGTCATCGCCGGGGATCCGCATGCCCTCGGGTTGCGCGAGTTCTTCCGGCAGGTGCAGGAGCGCGTCGACCAGCTCCATCGCGGCTACGGCAAGCCGATCGACCCGCAGCAGGTCAAGCTGGCCGTGGAGACCGGGGCGGCGGGCGGCGGGGACTTCCCGCTGCTTCCGGGGCCCGACCGGCAGACCGATGCCCACCCGTGGGTACGCGGCATCGAGAGACACCCGATCTGGCAGCACACCCCCGAGGGGGCCGCGCGCGACACGCTCCGGCAGCTCTGCGGCACGCTGGCGGCCCGCCTGGCCGCGGCTCACGACACGGCGGCACGGGCTCTCGCCGACGACCCGTGGCACGACAGTGAACTGGCCGGGCGGTGCCACGACCGTCTGGGGTTCCTCGTCGGCCGCTTGGCGGACGGGGTGCGGCTGTCCCCGACCGAGGCCGCCCTCGCCGTGCTCTTCCCCCTGGTCACCCAGACCTACTGGACCCAGGAGGCGGCCCAGCGCATGGGCATGCTCATCGGCGACGCGAAGTCCCCCGGGCCCGACCGCCACCGCTTCGACAAGTTCGCCCAGGGCTATCCCCGCCTCAAGCGCCGGCTGCGCGCTCTGCACCACCGCAACGAATCCGGTGACTCGTCACTGCGCATCCGCTGGTGGCTGTACCACCGCTGGCTCATCCAGCAGCCCGAGCTGTACACGCCCGAGAGCCTCAAGTCGCTTCTCGGTGACGTACCGTCCGACCGGGAACACCCGGCCTGGGTCGCCGACGCGATCTCCGGGGAACGTCTGGCGCGTCTTTTGCGCGAGCACCGGGCGGCACCCTTCGGCATGCGCCGCTCCACCACCCCGGAGCTGCGCAGGGCTCACCCTCACGACGACGAGCACGACGTCATCGCCGCGAGCACCGGCGACGAGCACGAGATACGCACCGCTCTGGTCAACGCCCTGGTCAAGTCCGCGTACGCGATGGCCGTCGCGCCGGTCGACCTGCCCGAGATCGTCGTCGAGCACATCGGCGTCCACGACAGCGTCGACCTCACCGACCTGCTGAACACGGTGCGCCGCTCGGACTGGCGTGTCTCCGGTCTGGGCCGCTCCCTGAACGCCGTGTGCACCCACCCGGCAGTCCAGGTCGCCCTGCGCGAGCACGCGGCCCGGGTCGACGTGCTGCTGCGCGACATCAACCGCGGCGACATGCCCGCCCTCGCCCCACTGCTCACCCTCCCGCCCTATGCCGACGGCAGCCGGGTCCGGCTCGACGGCAACACCCCCGACCAGCTCTCCGACGGCATCCGCTTCCAACTGGCCGAGGATCGCGTCCAGGAACTGCTGATGGGCGAGGAACTGTACGGCGACAGCGACCTGGCGGTGCGGGAGCTGTACCAGAACGCTCTGGACGCCCTCCGCTACCGCGACTGCCGCACGCAGTACCTGCGCCGCACGGGTCGGGCAGCGGCGGACTGGGAAGGCCGGATCGAGTTCTTCCAGGGCGTCGGCTCCGACGGCCGTCCCTATCTGGAGTGCCGTGACAACGGCATCGGCATGGGCATCACCGAGCTGAGCACCGTCTTCTCACAGGGCGGCGCCCGCTTCGTGGACCTCCCCGAGTACGTCGAGGAGCAAGCGGCCTGGGCGCAACTGCCCGAGCCGAAGCTCGAACTGCACCCGAACTCCCGGTTCGGCATCGGCGTGCTCAGCTATTTCATGCTCGCCGACGAGATCGTCGTGACCACATGCCGGATGGGCCGCGAGGGGCGGCCGGGCCGGTTGCTGCGGGTGACGATCGCGGGACCGGGCAACTTCTTCCGGGTGGAGGACCTGGGCGAGGGCGACGACGCCGGCACCACGGTGCGACTGCTGCTGAGCAGGGAGCGCAGATCGGTGTCGTGCGTGAGCGCGCTGAACTCCGTGCTCTGTGTGGCGCCGTACCGGACGTCGGCGAGTCATGGATCGCGGCATCGGGAGTGGGCGCCGGGAGAGCTTCCCCCGGAGAGCATCCGCCATGTCGTCCGGTACCCCCGCAGGAATCACCCGGTCTGCCTCCCCTCGGACGACACGGACCTGTGGTGGGTGGACGGTGAAGGGGTGCTCCTCGCGGACGGCTTGGTGGTGGAACCCGAATACCGGCAGCGGCTGTACGGCGCCGTGGTGAACCTGAGCGGTGAACACGCCCCCGAGCTGACCGTCGACCGCAAGAAGGCGCGCTCCTACGACAGGGATCACGTGCTGCGACTCATGCGGTCCGCGGTGGCGAGCCTGACCGAGCCCGGAGCGGGGGTGCTCACACCCGCGTGGCTCGACGCCGCCGGCAGGCGCGACCTGCCCTTCGCCGATCACGTGGCGGAGCAGGCGTGCCGATCCGGCCTCGAGTGGATGCTCTGGGACGAGGCCGTCGTTCCCGTCGCCGGCGGGGGGTTCTTCCCGCCGGACATCGATCTGCTGCCGCTCGTGACCGGACGCTACCGGGACTCCGAACGGCTGGGGATCGCCTCCTTCCTGGTCACCGTGCCCCTGCCCGTGCTGCGGTGGCGGATGCGCGCGCTGTACGGCGCGGGCCTCGGCGGCGGGGACGCGCTGTCGACCGCCCTGGACGGGGACGTGCCGGTCGCCCGCCCGTCGGACCTGGTCCTGCTCCTGTGCGACACGGACTTCCCCGACTGGCGCAGCAGGCGCGAGCAGTGGCTGCGGGGACCCTCGGCCGCCTTCGGATTCATGGACGACCAGCCGTCCCGGCAGCTTGCCGAGACCGGACTGTCGAGCCTGGGCAAGCTGTTCGACTGGCGAGACCCGGACATCGTCGTGAGCACGGCGACCCTCTTCTCCCTGAGCAACGCGACCCGAAGGCCACCGGCTGAGATCGCGCAGCGGCTGGTCGCGCTGGGCTACCAGGTGCAGCCACTGCAGGGCTGTGCGGAAGCGTCGTGCGCGGATCTGCCTCTGCTGCGCCCGTTGGGCGACGACGCGAACGGCTGGCTGGCGCCCGGGGCCGCGCTGCCGGTGGCCCAGATCTGTGTCAGCGCGATACGGGCCCGTTGCGGCACGCCGCACGCGGCGCAGCGGCTCAGTGAGCTGGGCTTCACCGTGCCGGCGGACATCCCGGTCCGGGACCGCTGGAGCGCGGACGAGCGGACTGTCGTCTCCCGTCTGTGGTCCGCGTGCGCCCGAACTCCCTCGCCCGATGACGCCGTGGACGTCTCCGCCGCGCAGCTGACGGCGGTCAGCCACGCAACGGATCTGCCGATCCGCTCCGTGACCGCAGCCCTGGAACAGTTGGGCTTCCACCTGCCGCCGGACGCGGCACAGCTTCCCGAACTGACAGACGACGACAAGGCTCTTCTCTCGGAGAGCAACACGCCGCCTGTGGACGAAAGCCTGACGCTGCACCTCGTGGTGGAAGTGTCCCGCGACCTCAACCGTCCCCCTCACGCCGTGGCCGCCAGACTCAGGGAGCTGGGATACACGGTGGACGAGGTGCCCGACGACGACCAACTGCCCTCCCTGGAGGATCTCGCCTTCCTCGGCATCAGATCCGAGTTCGCGGATGCGGGCCTGTCCCTCCACGTGGTGGCTGGGGTCGCGATGGCGGTCGACGTTTCGCTGGCCGAGGCGGTGAAACGGCTGTCCCAGCTGGGTTGCAGCTTCGCCTTCCGCCCCGAGGTCGTCGCGTCACTGAGGGAGAACGACGCCAGGTTCCTCCGTTACTGGCGGCCGACCGCGGCAAGGACGTCCGTCTCCGCCGACGTCACCCGCGCGCTGGCCCACCACACCGGCCGGACCCACGACGAGATCGTCACCTCCCTCACCGCCCTCGGCTTCGACGTCGTGCCGCCCACGGAGGAGTGGCTCGGGGAACGCGCCGTGGAAGACGTCCTGTCGGAAGCGCTCAGCACGCCCGGTCAGCATCCGATCCCCTTCGGAACCGGCAGCCGGACGATCTCACTGACCACGCTGGCCATGGCGGCCATGCGCGCCGGCACCACCTTGCGCGCCGCCGCCGGAAGGGCCACGGAACTCGGCCTGCGCCACGAAGCGGAGACCTGGTTCAGCCCGACGCCGGCGGAGCCTGACGCCCCTTCGGCCGGCGCAGACCCGACGCCCGCAGCAGCCGCACCACCTCGCGGCTGCTGATCTCCACGGCCCCGGCGGCCACCGCCTCCGCGTACCGGTGCGACGGAATGTCGTAGTGGTCGCGTTCGAAGGCCCGCCGGGGCACGCCCAACCGCTCGGCGAACCCGTGCAGTTCGTCGTACGACACATCGCTCACCAGGTGTGACCACATGCGTCCGTGGCCGGGCCAGGCCGGCGGGTCGATGTACACGGTCACGAGCGCCTCACGAGGACACCCCGCCCATGGCCGACCCCAGCGAGCCGACCGCGGCGACCTTCACGCCCGCCTTGTGGCACACCCAGTGCGGGTCCGGGCCCAGTTCCGGCTCCACGTCCAGCGCGTGGGGGTCGCCCGAACCGCACACCGGGCACAGCGGCCAGCGGCCGTACCGCTCCAGCAGAGCGTCCTGTACGTCCTGCGCGATCAGCCCGGCGACATAGGCGGCCCCGTCCGGCCACTGCTCGACCCACCAGCGCCGCTGCACGACGGACTCCTCGACCATCGAGACCACGTCCGCCTCCGCGACCTGGCGCGCGACCAGATCGGCGAGCACCAGGGCGCGCGCGGCGTGCAAGCACTGCTCAAGGGGACTGATGGGCTCCATACAACCCATTGTGCGCACTCTTGACCCCAGGACCGAACCGAAAATATCTTTCATGCGTGACCCAGGACATGAAGGAAATTTTCGGCAGTCCGGGCGGCTCACTCGCCGCCAAGGTGCGCACCCTCGCCCCCTCCATGACCCGGTCCATGCAGCGCGTCGCCGAGGCCGTGGCGAGCGACCCGGCCGGCTGCGCCGCCCTCACGGTCACCGGCCTCGCCGAACTCACCGGCACCAGCGAGGCCACGGTGGTCCGCACCGCCCGCCTCCTCGGCTACCCCGGCTACCGCGATCTGCGGCTGGCCCTCGCCGGGCTGGCCGCACAGCAGCAGTCGGGCCGGGCGCCCGCCATCACGACGGACATCGCGGTGGACGACCCCATCGCCGACGTCGTCGCGAAACTGGCCTACGAGGAACAGCAGACCCTCGCCGACACGGCCGCCGGACTCGACACCGTCCAACTCGGCGCGGCCGCCACCGCGCTGGCGGGCGCCCGGCGCACCGACGTGTACGGCATCGGGGCGTCCGGGCTCGTCGCCCAGGACCTGACGCAGAAGCTGCTGCGGATAGGGCTCATAGCCCACGCGCACAGCGACCCGCACCTCGCGGTGACCAACGCGGTGCAGCTCCGTTCGGGTGACGTGGCCATCGCGATCACGCACTCCGGCTCGACGGGGGATGTCATCGAGCCGTTGCGGGTCGCCTTCGAGCACGGGGCCACGACCGTGGCCATCACCGGACGACCGGACTCGCCGGTCACCCAGTACGCCGACCACGTACTGACCACGTCCACCTCACGGGAGACCGAGCTGCGGCCGGCCGCGATGTCCTCGCGGACCAGCCAACTGCTGGTGGTGGACTGCCTGTTCGTGGGAGTGGCCCAGCGGACGTACGAATCGGCCGCGCCGGCCCTGGCCGCGTCGTACGAGGCGCTGGCCCATCGGCATCGCACCAACCCCAGGTGAGTGAAAGCACGCGAACCCGCACCTGAATCGGAGAGAGCCGCCCCCCATGACCTCCCACGACACCACCCGCCCCACCTCCCACGACCTGCGCGGGGAGCTGGCTTCCCTGACCACCGAAGCCTTCCGCCCCGAACTCGCCGAGATCGACCGTCTGCCCACCCTCGACATCGCCCGCCTGATGAACGGCGAGGACACCGCCGTGCCCGCCGCCGTCGCGGCCCGGCTGCCGCTGATCGCCGCCGCCATCGACGCCGTGGCGCAGCGGATGACGCGCGGCGGACGCCTGATCTACGCCGGCGCGGGCACCGCGGGCCGCCTCGGCGTACTGGACGCCTCCGAGTGCCCACCCACCTTCAACACCGACCCCGCCCAGGTCGTCGGCCTGATCGCGGGCGGCCCCGAGGCCATGGTCACCTCCGTCGAGGGCGCCGAGGACTCCGGGGAACTGGCCCGCAAGGACCTCGACGCGCTCCAGCTGACCGCCGACGACACGGTGGTCGGCATCTCCGCCTCCGGCCGCACCCCCTACGCCGTTAGCGCCGTCGAGCACGCCCGTGCACTGGGCGCCCTGACCATCGGTCTCGCCTGCAACGAGCACAGCCCGCTCGCGGCCGCCGCCGAGCACGGCATCGAGGTCGTCGTGGGCCCGGAGCTGATCACCGGCTCCACCCGGCTGAAGGCGGGCACCGCCCAGAAGCTGGTCCTGAACATGCTCTCGACCATCACGATGATCCGGCTCGGCAAGACGTACGGGAACCTGATGGTCGACGTCCGTGCCTCCAACGACAAACTCCGGGCCCGCTCCCGCCGGATCGTGTCCCTGGCCACGGGGGCGAGCGACGAGGAGATCGAGAAGGCCCTGACCGAGTCCGGCGGCGAGGTGAAGAACGCGATCCTCACCCTCCTCGCCGACGTCGACGGCCCGACGGCCGCCCGCCTTCTGGAGGAGTCCGGCGGCCATCTGCGCGCCGCGCTGGCGCACACGGCCGGCTGACCCGCACGCTCGGGGCGTGCGCAACGACCCCGCCTTCCTCGCGACCGCCGTCCTCCACCGGGTCGGCGGCCCGGCCAACGTCACCTCCGTCGCCCACTGCATGACCCGGCTCCGGCTGGGAATCGCCGATCCGGCGGCGGTGGACCAGGAGGCCCTGAGGGCCGTGCCCGGCGTGCTCGGGGTGGTGGACGGCGGGGCCGTCCAGCAGATCGTGCTCGGACCCGGGGTGGTCGCCGAGGTCACGGCGGCGGTGGAGACGCTGCTGGCCGGAGGGACGGCCGACGGCCGCGCCCGCCCGGAGGAGCGGCCGCCCGCCGGAGCACCGGCCGGCGCGGCCGCCCGAGCGGGGGAGGAACCCGTCGCCGCGTCGGCGGCCGATGAGGGCGCCCGCCTGAAGGAGCGGTTGCGCCAGCGCAACGCCACGCCGGTCAAGACCGCGCTGCGGCGCGTCGCGGGCGTCTTCGTGCCGCTCATCCCCGCCCTGATCGGCTGCGGCATCCTCGCCGGGCTCAACGGGCTGCTGCTGAACGCCGGATGGCTGCCCGGGCTGACCCCCGCCCTGTCCGCCATCGCCTCCGCCTTCATGGCGCTGATCGCGGTGTTCGTCGGCCACAACACGGCCAAGGAGTTCGGCGGCACCCCGGTGCTGGGCGGCGCGGTGGCGGCCGTCGTCGTGTATCCGGGCGTGGCGAAGGTGACGGCGTTCGGGGTGCACCTGGCGCCCGGGCAGGGCGGGGTGCTCGGCGCGCTCGCGGCGGCGCTGCTGGCGACCCGGGTGGAGAAGTGGTGCCGGGGCCGGGTGCCGGGCGCGCTGGACGTCCTCCTCACCCCCACGGTCACCGTGCTCGTCTCCGGCCTGGTGACGCTGTACGGCCTGATGTACGCGGCCGGCACGGTGGCCTCCGCCATCGGCACGGCGGCCGACTGGCTCCTGTCGAGTGCCGGTGCCGCGGCCGGACTGGTGCTGGGCGGTCTGTTCCTGCCCCTGGTCATGCTGGGCCTGCACCAGGCGCTCATCCCCGTCCACACCACCCTCATCGAGCAGCAGGGCCACACCGTCCTGCTCCCCCTGCTGGCCATGGCGGGCGCGGGCCAGGTGGGCGCGGCCCTCGCGGTCTACGTCCGCCTGCGCCACGACGTCTCCCTGCGTACGACGATCAGGTCGGCCCTCCCGGCGGGCCTGCTGGGCGTCGGTGAGCCCCTGATCTACGGCGTCTCCCTGCCGCTCGGCCGGCCCTTTCTGACCGCCTGCGCGGGCGGGGCGGCGGGCGGGGCCTTCGTCGGCTTCTTCGCCATGCTGGGCACCGAGGTGGGCGCGACGGCGATCGGCCCGTCGGGCTGGGCCCTGTTCCCGCTGCTCGCGGGGAACAGGAGCCCGGCCATGCTGGCCGCGGTCTACGCGGGCGGGCTGCTCACCGGCTATCTGGTCGGCTTCCTGGCGACGTACACCACCTTCCGGCCCTCCGTCACCGCCGCCGGTGGCCCGTCACCCGGGCGATCCGCTTGATGAACTCCCCGGATGGCTCGGTAGGGTCGGTCGCGATCACCGCGAGGCACCATGGAGGGCGGGAGGCAACCATGAACCACGCCCAGCTCACCGCCCTCGGGCGGGCCCTCCGGCTGCTCGGGGAGCACGGGGAGGCCCTCACGGCCGACACCCCGGACGCCCGGCTGCACGAGGTCAAGGCCGATCTGCGCAGGGCACTGGACCTGCTGGACGAGAGTGTCACGACCAGTGCGCCCGCCACCCGCTGCCCCGAGCACCCGCAGGGACCGGTGGACGAGGGCGCGCCCGATCTGTGCCTGCTCTGCGAGACCCGGCGCCGGGCGGCGCGGCGGTCGGAGTACCAGAGCGGCGGCAGGACCCGCCCCGCCGAAGCCGCCGCCTCGGCCCCCTCCCGTTACGGCGTGCGCGGTGACCGGCCCCAGCCCCAGCAGCGCTGGCTGCCGGAGCTGTGGAACGGGCAGGAATGGCAGCTGTGCGGGACGCCGAGGCGGGACCGGCGCGAGGCCGAGGCGTACCTCGCCGCCCAGCGGCGCGGCTCCCGGCCCGCCATGGCGTACCGGCTCGTGCACGAGTTCACCGACTACGAGGTGCTGCGGGTGTGGGGGACGCCGGTGCGCGTGGACATCGAGCCCATGGGCAACCTGTAGCGCCGTCAGTCCAGCAGGGGCAGGGGCGGGAAGTCGAACCCCTCCCAGATGCGCCTGCTGCTCTCCTCGGGGTACGCCGTCACCCTCGGCTCCGCGTCCAGCACCTGGACCGGACGGGTCCGGGTGTCGTACTCCGGCCAGCCGGGGTCGCCGGTGCGCGCGAACGCCGTCCAGGAGCGGCGCAGGAAGCCGGAGAGGCGCTCCGCGTCCGGGGTGGGCCGCCCGCCGGGGAAGAGCAGGGCGCCCAGGTCCGCGCCGAACGTGCCGAAGAGCAGCGGGATGTCCAGGCCGTGGCAGGCGCCCAGTACGCCGTCGCTTCCCGGGGCCTGCCAGGTCAGTTCGTAGACATGGGACCGGCCGCCGCCCAGCAGCTGGGCCTCGGCCAGACGCAGACTCGGTATCCCGAACAGCCAGTCCGTCTGGACGCGTTCGAACAGTTCGGCGGGGGACGCCGTGGGGAATGCCTCGCGGTAGGCGCGCTCGCCCGGCTCGCCGCCCGGGGCCAGCAGGCGCAGGGCCTCTGCCGCCCGGTCCTCGGTGATGGTGCCGAGCATGCCGCCGATGAACATGAACAGGCGGAACTCGTCGCGGTTGTGGCCGACCAGCAGGTCCACCTCCCGCGCCGCGCCCGAGGCCAGCGCCTGCCAGGGGGTCGTGGTCAGCACGTCGCCGTCGACCACCGGGGAGAAGGGCGTGACCGTGGGCGCCGCCCGGCCCCAGCGGTCCACGTACTGGGCCATCTTGGCCGACAACGACTGCCCGGCCTCGGTCAGTCGCCGGGGGTCCACGGCGGCGAGATCGGCCGCGGTGGGCTGCCGGCCCGCCTCCGCCGCCAGCGCCCTCGCCATGTCGCGGGCCAGGTCGGCCGAGAAGAACGTGCCGGGCACGCTCTGTGCCACCGCCCGGTGGAACAGGCCCCGTGCCCTCTCCATCGCCAGCAGGGAGGCGATGGAGCCCGCGCCCGCCGACTCACCGAAGAGCGTGACCCGGGCCGGATCGCCGCCGAACGCGCCGATGTTCTCCTGGACCCACTCCAGGGCCGCGACCTGGTCCAGCAGGCCACGGTTGGCCGGGGCGCCCGCCCAGAGGGCGAAACCCTCCATGCCGACGCGGTAGTTGAAGGTGACGACCACGACGTCGCCGTCGCGGGCCACGTGCCGGGCGTCGTATCCCGGCTGACCGCCGTGGCCCAGTTTGTACGCCCCGCCGTGGATCCACACCATCACCGGGCGGGCGGCGGACGGGTCCGGGTCGGGGGTCCACACGTTCACCGTGAGCCAGTCGTCGCCCGTGGGACCGGCGGGGCGGGCCGTGCGGCCCAGGACGCCCGGCTCCTGCGGGGGCGGCGGGCCGAAGGCGTACGCCTCCCGGACGCCGTCCCAGGAGCGGGCGCGGCGCGGGGCCCGGAAACGGGCCTCGCCGACCGGGGGTTCGGCGAAGGGAATGCCCCGGAACACCGACAGCCCCTGCTCGCGCAGGCCGCGCACCGCGCCGGAGGCGGTGCGCACCAGGGGGCCGTCGGTGTCCGGGGCCGGGGACTCGCTCGTCGTCATGCTCGCTCCTCACTGGTCATCGGGGGAACGGACGGGAGCGATCACGAGTGCCCGGTCAGCTGAGGGTCTTGATCGCCGCCGCGTCGTACGACTTCAGCTCGTCGAAGCGGTCGGAGAGGACCTTCGCCGCCCACTCCGGGTCCTGGAGCAGGGCACGGCCGATGGCGACGAGGTCGAACTCCTCGGCCTCCAGGCGGTCCAGGAGGTTGTCGATGCCCTTGATCGGGGCGCCCTCGCCCTGGAAGGCGTTGATGAAGTCGCCGTCGAGGCCGACGGAGCCGACGGTGATGACCGGCTTGCCGGTGAGCTTCTTGGTCCAGCCCGCGAGGTTGAGGTCGGAGCCCTCGAACTCCGGCAGCCAGTAACGGCGGGTGGAGGCGTGGAAGGCGTCGACGCCCGCGGCGGCCAGCGGGGCGAGGATCGCCTCCAGCTCCTCGGGGGTCTCGGCGAGGCGGGCGGTGTAGTCCTGCTGCTTCCACTGCGAGTAGCGGAAGAGGACCGGGAAGTCGGGGGACACCCGCTCGCGGACCGCGGCGACGATCTCCGCGGCGAACTTGGTGCGGGCCACCGGGTCGCCACCGTAGGCGTCGGTACGGCGGTTGGTGCCCGCCCACAGGAACTGGTCGAGGAGGTAGCCGTGGGCGCCGTGGAGTTCCACGCCGTCGAAGCCGATGCGCTCGGCGTCCGCGGCGGCCTGGGCGAACGCGGCGATCACGTCGTCCAGGTCCGTCCGCGTCATGACCTTGCCGGTGGGCTCGGCGCCCGCGGCGACGAGGCCGGAGGGGCCGACGGCGGGGGCGTCCGGGAAGGGGGCGTCGCCCTGCTTGCGGACCATGCCGATGTGCCACAGCTGCGGGACGATCGTGCCGCCCGCCGCGTGCACGTCCTCGGCGACCTTGGCCCAGCCCGCGAGCTGCTCCTCGCCGTGGAAGCGCGGGACGCGGTCGCTCTCGCCGGCCGAGTCGTGGCCGACGTAGGTGCCCTCGGTGACGATCAGGCCTACGCCGGCGGCGGCGCGGCGCGCGTAGTAGGAGCGCACGTTCTCCCCGGGGACGCCGCCCGGGGAGAACATACGGGTCATCGGCGCCATCACGATCCGGTTCGGGACGGTGAGGCCGCCCAGGTCGATCGGGCGGGAGAGGATCTGGGCCGCGCGGGAGGCGGGCGTGGTGACGGTCACGTGGGGGGCTCCTCGTGAATGACTGGGGTAACCGGCTGGTATGTGCACGCGCATTGTTGCACCTTCTGAAGCAACAGCCTATGCGGTGGCCCACATTCCCCGTCCGGCGGAGAACGCCCGCGTGACGCCGGACACGCCCGAGGGCGGCACCCCCTGCCACAGACAGGGAGTACCGCCCTCGTACGAAAGGACTGGTGCCGATCCTCGGAAGGATCAGAAGTCCATGTCACCGCCCGGCATGCCGCCGCCGGCCGGCGCGGCGGCCTTCTCCGGCTTGTCGGCGATGACGGCCTCGGTGGTGAGGAACAGCGCGGCGATGGAGGCGGCGTTCTGCAGCGCGGAACGGGTCACCTTCGCCGGGTCGATGATGCCCTCGGCGACCAGGTCGACGTACTCGCCGGTCGCGGCGTTCAGGCCGTGGCCCGGGGTCAGGTTGCGCACCTTCTCCACCACGACACCGCCCTCGAGGCCGGCGTTGACGGCGATCTGCTTCAGCGGGGCCTCGAGCGCGAGCTTCACGGCCTGCGCGCCGGTCGCCTCGTCACCCTCCAGCTCCAGCTTCTCGAAGACCTGGGAGGCCTGCAGCAGGGCCACGCCACCACCGGCGACGATGCCCTCCTCGACGGCGGCCTTCGCGTTGCGGACGGCGTCCTCGATGCGGTGCTTGCGCTCCTTCAGCTCCACCTCGGTGGCGGCACCGGCCTTGATGACCGCGACACCGCCGGCGAGCTTCGCCAGGCGCTCCTGCAGCTTCTCGCGGTCGTAGTCCGAGTCGCTGTTCTCGATCTCGGCGCGGATCTGGTTCACCCGGCCCGCGACCTGCTCGGAGGAGCCGGCACCGTCGACGATGGTGGTCTCGTCCTTGGTGATGACGACCTTGCGGGCCTTGCCCAGGAGGTCGAGGGTCGTGTTCTCGAGCTTGAGACCGACCTCCTCGGAGATGACCTCGCCGCCGGTGAGGATGGCGATGTCGTTCAGCATCGCCTTGCGGCGGTCGCCGAAGCCCGGGGCCTTGACGGCGACGGACTTGAAGGTGCCGCGGATCTTGTTGACGACCAGGGTCGACAGGGCCTCGCCCTCGACGTCCTCGGCGATGATCAGCAGCGGCTTGCCCGACTGCATGACCTTCTCCAGCAGCGGGAGCAGGTCCTTGACCGAGGAGATCTTGGAGTTGGCGATCAGGATGTACGGGTCGTCGAGGACGGCCTCCATACGCTCCATGTCGGTGGCGAAGTACGCCGAGATGTAGCCCTTGTCGAAGCGCATACCCTCGGTGAGCTCCAGCTCCAGACCGAAGGTCTGGGACTCCTCGACGGTGATGACGCCTTCCTTGCCGACCTTGTCCATGGCCTCGGCGATCAGCTCGCCGATCTGGGTGTCGGCGGCGGAGATGGACGCGGTGGAGGCGATCTGCTCCTTGGTCTCGACGTCCTTCGCCTGCTCCAGCAGGGCGGCGGAGACGGCCTCGACGGCCTTCTCGATACCACGCTTCAGAGCCATCGGGTTGGCGCCGGCGGCGACGTTGCGCAGGCCTTCCTTGACCAGGGCCTGGGCGAGCACGGTCGCGGTGGTCGTACCGTCACCGGCGACGTCGTCCGTCTTCTTGGCGACTTCCTTGACCAGCTCGGCGCCGATCTTCTCGTACGGGTCCTCGAGCTCGATCTCCTTGGCGATGGAGACACCATCGTTGGTGATCGTGGGGGCGCCCCACTTCTTCTCGAGGACGACGTTGCGGCCCTTGGGGCCGAGCGTCACCTTCACGGCGTCCGCGAGCTGGTTCATGCCGCGCTCGAGGCCGCGCCGCGCCTCCTCGTCGAACGCGATGATCTTGGCCATGTGAAGTGGTCCCTCCAGGACTGGGGGTGATTCCTTCGGACCGCGCCCGCGCCCGCGACGGACGGCTCGCCGGCCTGTGGTTCCTTGCCCCACCTGGCCTGCGGGCCTCACCGACCCGGTCCTTCTTTGTCACTCTCACCTTCAGAGTGCTAACGCCAATGATTAGCACTCGGCATGGTCGAGTGCAAGCGCCTCCGGGGGGAACGGGGGGCACTCAGCCGCCCGCGAACAACGGGACGCCGGGCACGACCCCGGGCACGACGAAGGGCCCGCACCCTGTGCCGGTGCGGGCCCTTCGTCACAAGAAACGTTCAGGCGCTGAGGCGAACCATGTCGGCCTGCGGGCCCTTCTGGCCCTGCGAGATCTCGAACTCCACCCGCTGGCCCTCTTCCAGGGTGCGGTAGCCGTCCATCTGAATGGCGCTGTAGTGGACGAAGACGTCCGCACCACCGTCGACCGCGATGAAGCCGTACCCCTTCTCCGCGTTGAACCACTTGACGGTGCCCTGAGCCATGCCTAACTCCCCTATTACTGGCCCTTGCACAGATCCGCACTTCGCGGACCCGGGTCAGACCTCACCCCCCATGGGACGGGGGCGTGCGCCGGAACGCGTCGACCGCGGCTGAATGTATCTGTCCAACTGCCGTCTGCAACAGGTCAATCGGACGAGAATTCCGGACGAGCCCGATCCGGAATGTGCCGAGAATTCGTCCGAATTCAGGGCAAGTCGGGCTCCACAAAAGGAACAAAAGCCGCATGAAACCCGCATACTTTGGCTACTTCTTGTCGGGCTGTGCGGCGCGAATACAGGGCTCGCGACCCGAAGACCACGACCGTGTTCCCCAACTGTACCGCGCTCAATCACACAGAATTGCCCCCTCCGCTTCTCTCACGGAGGGGGCAATCCGATGAACAATACGTAACCGCTGTTACCGAAGGTAATGATCGGTCATTCGGTCAGCAGCCGCCGGCGACGGCCGGAATGATCGAGACGCCCGCGCCGTCGGGGGTCGCCGTCTCCAGGCCCTGCTCGAAACGGACGTCGTCGTCGTTGACGTAGACGTTGACGAACCGGCGCAGCTTGCCCTGGTCGTCCAGCACCCGGGCGGCGATTCCCGTGTGGTTCTTCTCCAGGTCCCCGATGACCTCGGCGAGGGTCCCGCCCTCGGCGGTGACCTCGGCCTGGCCGCCGGTGTAGGTGCGCAGGATGGTCGGGATGCGAACGGTCACGCTCATGCGAGGCCAGCCTCTCGGAAGGAGTCCAGGGTCGGGCGGATGGTGGCGGTGAGGCCGGTGCCGGCCACCGCGTCGAGGGTCTTCAGGCCGTCACCGGTGTTGAGGACGACCGTGGTCTTCGCCGGGTCCAGCACGCCGTCCTTGAGCAGCTTGCGGGTGACGCCGACGGTCACCCCGCCGGCCGTCTCCGCGAAGATGCCCTCCGTGCGGGCCAGCAGCTTGATGGCGTCGACGACGTCCGCGTCCGTCACGTCCTCCACGGCACCGCCGGTGCGGCGCGCGATGTCGAGGACGTACGGGCCGTCGGCCGGGTTGCCGATCGCGAGGGACTTGGCGATGGTGTTCGGCTTCTGCGGGCGGACCACGTCGTGGCCGGCCTTGAAGGCCGTGGACACCGGCGAGCAGCCCTCGGCCTGCGCACCGAAGATCTTGTACGGCTTGTCCTCGACCAGACCGAGCTTGATCAGCTCCTGAAGGCCCTTGTCGATCTTCGTGAGCTGGGAACCGGAGGCGATCGGGACCACGATCTGGTCCGGGAGCCTCCAGCCGAGCTGCTCGCAGATCTCGTACGCCAGGGTCTTGGAGCCCTCCGCGTAGTACGGCCGCAGGTTGACGTTGACGAAGCCCCAGCCCTCACCGGCGGGGTCACCGATCAGCTCGGAGCAGAAGCGGTTCACGTCGTCGTAGTTGCCCTCGATGCCGACGAGCTCGCCGCCGTAGACCGCGGCCATGACGACCTTGCCCTGCTCCAGGTCGTGCGGGATGAACACGCAAGAGCGGAAGCCGGCCCGGGCGGCGGCGGCGCCCACGGCACCGGCGAGGTTGCCGGTGGAGGAGCAGGAGAGCGTGGTGAAGCCGAAGGCGCGGGCGGCCTCCAGGGCCTGGGCGACGACACGGTCCTTGAAGGAGTGCGTCGGGTTGCCGGAGTCGTCCTTCACGTACAGGCCCCCGGTGACGCCCAGTTCGCGGGCGAGGTTGTCGGCCTTGACGAGCTTGGTCCAGCCCGGGTTGAGGTTGGGCTTGTCGGCCACGTCGGCGGGGACGGGCAGCAGGGGCGCGTAACGCCAGATGTTCGCGGGGCCCGCCTCGATGCGCGCGCGCAGCTCTTCGGTGTCGTAGGCGGAGAAGTCGTAGGCGATCTCCAGCGGGCCGAAACACTCCTCGCACGCGAAGACCGGGCCGAGGGGCACGCGGTGACCGCACTCGCGACAGCTCAGGGCGGCGGCGGGACCGAGGTCGACGGCGGGATTGCTGGTGCTTGCAACTGTCTGCACAGCCATGGAGGCGAGGCCCTTTCTCCTCATCTTCCTCACGACGCATCTCGCCGTGAGACGGATTTGGCACCTTCCCTAGCCGGGAGCCTCGCGGAGACGATCAGAACGGAGCGCTCTGATCTACGAGAACCGGCTGGAGGGTTGCCGGGGCTTCATCGGGCCGTGTCCCTCTGCCCCTCTGGATGAGCTGTATGCGGTTGTGTACGCCGGTGACCCCCGACATGCGATGGTCATCGGCGTTGTTCAAGACTGTAACCGAAGGCCAGGACAGTTGAGATAGTCGTCCGAACCGCGAGATGGATCACAGAGGCGCCGCACGGCGTCACCGCGTGTGATCACGAACAGTGAGGAGCCGCAGACCGTGCTGGAAGAAGTCGAGCGCTGGCTGGCCACCCGCTCCTGGTCCGTGACCGATCGCCCTCTCCACCGGATACTGGCCGCCAAGCAGCGCACGGGGCAGACGATCAGCGTCGTGCTGCCCGCGCTCAACGAGGAGGAGACGGTCGGCGACATCGTCGCGGTCGTCCGTCACGACCTCGTGGAGCAGATCCCGCTCGTCGACGAGATCGTCGTCGTCGACTCGGGTTCCACCGACCGCACCTCGGCGGTCGCCGCCGCCGCGGGCGCCCGGGTCGTCCACCGCGACGACATCCTGCCGCGCATTCCCACCGTCCCCGGTAAGGGTGAAGTCCTGTGGCGATCGCTGCTCGTCACCGGCGGGGACATTCTCTGTTTCATCGACGCGGACCTGAGGGAGTTCTCCTCGGACTTCGTCTCCGGGATCGTCGGTCCGCTGCTCACCGACCCCGGGGTGGACCTGGTCAAGGGCATGTACGACCGCCCGCTGGGGGGCTCGGCGGGGCAGGGCGGCCGGGTCACCGAGCTGATGGCCCGCCCGCTGCTGAACATGCACTGGCCCCAGCTGGCCGGCTTCGTGCAGCCACTGGGCGGTGAGTACGCGGCCCGCCGCTCCCTGCTGGAACAGCTGCCGTTCCCGGTCGGCTACGGCGTGGAGCTGGGCATGCTGGTGGACGCCCTGCACCTGGTGGGCCTGGACGCGCTGGCCCAGGTGGACGTGGGGGTGCGCAAGCACCGGCACCAGGACGGGCAGGCGCTCGGCCGGATGGCGGCGGCGATCTACCGCACGGCCCAGCTGCGGCTGGCCCGCGGGCATCTGGTCCGGCCCGCCCTGACCCAGTTCGAGCGGGGCGAGGACGGTTTCGAGCCGCGCACCTACTCGGTGGACACCGAGGAGCGGCCGCCGATGGCGGAGATCGCGGAGTACGCGGCACGCCGGGTGGCGTGAGGCGTGTGAACGCGGAAGAACGGCCGTATACAGCCCCTTCCGGGGTGGACCGTACGTTTGAGCGTTTCCGGGCCGGGCTAGGTTGAGGCTTATGGCTTCCACGCACGGTGCTGAGGTGCTGGTCGCGTCCAATCGCGGCCCGGTTTCGTACACGGTGGACGAGGGCGGCTCGCTGCGCGCCAGGCGGGGCGGCGGCGGGCTGGTCTCGGGGCTGTCGGCCATCGGGCCGGACGCGGGCTCGGTGTGGGTGTGCGCCGCGCTGGGCGACGGCGACCGGGAGGCCGTACGGCGCGCGGACGGCGGACTGCTGCCGGCCGAGGAGACCGGCGGGCAGCGGGTGCGGATGCTGGACATCGACGCGACCGTGCACGCGGAGGCGTACAACGGCATCGCCAACTCGGTCCTGTGGTTCGTCCACCATCTGCTGTACCAGACCCCGCTGGAGCCGGTCTTCGACGCGGAGTTCCGCCGGCAGTGGGCGTCGTACGAGGCCTACAACCGGGCGTTCGCCGAGGCGCTGGCCGAGGAGGCGGCCGAGGGCGCGGCGGTGCTGATCCAGGACTACCACCTGGCCCTCGCGCCCCGGATGCTGCGCCGGCTCCGCCCCGATCTGCGCATCGGCCACTTCTCGCACACTCCGTGGGCCCCGCCGGACTACTTCCGTCTGCTGCCGGACGACATCGCCGCCGAGCTGCTCACCGGGATCCTGGGCGCGGACCGGGCGGCGTTCCTCACCCACCGGTGGGCGGACGCGTTCAAGGACTGCTGTCACGCGGTGCTGGGGCCCGGGATCCCCTCGGGCACGCGGATCGGTGTGCACGGGCTCGGCGCGGACGCCGACTTCCTGCGCGAGCGGGCCCACGAACCCGACGTGGACGAGCGGATGGCGGCCCTGCGGGCGGAGATCGGCGAGGGACGCAAGACGATCGTCCGCGTCGACCGCACGGAACTGTCGAAGAACATCGTGCGCGGGCTGCTGGCGTACCGGCAGCTGCTGGACGACCACCCCGAGTGGCGCGAGCGGGTCGTCCACGTGGCGTTCGCGTATCCGTCCCGGCAGGACCTCGCCGTGTACCGGGACTACACGGCCGAGGTGCAGCGGGTGGCGGACGAGATCAACGCCCGGTACGGGACGGCCGACTGGACGCCGGTGGAGCTGCACGTGAAGGACGACTTCGCGCGCTCGCTGGCCGCGTACCGGCTCGCCGACGTGGCGCTGGTCAACCCCATCCGGGACGGCATGAACCTGGTCGCCAAGGAGATCCCGGTCGTCTCGGACGAGGGAGTCGCGCTGGTGCTGTCCCGGGAGGCGGGGGCGTACGAGGAGCTGGGCGAGGACGCGATCGTGGTGAACCCGTACGACATCGGGGGCACGGCCGAAGCGTTGCACGCGGCGCTGGCCATGCCGGCCGGTGAGCGGGCGGAACGGTCGAAGAGGCTGGCCGCGTCCGCGACGGCGCTGCCGCCCGCCCGGTGGTTCCTGGACCAGTTGCACGCCCTGGACGATCAGTCCAGCTGAGCCGCCAGCCGCCGCAGCAGGTCCACGACGCCTGCCGGGCCGTCCACCACCAGGTCGGCCCGTTCGGCCAGTTCGGTCACCTCCGTGCTGCCGCTGCAGACCAGGAGACCGGGGACGCCGTCGGAGCGGAGTTCGTCCACCGCGGCGAAGGCGGGGAGGTCGCCCAGGTCGTCGCCGGCGTAGAGGACCGACTCGGCGCCGACCTTGCGGGCGTACTCGCCGAGCGCGACGCCCTTGTCCATGCCCGGCGGGCGCAGTTCCAGCACCATCCGGCCGGGCTCGACGATCAGGCCGTGGCGCCCGGCCAGGTCGGTGAGGGGCCCCCGCAGGGCCTCGAACGCGGCCTGCGGGTCCTCGGCGCGGCGGGTGTGGACCGCGACCGCCCGGCCCTTCTCCTCGATCCACGTGCCCTGCCAGGCGCCGACGCGGTCGAGCAGGCCGGGCAGCTCCGCGCGGACCGCCGCCACGCCGGGGTGCGGGGCGGGGGCGGTGACCGTGCCGGTGGCCGCGTCCCAGCGTTCGGCGCCGTAGTGGCCGAGGACGGTCAGATGCTCCAGGCCGGGCACGCCGGCGAAGCCGCCGTAGCGGACCGCGACACCGGCGGGCCGGCCGGTGATCACGGCGACGGACGTCACTTTGGGAGCGAGCGCGGCGATCGCGG
This sequence comes from Streptomyces sp. NPDC031379, assembly GCF_055569615.1. NCBI lineage: Bacteria > Bacillati > Actinomycetota > Actinomycetes > Kitasatosporales > Streptomycetaceae > Streptomyces > Streptomyces sp. NPDC031379. The sequence goes on along the minus strand of NZ_JBVIIT010000001.1, from coordinate 134,686 downwards.
GCACCGCTTCGGGGTGGGCGCGGGCCTGCTCGGGGTCGGCGACGATCGGGGCCAGCGTGCCGTCGAAGTCCAGGCCGATCAGCGCGGTGCGGGGCCGCGCGAGCAGGGCGGCGAGTCCGTCCCGGCCGGGCCGGGTGGCCGGGGTCGGCAGGGGTTCCATCGGGTTGGTGGGGTCCGGGGAGTCCGTCGTATGGGTGCCCATACGGCGACACTATCCGCGGAACGGCGAGTCCACTCCTCAGCGCTCCTGGCGGCGGGCCTGCCGTACCCGGCGCAGGCGGTTCACCGTCACCGGGTCGTGGGCCAGGGCCCGCTCGTCGTCCAGGAGGGCGTTGAGGAGCTGGTAGTAGCGCACGGGCGAGAGGTCCAGCTCCTCGCGTATCGCGCGTTCCTTCGCGCCGGGGCCGGGAAAGCCCCGGCGCTCCAGCGCGAGGATGGCCTGTTCGCGGCGGCCGAGTTCCATGGGGCCACCGTAACGCCGGGCACCGACAGCGGGGTCAGTTGACGTTGCTGCTGTCGGCCGCCGTGGCCGACGCCTGCAGGCGGGTCAGGACACCGGAGGGGCTGCCGCCGGGGGCGACCGCCTGGCCGATGTCCTTCTTCACGGCCGCGCTGACCGACGCCCAGGAGGTCTTGCCGACCGGGTACAGCTCGGAGGTGGGCAGCTGGTCGAGGAAGGGGTGCAGGGCCTTGTCCGGGGCCGCGTCCGACTCGCTCATGGTGTTGGAGGCGGTGCCGGTGACCGGCAGCAGCCCGTACTCGCGGGAGAAGGCGAGCACGTTCTTCTCGCTGTAGACGAAGTCGAGGAAGTCGCCGGCCTGGTCGGCGTGCCCGTTCTGCTTGAAGCCCATCATCCAGTCGGTGACACCCATCGAGGCCCTGGACGTACCGGTGCGGCCCGGCATCGGCACCATGCCGAACTTCACGCCCTTCGCGGCGGCCTGCTGGATCAGCGTGGGGTGCCCGTCGACCATGCCGACCTGGCCGTCGGCGAACGCGGCGAAGGCGTCCGCGCGGTTGAGCTTGCCGGGCGCGACCGGGCCGGTCAGGCCCTTGCCGACCAGGTCGTCCCTGAGCCAGGTGAAGGTGTCGACGTTCTGCGTGGAGTCGATGGTGTAGGTGCCGACGTCGTCGGTGTAGCCGCTGCCTCCGTTGCCGCCGCTCAGCAGCCACTGCATGGTCTCGGCCTGGGCCTCCTCGGGGCCGAGGGGCAGGGCGTAGGGGTACTTCACGCCCTTGCCCTTGAGCGCCTCCGCGTCGGCGGCCAGCTCCTCCCAGGTGGTGGGCGGGGTGGTGATGCCGGCCTTGGCGAAGAGGGTCTTGTTGTAGAAGAGCACGCGGGTGGAGGCGGCGAAGGGGATGCCGTACTGCGTGTGCTTCCACTGGCCCGCGTCGGAGAGCTGGGAGAGGAAGTCGGCCTGGGTGCGTATGGAGAGCAGGTCGGAGACCGGGTAGAGCTTGCCGGCGGCCGCGTAGTCGGCGTAGGCGCCGATCTGGGCCAGGTCCGGGGCCTCGCCGGCGTCGACCATCTCCTTGACCTTGCGGTCGACGTCGTTCCAGGAGTAGACGCTGACCTCGACCTTCACGTCGGGGTGCTTGGACTCGTACTCCTCGGCGAGGGTCTCCCAGTACTTCTTGGAGCTGTGGGCGGCCGAGTCGCCGTAATCGGCGGCGACGAGTCTGAGGGTGACGTCGGAGGAGCCCGTACTCCCGCAGCCGCCGAGGACCGCCGTCATGCCCAGTGCGGACACCACCGCGATCGTTCCTGCTGTACGCCGACGCACCGTCAAAGCCCCAACCCTGCTGTCTGACCGTTCAATATATGGACACATAAGGTCTACACCACGCGAGTGGACTAGACCTCTCCCGGGTGCGAGGGTCACACTAGGCCCCGTGGTGAGACATGTCATCGCCCTGGACGTGGGCGGTACCGGGATGAAGGCCGCCCTCGTCGGCGACGACGGCGCGCTGCTGCACCGCGCCCGCCGCGCCACCGGCCGCGAGCGCGGACCCGACGCGGTCGTCGCGGCGATCCTCGACTTCGCCGCCGAGCTGCACGCCCACGGCGTGCAGCGCTACGGCGAGCCGGCCGCCGCGGCCGGCATCGCGGTCCCCGGCATCGTCGACGAGCAGCGGGGCATCGCCGCCTACGCGGCCAACCTCGGCTGGCGGGACGTCCCGCTGCGCGCCCTGCTCGCCGAACGGCTCGGGGTGCCCGTCGCCCTCGGCCACGACGTGCGCACCGGCGGGCTCGCCGAGGGCCGGATCGGCGCGGGACGGGGTGCCGACCGGTTCCTCTTCGTGCCGCTCGGCACCGGGATCGCCGGCGCCATCGGCCTGGACGGCCGGGTGGAGGCGGGCGCGCACGGCTTCGCGGGCGAGATCGGCCACATCGTCGTACGCCCCGGCGGCACCCCCTGCCCCTGCGGGCAGCACGGCTGCCTGGAGCGGTACGCCTCCGCGTCCGCCGTCAGCGAGGCCTGGGCCGCGGCCTGCGGGGACCCGGAAGCCGACGCCGCCGACTGCGCCAAGGCGGTCGCGTCCGGTGACCCGAACGCCGTCCGGGTCTGGCAGGAGGCCGTGGACGCGCTCGCCGACGGACTGGTCACCGCACTCACCCTGCTGGACCCGCGCACGCTGATCATCGGTGGCGGCCTGGCCGAGGCGGGGGAAGTGTTGTTCCCACCGCTGCGGGACGCCGTCCGGCGGCGGGTCACCTTCCAGAAACTGCCGGCCATCGTCCCCGCCGCCCTCGGCGACACCGCCGGCTGCCTGGGCGCGGGACTCCTCGCCCGGGATCTCCTGACGACCACTCCTACGACTCCGGAGGTAAGCACCTGATGGCAACCGAGCGGGACAATCAGGCGCCGGCCGGGAACAGCGCCCCGGAAGGGGCGCGGGGAACGGCGCGACAAGCCCCCACCGGCCCGCAGGTGCTCACCGGCGCAAAGGTGGTGCTCCCCACCGGAACCGTGGAGAACGGCCAGGTGGCGATCGACGGCCGGCACATCACCGCCCACCCCCCGGCCGACGCCCCGCTGGTCGACGTGAGCGGCCACTGGGTGCTCCCGGGCTTCGTCGACATCCACAACCACGGCGGCGGCGGAGCCTCCTTCTCCGGCACCGCCGACCAGATCCTCACCGCCGTCCACACGCACCGCCTGCACGGCACCACCACCCTGGTCGCCTCCACCGTCACCGACGAGATGGACCTGCTGGTGCGGCAGGCCGGGCTGCTGAGCGAACTCGCCGAGCAGGGGGAGATCGCCGGCATCCACTTCGAGGGGCCCTTCATCTCGCCGTGCCGCAAGGGCGCGCACTCCGAGGCGCTGCTGCGCGACCCGGAGCCGGCCGAGGTCCGCAAGCTGATCGACGCGGCGCGCGGCAAGGCGAAGATGGTCACCCTCGCGACCGAACTGCCGGGCGGCATCGACTCCGTACGGCTGCTCGCCGAGCACGGCGTGATCGCGGCGATCGGCCACACGGACGCCAGCTACGAGCAGACGGCCGAGGCGATCGACGCGGGCGCCACCGTCGCCACCCACCTCTTCAACGCCATGCCCGCCCTCGGTCACCGCTCCCCCGGCCCGGTCGCCGCCCTGCTGGAGGACGAGCGGGTCACGGTCGAGCTGATCAACGACGGCACACACCTGCACCCCGCCGCGCTGGAGCTGGCCTTCCACCACGCCGGCGCGGGCCGGGTCGCGTTCATCACCGACGCGATGGACGCGGCCGGCATCGGTGACGGCCGCTACATGCTCGGCCCGCTGGAGGTCGAGGTCAGCGAGGGCGTGGCCCGGCTGGTGGAGGGCGGCTCGATCGCGGGATCCACGCTCACGCTGGACCGCGCGTTCAAGCGGGCGGTGACCGTCGACCGGCTCCCGGTGGAGGACGCCGTGACCGCCCTCTGCGCCAACCCGGCCCGTCTGCTCGGCCTCTGGGACCGCATCGGATCCCTGGAACCCGGCAAGGACGCCGACCTGGTGCTGCTCGACGCGAACTTCGACCTCAAGGGCGTGATGCGCCGGGGCGAGTGGGTGGTAGCGCCCCGACTGACCTGATCCGCCCCTCTTCTCCCGCGACGGCGGCCGACTCACGACTGGGCCGGCCGCCGTCTGTTTGGCATGATCGAGGCCCCGGAAGCCGAGACAGGCACATGGACTTCGAGGGAGGTCGGCCCGGGTGATCCTCACGGTCACACTGAACACCGCTCTCGACATCACCTACCGCGTACGGTCGTTGCGACCGCACGCCTCGCACCGTGTCTCGGAGGTCACCGAGCGGCCGGGCGGCAAGGGCGTGAACGTGGCCCGGGTGCTGGCCGCCCTCGGGCACCGGGCGACGGTCACCGGGTTCGCCGGCGGCTCCACCGGCCGGCAGGTGCGCGAACGGCTGTCGGACACGCCCGGTGTGACGGACGCGCTGGTACCGGTCGCCGGGGCGACCCGGCGCACGATCGCCGTCGTGGACGAGGTCTCCGGTGACACGACCCAGTTGAACGAGCCGGGCCCGCAGATAGCGCCCACCGAGTGGGGCACCTTCCTGGACCGGTACGAGGAACTGCTGCCGGGCGCCTCGGCGGTGGCCCTGTGCGGCAGTCTGCCACCGGGCGTACCGGTCGGCGCCTACGCGAACCTCGTCCGCCGCGCCCGTGCCTTCGGCGTTCCCGTCCTCCTCGACACCAGCGGCGAACCCCTGCGCCGCGGGGTGGCCGCCCGCCCCGACATCATCAAGCCGAACGCCGACGAGCTGGCCGAACTCACCGGCTCCCACGAGCCGTTGCGCGCCACCCAGGACGCCCGGCGCCGCGGGGCGCACGCGGTGGTCGCCTCCCTCGGCCCGCAGGGCCTGCTCGCGGCGACCCCCGAGGGCCGCTGGCGGGCCACCCCGCCCGCCCGCGTGCACGGCAACCCGACCGGCGCGGGCGACTCGGCGGTGGCAGGCCTGCTGTCGGCCCTCGTCGAGCGCCTCCCCTGGCGGGACCGCCTGTCCCGCGCGGTCGCCCTGTCGGCGGCGACCGTACTGGCGCCCACCGCGGGCGAGTTCGACCGCTCGGCGTACGAGGGACTGCTGGCCCGGGTCGCGGTGACCGCAGAGGTCAGCGCGGCCTAGGGGGTTTCGTTCGGATCAGGTCGCGGACCCGCTCGACTGGACCTGCCGCGCGCGTTCGCTGATGATCCGCATCAGCTCCTGCACGTGGTCCGAGTAGGCCGGCTGGTCCTCGACGGGGCCGTACTTCATCACGATGAGGACGGTGCCGATCCGTGCCACCGACACGACATGGTCGCCCGCCTCTCCGGGGGCCAGCAGGTAGTCGTCCTCGACGGTGTGGACCGTGGTCCTGCTCTCGTCGCCGAACCGCGGCAGGGAGATCTCCCGCTGGCGCGGGTAGGCCTCCTCCTCGAGGAGTTCGGTGTACCCGCCGTCCGCGATCGACGTCTTCGAGCAGGCGTACACCTCGAACTCCACCTCGAGGAACCGGGGGTCGGACGGCTCGTAGCCGTACTTCGCCGATCCCGTGCGGCACTTCTTGTCGCCCCGGGCTCCCCGCTCCGAGACGACCGTCCAGTCCGCGGGCATGTCCTGGATGCCGGGAAGGACCTCCCGGGTCTCCGCCACGTTCAGCGCCCGCGGCGTGAACGGCTTGCGCCCTTCCTCCGCGGGTGAGTTGTCGAGGGCGATCACCCGGACCCCGCCGTAAACGGTGAGCGCCAGCACGGTCAGGAGCCCGGCCACCAGCGCCACGAGCCCGCCCGTCGTGGAGGGCTTGGTGATCGTCACGGGGCCGAGGTGGATCCGGGACCGCGAGACCCGGCCGCCCGTGATCACGACACTGCCCGTCGCCTGGGTCGCCGGTGCGTTCAGGTGCAGCTGGAGACGGTGGCCCAGGGCGGGGTCGCCCGATCTCCTCCCGCAGCACCGCTTCGGCCCCGTGGCGAGCGGCAGGGTCGTCCGCCGCGGCGTCCAGTCCCGCCAGGGCCCGGCGGCCGCGTTCCGACGCCACCAGCCGCTCACGCACCACCTGGACGACGGCGGCGCCCGTCTGTTCGCCTACGCCGCTGGCGGTACCGGTCACCGCGGCGGCGAGCACCCCGATGGCCGTCGAGGCAAGCGCACCGGCCTCCATCACACCCCCCGTGTCCGGAACTCCCAGGAGTGCGGGTTTTCCCCCGGCCGGGACGGAAGACACCCTTCCATGGGACAGGAACCGGGAATTGGCCGACTCAGGGCGGTGCGAACCGGGCGGCGGGGCGGACTGCGCTGCCTAGCTGTCCCGCTTGACCTGGCCCTTCCTGATCCAGAGCTGGTCGATCAGGACGTTGCACTTGTCGCCGGCCTGGCAGGAGAGGGAGATGGTGTTGGGGCCCTTCTTCAGGGTCGGCCACACATAGGAGGTGGTCCAGCCCTTGGCGAAGTCACCGTCGGCGGCGTGCCGGTAGTTGTCCATTCCCAGCTTGCTGCCGAACGGCTGGCCGTTGACGGTGACCGACATCGACTGGTCCTCGCCGGTGGCGCTGTAGTTCACGAAGAGGGTGTACGCACCGTCCTCGGGGATGTCGTTCAGCGTCCAGGTCACCGAGGCGCCGACCTGGTTCAGCCCGCTCACGTAGCTGCCGTCCGCGGACCGCGCCCCGGAGACGTCCGAGGCCGCCGCGGCACCACCGGCCAGCTGGAGGCTCTTGTTGGAGCCGTCGGCCCGCGGCAGGTCGCCGCTCCCCGCCGAGCTGCTGCCCGAGGGGCTCGGCTTGCTGCTCTGGGACTGGGTCGGCGTGGCGTTCGCCACGGTGTCGGACTTGCCGTCGTCCGAGTCACCGTTGATCATCGCGACGCCGATGCCGATGACGACCGCGGCGACCACCGCGATCGCGCCGATCAGCAGGCCCTTGGTGTTCGGGCCGCGGCGGCCACCGCCACCGGCGGGCGGCGCGGACTGCCGGCCCGTCGGGGCACCGCCGGGCAGGGTCTCGGGTGCCTGGTAGTAGGCGTTCGGCTGACCGTACGCGCCCTGCTGCTGCGGCACGGAGGGCTGGCCGTACTGCGGCTGCTGGCCGTACTGGCGCTCGCCGACCGTCCGCACCCTGCTGACCGAGTTCGGGTAGCCGTAACCACCGGACGGCGGCTGGGCTCCCCGGGCCTGGCCGTCTGCGTACAGGTAGCCGAACGGGTCGTCGTCCTCGGGCGTGCTCGCGCCGTTGTCGCCGGGCGTCATCCCTTGGTACTCCTCAACAGGTGCGGGCGGATGCGGTACGGGTGTGGAATGGCGAGCCTACCCGCTTCCGCTGCCCCAAACGGGTGACTCAGACCGCATCAACTCACTGACCTGCGGTTCATCCGGCGCGTCGATGTTGTTTGGGACGAGATCGTTTCTCTACGTACATCCGCTCGTCGGCCGACTTCAACACCTCGTCCGCCGTCATGCCGCAGTGCGCCCAGCCGATGCCGAAGCTCGCGCCCACCCGGACGGCCCGGCCCTCGGCCCGGATCGGCTGGATGATCTCGCTGCGCAGCCGCACGGCGAGATCCTGGGCGTCGGCCCGGCCGAGGCCGTCGGCGAGGATCACGAACTCGTCGCCGCCGAGCCGGGCCACCGTGTCGCCGTCCCGGACCCCGCCGGACAGCCGCCGGGCCACCTCGATGAGGACCGCGTCACCCGCGTTGTGGCCGAAGCGGTCGTTGATCGACTTGAAGCCGTCGAGGTCGCAGAAGAGCACCGCGAGGCCCTTGGTGCCGTCGTCGCGGCCGTCCTCGGGGGCGACGGTGTGCACGTGGTGGTCGTAGGCGTCGTACGCCTCCGTGCCCTGCATGAAGTCGAAGCCGTGGCCGGCGGGAGGGTCGAAGGCGGGGTGGCCGTAGGCCGCGTCCAGGGACTCCACGGCGCCGGGGTGGGCCGGACGCCGGCACAGGCGGGCCGACAGGCGTGAGCGCAGCTCGGCGGAGTTGGGCAGGCCGGTCAGGGAGTCGTGGGAGGCGCGGTGGGCGAGCTGCAGCTCGCGGCGCTTGCGCTCCTCTATGTCCTCGACGTGGGTGAGCAGGAAGCGGGGGCCGTCGGCGGCGTCCGCGACGACGGAGTTGCGCAGGGACACCCAGACATAGCTGCCGTCGCGGCGGCCGAGCCGGAGTTCGGCGCGTCCGCCCTCCGCCGAGGTGCGCAGCAGGGTGCCGATGTCCTCGGGGTGGACGAGGTCGGAGAAGGAGTAGCGGCGCATCGCGGAGGCCGGGCGGCCCAGCAGGCGGCACAGGGCGTCGTTGGTGCGCAGGATGCGGCCGTGCTGGTCGCCGCCCATCTCGGCGATGGCCATGCCGGAGGGGGCGTACTCGAACGCCTGCCGGAAGCTTTCCTCGCTGGCGCGCAGGGCCTGCTGCTCGCGCTCCAGACGGACCAGGGCCCGCTGCATGTTGGCCCGCAGGCGCGCGTTGCTGATCGCGATGGCGGCCTGGAAGGCGTACATCTGCAACGCCTCGCGGCCCCAGGCGCCGGGGCGGCGGCCGTTGCGCGGCCGGTCCACGGATATGACGCCGAGCAGCTCGCCGGAGGAGCCGCCCTGCAGGCCGGGGGTGTACATCGGCGCGAAGAGGCGGTCGGCGGGGTGCCACTCGTCCTCGAAGCGGGGTGCGGGCCCGTCGGTGTGCCACTGCGGGACGTCGTCGTCGTCGAGCACCCAGCCCTCGGTGTGCGGTATGAACACCAGGTCGCCCCACTGCTCGCCCATGTTCAGCCGCCGCTCCCAGGACTCGCGGGAGCCGACCCGGCCGGTGATCAGGGCCTCGGCGGCGGAGTTCCCGGAGAACGCGGCGACGACGAGGTCGCCGTCGGGGCGTACCAGGTTCACGCACGCCAGCTCGTACCCGAGGGCGTTCACGGCGCCGTTGGCGACGGTCTGCAGTGTGTCCGCCAGGCTGCGTGCCGTGTTCATGTCGGCCATGACCTGGTGCAGCTGCCGCAGGGACGCAAGGCGGACATACGGCTCCGACTCGGTCTCCATGCTCGCCCTCCCCCCGAGACCTCGTAGCGAATCAAGGGTTGTCTTCGGCGCTTCTTTACAGTGGCTCTTAGGGTGCCCTTGCGGCTCCCCAGCCACTGAATCACAGCGCGCTGCCCACTCGGTACACAGGGTCAACAATTCCTGCCCCTTGTGACTCAAGTCACAGGGGAACGTGAACAATTGAGTGGAGTTTCTGCATTTGGCCTGTGCGTTTCCTGAACGCAAGGTTTGTCGGTGAGTGCACATCATGCACACGGCGGTGGTCCGCTGGTCCTAGGACCAGGCTCGGGCGGAGGCCCGATGCGGCCCCCCGGAGGCGGAGACTAGCGTTTCCGGCGTGCTGAACACTGCCTCCCCCACCGCCCTCACCGCTTCCGGGCATGCTGAGGGGGTGAGCGACGACGAGTTCCGGGCCGCGATGTCCCGGCTGGCCGCGGGCGTGGTCCTGGTGACCGCGCAGGAACCGCCGCTGGACCCCGACGATCCCGAAGCGCCCGGCATCGAGGACGTCGGCATGACCGCGACCGCCTTCATGTCCGTCTCCCTCGACCCGCCGCTGGTCATGGTCAGCCTGCGCGAGGGCTCCCGCATGGACGACCTGCTCGACGAGCAGCCCCTGTGGGCGGTGTCGGTCCTCACCGAGAGTCAGCGGCACATCGCGGGCCGCTTCGCCATGAAGGGCCGCATCAGCGACCGGCTGCTCTTCGAGGACATCCCCTACGCCCGCGGCGAGGCCACCGGCGCCCCGCTGGTGGGCGGCGCGCTGGCCACCCTGGAGTGCCGCACCGAGCAACGGGTGGCCGCCGGGGACCACACCCTGGTCATCGGCCGCGTCCTGACCGCCCAGGTGCCGAGTGCGGAGGGCGGCCCGCTGCTCTACTTCCGCAGCCGGTACCGGCAGTTGGGCTGAGCACGAAATCCCCTGGTCGGCGGTGATCGACGCGCCTAGGGTGCGCGGGTGACACTTCGCCTGGAAGAGATAACCCCCAAGAACCTCGACGCCGCTCTCGCCGTCCGCGTCCGCCCCGACCAGGAGCACGCGGTCGGTCCCGTCGTGAAGTCCCTCGCCGAGGCCTACGCGCACCCCGCGGGCGTCGCCTGGCCCCGGCTGATCGTGGACGGCGACCGCCCGGTCGGCTTCCTGATGGCCCACCTCGACATCGACTGGTTCGAGAACGGCACCGCGCTGCGCTCCGGGCTGTGGCGGCTCAACATCGCCGCCGACGAACAGGGCAAGGGCTACGGCCGCTTCGCGGTCGACTCCGTGGCCGGCGAGATCCGCCGTCGCGGCGGCACCCGGATGTACGTCACCTGGCATCCCGGTCCGGACGGCCCCGAGGAGTTCTACCTCCGCCTGGGCTTCCGCAGGAACGGGGAGACGAGCGGGGGAGAGACGGTCGGGGTCCTGGAGCTGTGACACACGGGAGCCGCGGTCACCGCCCCCACGGACGACCCTCGCCGACGCCGCGCGGGGGGCCGGCCTCGAGCCGTACGCCGACCGCCCGCCTCGCGCCGCCCGGCTAGGCCGGCTCGACGGTCAGCTCCGCCAGCCGGGACGGGTCGGTCACGATGTCGATGACGGTGATGCGGTCGGCCGCGAAGGCGAAGGCCAGGACGCGCTCCAGGCGGCCGCCGGTGACGACGGCCAGGCCGGTCGCGCCGTCGATCAGGGCCGGACGCGCGAGGCCCGCGAGCCGGGCGAAACTCGTCGCGCCGGCGGCGACCCCCGCCGCGCCGCTGGTCACACCGGCCTCGCTGCGGGCCACCACATCCGGGTCGAGCACCGCCAGCAGCCCGTCGAAGTCGCCCTCCCGCGCGGCCGCCAGGAAGGCGTCCACCACCTCCCGCTGCCGGGCCAGGTCGGTCTCCGGCGCGTCGGCCCCCCGCACCCGGCGCCGGGCCCGGCTGGCGAGCTGCCGCGCCGCGGCGGGGTTGCGCCCGAGGATGCCGCCGACCTCCTCGAACGGCACCCCGAACAGGTCGTGCAGCACGAAGGCCAGCCGCTCGGCCGGCGAGAGCGTGTCGAGGACGACCAGGAGAGCCGCCCCGACCGAGTCGGCGAGCACGGCGTCCTGCGCGGGGTCCGGTTCGGCGGAGGGGTCCGGATGCCAGGTGTCCAGGGGCTCCTCGCCACGGGAGCGGCGCGCGCGCAGCATGTCGAGGCAGACCCGGCCGACGACGGTCGTCAGCCAGCCCCCGAGGTTCCCCACCTCGCGCGTGTCGGACCGGCTCAGCCGGAACCAGGCCTCCTGGACCGCGTCCTCGGCCTCGGAGGCCGAGCCCAGCATCCGGTAGGCGACGGACCGCAGGTGCCCGCGGTACGCCTCGAACCGCTCGGCGAGGAAGTCCTCACCCCGGCTCCCGGCGCCATCGCCGTCCACCAGGCTGTCCCGGTGCTGCTCGCGGTCGCTGTGCTGGTCGCTCATCGGCTGGTCCGGCCTCTCCTGCGCGTCGCGTGGTCCCTCACCCGTATGACGCGCCGGAGGCCGTAGATGTGACAGGCGCGCCGCGGACGGGGGAAGGGCGCGCGGGAACGTCAGCCCCAGTCCCGCCCCGAGCGCCCACGCTTCGTCTGCGAGCGCTGCTTCTTCTCCCGCAGCCGGCGTTCGTTGATGCCGCGCGGGATACGGGTCGGCCGGCGAGGTTTGGGGGGAGGCGCGGTGGCCTCCGCGAGGAGGGCCGCGAGGCGTACGGCGGCGGCCTCGCGGTTGCGCCACTGGGAGCGGTGCTCGGAGGCCCGGACCGACACCACGCCGTCGGCGAGCCGGCCGGCCAGCCGCTGCAGCGCCCGCTCCTTCCACACCTCGGGGAGCGCCTCGGTGCCCGCGAGGTCGAAGCGCAGCTCCACCTGGGAGTCGCTGGTGTTGACGTGCTGCCCGCCGGGCCCGGACGACCGCGAGAAACGCCACATCAGCTCGGCCTCGGGGAGCGAGACCGAGCCGCGGATGAAGTAAGGCCCGGACATGCGTTCCATGTTCCCGGCCCGGGGTGCCCCGCGTCATCCGGTTTTCACCCTCGCGGGTAAAAAAGGTAAAGGGATCCGGAACCACCGGGACCCCCCTCGACGTTCTTCCGGGTGACGGTAGCTTCGTCGGCACACATGTGCAGGGATATCTAAGGAAGGGACTCCCAACATGGCTGTAAGCCTGTCCAAGGGTGGCAACGTCTCGCTCACCAAGGAGGCTCCGGGCCTGACCGCCGTCACCGTGGGCCTCGGCTGGGACGTCCGCACCACCACCGGCACGGACTTCGACCTGGACGCCTCCGCCATCGCGGTCAACGGCCAGGGCAAGGTCTACTCGGACGCGCACTTCGTCTTCTTCAACAACAAGCAGACGCCGGACAACTCGATCGTCCACACCGGCGACAACCGCACCGGCGAGGGCTCGGGCGACGACGAGGCGATCAACGTCAACCTGGCCGCGCTCCCGGCCGACATCGACAAGATCGTCTTCCCGGTCTCCATCTACGACGCCGAGAACCGCGGCCAGAACTTCGGCCAGGTCCGCAACGCCTACATCCGCATCGTGAACCAGGCCGGCGGCGCCGAGATCGCGCGCTACGACCTGTCGGAGGACGCCGCCACCGAGACGGCCATGGTCTTCGGCGAGCTGTACCGCAACGGCGCGGAGTGGAAGTTCCGCGCGGTGGGCCAGGGTTACGCCTCCGGCCTGGTCGGCATCGCCCAGGACTTCGGCGTCAACGTCTGACACCCCTGAGCGATCGGCGCGGGAGACACCCCGGCGCCGGACGGGAGCCCCGGACCTGCGAATCGACCGCGGCCGGGGCTCTCGGCGGGGAACTCGAAAACGCCGGAGGCGTTCGGCGTCCTGGGCGATAAGTTGCCGCTCATGATCCTCGAACCCCTGTGCCCCGCCCAGGACATCCCGGCCGCGCTGCTCACCGAGCTGACCGCGCTGTACGCGTCCAACCGCGAGTTCCAGCGGCTCAGCGGCGACTTCCCCGACCCGGACGACATCCGCCCGGAGCAGGTGGCGGCGGCACTGGCCGAGGAGCTGGCCGTGCCGGGGGCCGAGGTGCTGACGGCCCGCACGGAAGAGGGGCGGCTCGTCGGCGTCGCGATCACGCTGGCCCATCACCCCGACCCCGCCGACCCGGACCCGTGGATCGGGCTGCTGATGGTGGACGCGGCCGAACACGGCAAGGGCTACGGCCGCATCCTCGCGGAACTCCTCGAGAACCGTTTCCGCGCGCAGGGCCGCATGGCCGTACGGCTCGCCGTCCTCGACGACAACCCCAAGGCGCTGGCCTTCTGGACCGCCCTCGGTCACGAGGTGATCGACCACCGCCCGGACCACGCTCTCGGCCGCCCCTGCGCCGTCCTGCGCAAGGTGCTGCGCACGCCCCGCCGGGCGGCGCGGATCGCCGTCGTGGACCCGAAGGGCGCGGTGCTGCTCTTCCGGTACGACAACGTCGAGGTGGGCGTCCACTGGGCGCTGCCCGGCGGCGGTCTGGAGCCCGGCGAGAGCCCGCGCGAGGGCGCCCTGCGGGAACTGGCCGAGGAGACCGGCTGGACCGATCTGGAACCCGGCCCGCTGCTGTGCACCTGGGAACACGACTTCACGCACACGGTTCCCGTCCGCCAGCACGAGCACGTCTACGTCACCCGCGGCCCGCGCCGGGACCCGGCCGGCCCCCAGCTCGCCGCCGCGCACGCCGCCGACGGCATTCTGTCCTGGCGCTGGTGGAGCAGGCAGGAGCTGGCCGCGCAGCCGGAACCGGTGTGGCCGCCGGACCTCGCCCGGCTGCTGGACGCGTGGCAGGGCTGAGGCGCGGGGTGTGACGTCGTGCGCCTCACATGCGCTTCTCAGGCGGGGAGTTGAGGGCATTTCCCGCGTCCGTATAACGGATTTCGCAGTACGGATTTCGGATACGAACACGTAAATTCTTGTCAGCGCCCTGTCAAACGGGTGGTTGTGGATGTCACTCTCTCCTCGCTCGCCGCAACCTGTGCACTTCCCGTGACCCACCTGTGTCTCCACCCCACGAGACCAGTCAGAAGGAGATCGAGTGAGACAGCAGCCCCACGTCGCCGGCGCCTCCCCTGCTCCCCGCAAGACCGCCGTGCGCGCCGCCGCCCTGGTCGGTTCGGCGGCGATGGTCGTCCTCGCGCTGCAGAACGGCCCCGCGACCGCCGCCCCGGCGCCCCACCCCTCCGGCGCCACCGCGGTCGCCCTCAGCGCCCCGGCCCGCGCCGCCGCCCTGCAGTCGGCTCAGCAGCACGCCGGCGCGGCGGCCCACCGGATCGGCCTCGGCACCAAGGAGAAGCTGGTCGTCCGGGACGTGGTCAAGGACGCGGACGGCACCGTCCACACCCGCTACGAGCGCACGTACGCCGGTCTCCCGGTGCTCGGCGGCGACCTGGTCACCCATGTGGCGAAGAACGGCTCGCTCAAGGGCGTCGACAAGGCGACCAAGGCCCGGATATCCGTGCCGACCACCACCGCCGCCGTCTCCCCCGCGAGCGCGAAGAAGACCGCCCTCAAGGCCGCCGGCTCCGCCGGCGCCACCGCCTCGGCCTCCCGCAAGGTCGTCTGGGCGGCCGGCGCCGAGCCGGTCCTCGCCTACGAGTCCGTCGTCAAGGGCCTCCAGCACGACGGCACCCCGAGCGAGCTGCACGTCATCACCGACGCGCGGACCGGCGAGGAGATCTACTCCTACGAGGCCGTCGACACCGGCACGGGCACCAGCCAGTACAGCGGCACCGTCCCGCTCGGCACCACCGCCTCCTCCTCCGGCGGCTACGACCTGGTCGACGGCGGCCGTGGCGGCCACAAGACGTACGACCTGAACGGCGGGACCTCCGGGACCGGCACCCTCTTCCACGACGCCGACGACGCCTGGGGCGACGGCACCGTGAACAACCGTCAGACCGCCGCCGTCGACGCCGCCTACGGCGCGGCCGTCACCTGGGACTTCTACAAGTCCGCGTTCAACCGCAACGGCATCGCGGGCGACGGCAGGGCCGCCTACTCCCGCGTCCACTACGGCAACGCCTACGTCAACGCGTTCTGGAACGACAGCTGCTTCTGCATGACGTACGGCGACGGCGCGAACAACGCCGACCCGCTCACCTCCCTCGACGTGGCAGGCCACGAGATGAGCCACGGCCTGACCGCGGCCACCGCGGGCCTGAAGTACAGCCGCGAGTCCGGCGGCCTGAACGAGGCCACCTCCGACATCTTCGGCACCTCGGTGGAGTTCTTCGCGAACAACTCCTCCGACACCGGCGACTACCTCATCGGCGAGAAGATCGACATCAACGGCGACGGCACCCCGCTGCGCTACATGGACAAGCCCAGCAAGGACGGCGGCTCCGCCGACTACTGGTCGCGCAACGTCGGCCGGCTCGACGTGCACTACTCCTCCGGTGTCGCCAACCACTTCTTCTACCTGCTGTCCGAGGGCAGCGGAGCGAAGACGATCAACGGGGTGTCCTACAACTCCCCGACGTACGACGGCTCCACGGTCACCGGCATCGGCCGGGCCAAGGCCGACCAGATCTGGTACAAGGCCCTGACCACCTACTTCACCTCCTCCACCGACTACGCGGGCGCCCGCACCGGCACCCTGCAGGCCGCGGCCGACCTGTACGGCTCGGGCAGCGCCGAGTACAACGCGGTGGCGGCGGCCTGGACGGCGGTCAACGTCAAGTAGCCGCACGGACCGTGCAGTTCGGCAGCCGGGCCGCCCGTCAGGGGTGGTCCGGCTTGCCGTCTCCGTACAGCCAGTCCTTCCAGATGCCGGTGAAGTCCTTGCCCGGTGCCTTCTTCTCCACGTAAGCGGTGAAGTCGGCGGTGGTCGCGTTGCCGTGACGGTGTGCGGCGGCCCAGCCCTGGACGATGGCGTAGAAGGTGTCGTCGCCGACCTTCTGCCGGATCTTCTGCAGGACCATCGCGCCGCGCTCGTAGACGGGACTGTCGGAGATGTGCGCGGCGCTGGAGGGCCTGGCGGGCGGGAAGGCCCAGATCTCCTCGTGGTCGCCCTCGTAGAGATCGGTGAAGGTCTGCTGGGCGCTCTTGCCTCCGTGGTCCTCCCGGTACAGCCACTCCGCGTAGGTCGCGAAGCCCTCGTTGAGCCACATGTCCCGCCAGGAGGCGGGGGTGACCGAGTCGCCGTACCACTGGTGGGCGAGTTCGTGGACGAGGGTGGAGGTGTCCGGGGCGCCGGGGAAGACGGGGCGGCTCTGGGTCTCCAGGGCGTACTTGACATCCTGCGGGCGGTCGATGATCGCGCCGGTGGAGGAGAAGGGGTACGGCCCGAAGTTGTACTCCTCCCAGTCGATGATCTCGGGGATCTTCGCGAGGACGTCCTTGCTCGCCTCGGCCTGGGCGGGATCGACGGCGGTGAGGACCGGCAGGCCGTGCGGGCCCGTGCCGCGGCTGATCGTGAAGTGGCCGACGGCGACCGTGGCGAGGTAGCTCGCCATGGGCTGGGCCATGTGCCAGGTGTACGTGGCGCGGCCGCCCTTGGTGCCTTGGCTCGTCAACTCGCCGTTGGAGACGGCCTGGAGCCCCTTCGGAACGGTGACCGTGATGTCGTACGTCGCCTTGTCGGAGGGGTGGTGGTTGCCGGGGAACCAGGCCATGGAGCCGACCGGCTCGCCGAGACCGAGCGCGCCGTCGGCGGTGGGCAGCCAGCCCTCCTCGGAGCCGTCGGGGTCGGTGAGGGTCCGCGGGACGCCCGAGTAGCGGACGGTGGTGCTGAAGGTTTCGCCCTTGGTCAGGTCGTCGTGGGGGCGGACGGTCAGTTCCTGGCCCGCGCGGCTGACGCGGGCCTCCTTGCCCTCGACGGTGACCGAGTCGACGTCCAGTCCGGCCAGGTCCAGGTCGAAGGCGGACAGGTCCTGGGTGGCGCGGGCGGTGATGACCGCCGTGCCGGTGAGGCGGCGGCCGGCCGGGGTGTAGTCGAGGGTGAGGGCGTAGTGGCTGACGTCGTAGCCGCCGTTGCCGGCCTTCGGGAAGTACGGATCGCGTACGCCGGAGCCGCCCGGGGTGCCCCGCACGCCGCCGTTGCAGGCGGTGCCGGTGAGAGCCAGGACGAGCAGTGCCGCGGCGGCCGGGACAAGACGCACGGATCTGGACATGTCATCGATCTTAGAGGGGTGCGGTGCACCGGAGCAGGGGTGCGGCCGTCGGCGTGACACCATCTCTTGCGTGCTCGACATCGGCTATGCCCTCTCCAACCGGTTCCCGGACCCTCCGCAGACCGACTACCGCCGCGCGGACGTCCACGCGCTGCGGCACGACCTGTTCTGCGGGGACGTCTACCTCGCGGACACCGAGACGGACCGGGAACTGTCCACAGCCTGGGGATGGGTGCCGGTGCTGGACTTCGCGTGGGCGCTGTGCGACATCGTGGAGCGGCTGGACCGGGACCCCCTGGGCTCCCGCGCCGCCCGGCCGCAGCGGGCGGAGCTGGACTTCACCGAGTCGACCGACCGCATGCTCTTCGAGCGCCGCTTCGGCTGGGTCGACATCACCTCCGACTGGACACCCGCCGAGGAGTCCCCGCTGAGCTTCGCCCACGCCGAACTGCGCCGCGAGGCCCGGGACTTCCTCCACGACCTGATCGCGGACCTGACCGACCTCCACGACGACCTGGCGGAGAACCCGGCGATCTGGACGCTCCAGGCCCGCTTCCCCCGCCTGCCCTGAGCCTCACCCCTCCACGCGGATCCCCAGCTCGGCCGCCAGCACCGGTGCCAGGTCGAGCAGCTGACCGGTGCTGATCACCGCCCCGGAGAGCCGGTCCAGCCCGCGTACCACCTCCAGCGGAGCGGCCCCGCGCAGATCCACGTCCGTCAGGGTCGCACCGCCGAAGTCGGCCTCCCTCAGGGCACAGTCGACGAACTCCACCCGCTCCAGTCTCGCGCCCGCGAAGTCCGGCTCGACCAGCACGCAGGACTCGAAGACGACGTCCTTGAGGCGGGCCTCACGGAGGTTGAGGTAGTCGAGCTTGCCGCCGCGGACCACCACCCGCTCCAGCACGGCGCCGTGCAGCTGCGTGCCGCCCAGACGGGCGTCGACGACCTCGACGTCACGGAACGTGGACTCGGCGAGACGGGTGCCGACCCCGCGCAGTCCGGTCAGGACCGAGTCCAGCACCCGGGCCCGGCCCAGTGCCGTCTCGTCCACCGCGCAGCCCGTCAGCGCGCAGTCCATGAACCGGGCGCCCACCCCGTCCTGTCCGGCCAGATCCGCCTCCCGGAACTCCAGCCCGTCGTAGTCACCGTCCGGCTCCAGCTCCCCGCCCGGCCACGGCTCCAGGGGCGGCAGCCGCACCTCCGGCCGTCGCGCGCCCTTCACCGCCGCCCGGCCCGCAGGCCCGCCGCCCATCGCTCTCCTCGCCATGCGCCCATGCTGCACCCCGCCACTGACAACCGGACCTGACCGGGAAACCCCCCGCGGTGAGCCGTGGATGTCACATTCCGGGACGCCAATCGGTCGTACCTCAAGGACCACCAGGCGAACCGACCGAGGGAGATCCCACCCCATGCACCGCATCACCGTCATCGGCGGCGGCTTCGCCGGGCTCACCGCCGCCATCACCGCCGCCGAGGCAGGCGCCAAGGTCACCGTGTACGAAGCCCACCACACCCTGGGCGGCCGCGCCCGCACGGCCGACGGACCGTACCGGACCAACGAGGGCCCGCACGCCCTCTACAACGGCGGGCTGCACTGGTCCTGGCTCAAGCGGCGGGACCTGATCGGACCGCTGGCCCCGATCCCGCCCCTGGAAGCCGCCCGGCTGCGGCTGCGGCACCACGGCGTCCTGCGCCGCACCCCGCCCTTCGCCATGCTCAAACTGCTGCGGCCCAAGGCCGGCCGGGCCCCCGTCGACACCGACTTCCTCGGCTGGGCGACCGGCGTCGCCGGTGAGGAGGGCGCCCGGGCCGCCGCCAACTACGCCGCCGTCGCCCTCTTCCACCACGACCCGGGCATCCTGTCCGCCGCCTTCGTGCAGGAGCGCCTGCGCCGGGCCACCAAGCTGCCGCCGGAAGCGCACTATCCGCGCGGCGGCTGGGGCTCGGTCATCGACCGGATGGCCGCGCGGGCCTGGAACCTGGGCGTGCGGATCGAGACGCTCTCCCGGGTGGACGAACTGCCCGCCGACACACCCGTCGTCGTCGCCACCTCCCTGCCCGCCGCCCGCCGCCTGCTCGGCGACGGCTCACTGACCTGGCCGAGCGGCCGAACCGTCCTGCTCGACCTCGCCGTGCACACCCGGCGCGGGGACGCCTTCGTCCTCTCCGACCTGGACGCGCCCGGCTGGATCGAGCGGTTCACCGCGCAGGACCCCTCCCTCGCGCCGGCCGGGGAGCAGTTGCTCCAGGGGCAGCTCCCGATCGGGCCCGGCGAGTCCCGCGCCGACGGCGTCGCCCGTGCCGAGCAACTGCTCGACCTGGGCTTCCCGGGATGGCGGGGACGCGTCACCTGGCGGCGCGAGGCCGTGGCGGACGGCCGCACGGGCGCCGTGGACCTGCCGGGCCACACCTGGCGGGACCGGCCGGCCGTGGACCGCGGCGACGGGGTCTACCTCGCGGGCGACCAGGTGGCGGCCCCGGGCGTGCTGTCGGAGGTGTCCTTCACCAGCGCGGTCACGGCGGTGTCCTTGATCCTCGACCGGCCCGCCCTTGACCTCAAGCACGCTTGAGGTCAGAGGCTGGGGATCCCGAACCGGTCACGCCGAGTCACACAAAGCGGGGGTCCCCATGCACGCCGTCCGTCTGTACGCCTTCGGGCCGGCCGAGAACCTGACCTACGAGGAGGTCGCGGACCCCGTCCCCGGCCCGGGCCAGGTGCGGATCGCCGTCGCCGCGGCCGGGGTGCACCTGCTCGACGCGGCCCTGCGGGAAGGCCGCCGGGGTCCGCTGCCCCGGACACCCGAACTGCCCACCGTGCCCGGCCGCGAAGTCGCGGGCGTCGTGGACGCGCTCGGCGACGGAACCGACGAGACGTGGCTCGGGAGACGGGTGGTGGCCCACCTGGGCACCGTGCCCGGGGGCTACGCCCAGCTCGCCGTCACCGACACCGAGCGCCTGCACGAGGTCCCCGACGGCCTGGGGCTCGCCGAGGCCGTCGCCATGATCGGCACCGGGCGTACGGCACTGGGGGTCGCGCAGTTCGCCGAACCCGGACCGGACGACATGGTGGTCGTGCCGGCCGCGGCCGGCGGCATCGGCACCCTGCTCGTGCAGTACGCCAAGAACGCCGGAGCCGCGGTGATCGGGCTCGCCGGCGGCGCGGAGAAGACCGCCCGGGTCCAGGCCAACGGCGCCGACCTCGCCATCGACTACACCGCACCCGACTGGCCCGCCGAGGTCCGCGCCCGCCTCGGCGGCCTCCCCAAGGCCCCCGGCCTCGCCCGGGCCGGGACGACTCCGCGCGCCACCATCGTCTACGACGGCGTCGGCGGCACGGTCGCCCGGGAGACCATCGCCCTCCTCGGACCCGGCGGACGGCACCTGGTCTTCGGCTGGTCGGCGGAAGGCATCGGCGACGGGCAGGGCTACCTCGTCGACGGCGTCTCCGAGAGCGTCCTCGGCCCACGCATGCTCGAGAAGGCGGGAGGCCTGCGCGCACTCGAACTGCGCGCCCTCGCCGAGGCCGCCCAGGGCCGGCTGCGCCCGGCCGTCACCCGCTTCCCCCTCGCGGAGGCGGCCGCCGCACACCGGGCCCTGGAGAACCGCGGCACGATCGGAAAAGTGGTGCTGGAGCCCTGAGGCACCCACCCCGCTCCGGCCCCCGGCAGCCCCGCCGCACACCCTGATGCAGCACATCCCGATCCGTGGTCTTCCGGCGGGATGAGTGTCACGTCACCGCCGAGGCCCCCGAACTCGGGGCACCGGCGAAGACCCCGATGGCGGAGTCGGTGCGCTGAGCCGAGTCCGCCGAGCCGAGTACGGCGGCCGAGCACGGCGAGCGCCCGGCCGCCGAGCCGGCCCCGAGATGCGGGTCAGTGCCGCCCCGCCACCCGATCCGCCACCTTGGCCAAGCGGGAGGACTCCACGCCGGGGCGCAGCCGCTCACGCCGGTCCGCAGCGCGATAAGTGGCGTACATGCCCTGCACACCGAGCCAGCGGAAAGGCTCCGGCTCCCACTTGCGCACCCTGTGATTCACCCACGGCAGGTCCGTCAACTCCGTCCGGCCACCCTGACCGGAGTCCTGCTGAACGAGGTCGCGCAACGTGCGGGCCGCCAGATTCGTCGTGGCGACGCCGGAACCCACGTAACCACCGGCCCAGCCAAGGCCCGTGGAACGGTCCAGGGTGACGGTCGCACACCAGTCCCGCGGGACACCGAGCACACCGGACCAGGCGTACTCGACCCGGACACCCGCAAGGGAGGGGAAGAAGCGGGTCAGAATCTCCCGCAGCGCCTCGATCGTCGCCTCCTGCGTACGACCGTCGTTGTCCGTACGCGACCCGAAGCGGTACGGCACCCCGCGCCCGCCCAACGCGATCCGGCCGTCAGCGGTGCGCTGGGCGTACATGTAGGCATGCGCCATGTCACCAAGGGTCTCCCGGCCGCCCCAGCCGATCGCCGCCCACTGCTCCTCGGTCAACGGCTCGGTCGCGATCATCGACGAGTTCATCGGCAGCCAGGTACGCCGCTGACCCTTCAAGGACGCGGTGAAACCCTCGGTACACCGCAGAACGTAGGACGCCCGGACCGTGCCGTACGGAGTGACCGCGTGCCGGGGACGGATCTCCGTCACCGGAGTCGACTCGTGGACGGTCACCCCCAGCGCCTCCACGACGGCCGCCAGCCCCTTCACCAGCTTCACCGGATGCAACCGGGCCCCGTGCGGAGTCCAGCTCGAACCGACCGCGTCCGCGACCCTGATCCGCTCGGCCGTCTCCCGAGCGCCGTACAGCACCCGGTCCTTCTCGCCGTACGACGACTCGTGCGCGTGAAACGCCTTCAACCGCGCCAACTGCGCGGGTGTGGTGGCCACTTCCAGGACACCACCCTTGTGCACGCCGGCGTCGACGCCCTCCGCCTCGGCGACCGCGATCACCTCGTCCACGGTGTCGTTCATCGCCTTCTGCAGCCGTACGGCGGCCTCCCGGCCGTGCAGCTTCGCATACCGGTCGCGGCCCGCGATCCCGTTGTACAACCAGCCCCCGTTACGCCCGGAGGCGCCATAACCGCAGAACTTCTGCTCCAGGACCGTGATCCGCAGGAAAGGAGCCGCCTTCTTCAGGTAGTACGCGGTCCACAGACCCGTGTACCCCCCGCCGACGATGACGACATCGGCCGACGCATCCCCCGACAGCGGCTCACGCACCACCGGAAGGCCGTCGTCCGCGTACCAGAAGGAGACACCGCCGTTGACGACACTGCTTGCCGAACTGCTCATGGCCGGGACGTTAACCCCTGAGACCAGCCAGTGTCTCCTTCGGATTCCATGCTTTTCCACGACCCCTGACCAGCGGATAACAGGCCAACCCGATCAACACGGACACGAAGTGACCGAAGTCGGTGAAGGTCGGACCGGCCGCCAACGGCAAACCGAAGACCAGCAACACCGCCGACAGATACCCGTACCGCCACGGCACCACGATCCGATAGGCAAGCACCGCGACGACCCCGGCCAGCGCGTAACTCACCCCGATGTCCACCGCGTTCACCGCCGAAAGCGGAGCCATACCGTCCCGGATCGCCTTCAGCAACACCGCCTCACTGATCAGCGACGCCAGAACGTGCGCCACCGCACACACCGCCAACCAGCGCCCCGTACCCAACCAGCGCTCGGCCGGCGCGTGGAACACCGTGTACAGGAAGACGTACGGCACCCAGTGCCCACTGTCGATCCACATGGCACTGGTCACCAGAACCCGCACCGGAGAACGCGACAGCTCATAGATATTGGTCGACCGGTGCCGCAAGAAGTGCTCCTCGAACTCCGGCGACATATGGTGCAGCGCAACCGTCGTGACGAACAGGATCCCCAACCACACGTACGTGCCGGCAGCACTGCGGACGTACGCCCACGCCCCGCTCAGGCCCCGGTCAATTCCCATGAGCCGATTCACGCACGCCACTATCGTCCCAAGCGTGATTGACATCCCCGGCGAACTCGCCGAGGCGCAGGAGACCTACAACGGCGCCGCCGGCCGCGCCTTCATCGCCGCACTCCCCGACCTCGCGGACCGGTTCCTGGACCACTGGCGGCTCCGCCTCGACGGCCCCTCCATGAACGGCGTCAGCGCCCTCGTCCTGCCGGTCACCCGCGCCGACGGACTCCGCGCCGCCCTCAAACTCCAGCTACCGGACGAGGAGAGCCGAGGCGAGCCGGTAGCCCTGCGAACGTGGAACGGCGACGGAGCCGTACGGCTCCTCGACCACGACCCGGCCACCGGCACCATGCTGCTCGAACACCTGGACGAAACCCGCATGCTCGCCGACCTGGCCGACACCCGCGAGGCCGTCCTGGTCATCGCCCGCCTCCTGGCCCACCTCACCTCCTTCCCCGCCCCACCCGGGCTGCGCCGCCTCGGCGACATCACCCACCGCATGCTGGAACGGACCCCCCGGGCCCTGGAACACATCCCCGACCCCGAAGCCCGCCGCCTCGTCGCCGCCTGCGCGGCCGCCGTCCGCGAGGTCGCGGACGAGCCCGGCGACCAGCTCCTCCACTGGGACCTGCACGACCGGAACGTCCTCGCCGCCGACCGCGCCGACTGGCTCGCCATCGACCCCAAGCCGCTCGCCGGCCACCCCGGCTTCGAACTGTGGCCCGCCCTGGACAACCGCTTCGAGGCGGCCGAGATCCGCTGGCGCTTCGACGCGATGACCGACACCCTCGGCCTGGACCGGGACCACGCCCGCGCCTGGACCCTCGGCCGACTCCTGCAGAACGCCCTGTGGGACGTGGAGGACGGCCGCCCGATCAAGCCCCGCCAACTGGAGATCGCCCGCAGACTGACATGAAAAAGCCCAGGTGGGACGTGTCCCACCCGGGCTACGGAGCCCCCTGTCGGATTCGAACCGACGACCTTCGCTTTACAAGAGCGGTGCTCTGGCCAGCTGAGCTAAGGAGGCATACGCGCATCGCAATGCCATGCGAGAAAGCTGCTCCACTGTACACAGAGCCTGACTTCCCAGGCCATGAAGTATGCCGGAAGCGATGGAGGGCGAGGCCCGCTCGAGAATTTCCGCGAAGTTCACAGTGGTCCGGGTACTGACAGACCGAGTGAACGCCAGGTACCGTCTCGATCCAGTTCACTCCTGTGGACTACACCAACCACCTTCCTACAACGGATCGTCCGGCACGTTCCTGCCGGTAGAAGGGGGCCCATTCACCATGGCCACTGTCACGTTCGACAAGGCGACCCGGATCTACCCGGGTTCCACGAAGCCCGCCGTCGACCAGCTCGACATCGCGATCGAGGACGGCGAGTTCCTCGTCCTGGTCGGCCCGTCGGGTTGCGGAAAGTCCACCTCGCTGCGGATGCTCGCGGGTCTGGAGGACGTCAACGGCGGCGCCATCCGCATCGGTGACCGCGACGTCACGCACCTGCCGCCCAAGGACCGGGACATCGCCATGGTGTTCCAGAACTACGCGCTCTACCCGCACATGACGGTCGCCGACAACATGGGCTTCGCGCTCAAGATCGCCGGCGTCAACAAGGCGGAGATCCGGCAGAAGGTCGAGGAGGCCGCGAAGATCCTCGACCTCACCGAGTACCTGGACCGCAAGCCGAAGGCGCTCTCGGGTGGTCAGCGCCAGCGTGTCGCGATGGGCCGCGCGATCGTGCGTGAACCGCAGGTCTTCCTCATGGACGAGCCGCTGTCCAACCTGGACGCCAAGCTCCGTGTCTCGACGCGTACGCAGATCGCGTCGCTGCAGCGCCGTCTCGGCATCACCACCGTCTACGTCACCCACGACCAGGTCGAGGCCATGACGATGGGCGACCGTGTGGCGGTCCTGAAGGACGGCCTCCTGCAGCAGGTCGACTCGCCGCGGAACATGTACGACAAGCCCGCGAACCTGTTCGTCGCCGGCTTCATCGGCTCTCCGGCCATGAACCTGGTCGAGGTTCCGATCACCGACGGCGGCGTGAAGTTCGGCAACAGCGTGGTGCCGGTGAACCGGGAGGCGCTGACGGCCGCCGCCGACCGGGGCGACCGGACGGTGACCGTCGGTGTCCGTCCCGAGCACTTCGACGTGGTCGAGCACAACGGGTCGGTCGCCGCCTCCCTGTCGAAGGACGCCGCGGACGCCCCGGCCGGTCTCGCCGTCTCGGTGAACGTCGTCGAGGAGCTGGGCGCCGACGGCTACGTGTACGGCACCGCCGAGGTCGGCGGCGAGGTCAAGGACCTGGTCGTGCGGGTCAACGGGCGCCAGGTGCCGGAGAAGGGCTCCACGCTGCACGTCGTGCCGCGGCCGGGCGAGATCCACGTGTTCTCGACGTCCACGGGCGAGCGGCTCACCGACTGACCCGTCTGAGCAGCACGTTCGCGCGAAGTTGACGCGAGGGGCCCCGCGGATCGCCGCGGGGCCCCTCGCACTGTGCGAGATATACCCCGGCACAGCGATCATTTCGGGCGGGCCGCGTCAACCCCTTACCCGGAAAGAGGCGGCTCTTCATCCCCCGAAAGGGTGACTAAATGTCGCCAAATCATCACCCCGCGCTACCCTCACACGCGTGAAGCACTCCACCAACCCTCAGACGCGACGCGGCCATCGGGGCGGCCCTGCCCGCCGGATCGGCCGCACTCTCGCCCTCGTCCTGCCCGTCGTCCTGGTGCTCTCCGGAACCCTCGCGGTCACCCGGGTCAACTGGACGGGGAGCGCCGGCTCGGTACTGACCGCCTCGGACGTCTCCGCGGCGGAGATCTCCTCCAAGGCTGCCTCCCGTGCCCCGCAGGACGTGCTCCGCGACCAGCTGATGTCCGAACTGCAGGACAAGAACCCGGGGGTGGTCCTCACCCACCTCCAGCAGGCCGTCAACGGACACCCCTCGCTGGCCGGGCACTGTTCCTCCATCGCGCGGGCCCTCGGCAAGGCCGCGGTGCGCATCTACGGCGCCTCGCGTGCCCAGTCGTACGCCCGCCCGGTGTGCGACACGGCCTTCGCCTCGGGTGTGCTGGCCGCGCACAGCTGAGCCCCGGCTCCGCCGTCATCCGCCCGTTTCCGGGCATCCGCGGGTCGTAGGCCGGTAACGACTCCTCCGGGAGCACGTTGCTGCCGACGACCGGCGGTGGGGCGCCACGTACAGTGCGGTCATGACCCATCCGAACGCGGCGTCGCGCCCCACTCAAGCCGTGGTCCTGGCCGGTGGCCAGGGCTCCCGGTTGCGTCCGTACACCGACGACCGGCCCAAGCCGATGGTCGAGATCCCCGGTACGGGCACCCCGATCATCGGCCACCAGCTGACCTGGCTCGCCGAGGAGGGCGTGACGGACGTGGTGGTCTCGTGCGGCCACCTCGCCGAGGTCCTGCAGAAGTGGCTGGACTCGGCCGACCTTCCTGTCTCCGTCACCACCGTCGTGGAGACCGAGCCCCTCGGCCGCGGCGGCGGCCTGAAGTACGCCGCCGCGCATCTCCCGCACCCCGACCGGCCCTGGTACGCCACCAACGGCGACATCTGGACCCGCTTCTCCCTGCGGGACATGGCCGACTTCCACACCGAGCGGGACGCCGTCGCCACGTTGGCCCTGGCTCGGCCGCGGATCCCCTGGGGTGCGGTGAAGACCGACGGGTTCGGGCACATCACCGACTTCATCGAGGCGCCGCCGTCCACGTTCGAGATCAACGCGGGTGTGTACGTGTTCTCGCCGGAGTTCTCCTCGCTGCTGCCCGAGCGGGGGGATCACGAGCGGACCACGTTTCCTCGGCTGGCCCGGGAGAAGAGGCTCGCGGGGTTCCCCATTCCGCAGGGCGCGTACTGGCGGGCCATCGACACCGCGAAGGACCTCACGGAGGCGGCCAGGGAGCTGGCGGCTCTGGGGCGGTAGCCGTCCGGAAGGGGCACGGAGCCTCGTCGCATGCTGAAGAGGGCCCCGTACCTTCCGCGGTACGGGGCCCTCCGCTTCCTGCCGGGCTAGCCGAGCAGGCCGCCCACCAGGCCCGGCTGGCCGGACGTCGAGCTGCTGGTGCCGCCCGAGGACGTGCTGCCGCCGCCTGTCGTCGAGCCGCCGGTGCTGGTGCCGCCCGTGCTGGTCGGGCCGGCGGTCGTGCTCGGGACGCCGCCGGTCGGGGCGGACCGGCGGGGCGGGATCTGGCCCGTGGTGCCCTGGGTCTGGCTAGGGGCGGCGGTGGTACCGCCGGTGGTCCGGGTGGCGCCCGGGGTCGTCGCCGCGCCGGAGGGGCTCGCGCCGGCCGTGGCGCCGCCCGTGGGTGAGCTGGAGGCCGCCGGGGTCCCGAGCCGCTCGTCGGGCTCCTGCGGGAGCGGGGAGCCGGGGACGTTGTTGCGGGGGGCCTCGCCGGGGCCGGGGACGACCACCCGGCTGGAGTCGCGGACCGCGCCGCCCAGCAGGGAGCCGACGAGCAGGGTCAGGCCGACGATGACGGCCGTGATCAGCGCGCCGCGGCGCAGGACGTAGCTGCGCAGTTCCCAGATGTCCGAGCGGGGGCCGAGGCGCCGCCAGGCGCTGCCGGCGAGGCGGCCGTCCACGGAGTAGACGGGGGCGCCGGCGATGATCAGTGGGGACCAGGCGGCGAGGTAGATGATGTCGGGGGCGTCGTAGGCGGGGACCGTCTTCCAGCTGACGGTGACGATCAGGGCGGCCGAGAGCAGGGCGCCGACCACCGCGGCCACGCGCTGCCAGCAGCCGAAGATGGTCAGGACGCCGACGACGACCTGGAGGAAGGCGATGACCAGCCCGGAGCCGACCGGGTGGTGCAGGGCGAATTGGCGCAGCGGCTCGGCCACGTCCCACGGGTGCAGGGTGTTGAGCCACTTGACCATGGAGCCGCGTTCGCCGCCGTCGAAGTAGACGGGGTCGCACAGCTTGCCCATGCCGGCGTAGATGGAGATGAAGCCGAGGAAGACGCGCAGCGGGAGCAGGACGACGCCGAGGTTCATCCGGCGGCCCGGGTAGTAGGCGTGCCGGGCCGGGTCGTCGCCGTGGCGCTTGGCGGAGCGCGGGGTGTCGGTGTCGGCGGGTTCCGCACCGGTGTCGTACGGCTCGAGGTCGTCGTCCGTGTAGGGGGGTTCGTCGTAGGCGCCGCCGACCGTGCGCATGGGGGGCAGCAGGCGGGTGCCGCCGGCGTCGGGGGCGGTGCGCTGGTGGCCGACGAGGGGGGTCTCGACGGTCTGGTCGAGTGCGTCGTAGGCGTCCGCGTAGGCGGTGTCGATGCGCGGGATGACCTGGGTGGCGCCGGCCTCGGGCTCGTCGGCGTGGCGGACGCTGCTGCCCCGCACGGCCTGGAGGAGTCTGTGGGCGCCGGTGTCGTCGGGGGCCGACTTGCCGCTCCACACGACGGGGCGGCGGCGGCCGGCCGCGGCGCCGGACCGGCTCGACGTGCCCACGACCGGCGTGCGGGCGGAGTCCTGGGTGGCGCTCAGGTGCCGGGCGATCCGCGGGGATTGGCTGCGTCTCGCCGACGCGCCCAGCTGCACGCGGAAGCTGGCGTGATTGACGATGACCTGCGCCGGATCGCTCGGCACCTTCACCATGCTCAGCGCGGGAGCGTCGTCGTATCCCGACGAGCGGTCCCCCGTGGGTGTGCGGGGTGTTCTGGTGTCCACACTCATCTAACCGAGTGACGTGGAGTTAGGACACTGCTTTGACCGTCCAGATGTGTCCGGACCGCGTCAAAGCCGTCCCTGACGCCATATGGGCGCCGGAATCACCCCGCCCGGGTGAAATACCGCACGCGCGTTCAGGCGCGTCGGCGCGCCGCCTCGTACAGCACGATCCCCGCCGCCACACCGGCGTTGAGGGACTCGGCGCCGCCCGGCATGGGGATGCGCACGCGGAAGTCGCAGGTCTCGCCGACCAGTCGGGACAGGCCCTTGCCCTCGCTGCCGACGACGATGACGACGGGACCGCCCAGGGACTCCAGGTCGCCCAGTTCGGCCTCCCCGTCGGCGGCCAGGCCCACGACCGTGATGCCGGCCTTCTTGTAGGCCTCCAGGGTGCGGGTGAGGTTGGTGGCGCGGGCGACCGGCGTGCGGGCGGCCGTGCCGGCGGAGGTCTTCCAGGCGCCGGCGGTCATGCCGGCCGAGCGGCGCTCGGGGACGACCACGCCGTGGCCGCCGAAGGCGGAGACCGAACGGACGACGGCGCCGAGGTTGCGCGGGTCGGTCACGCCGTCGAGCGCGACGATCAGCGGGTCCTCGCCCTCGTCGTAGGCGGCCGCGGTGAGGTCCTCGGGGTGCGCGTACTCGTACGGCGGGACCTGCAGGACCAGGCCCTGGTGGTTCAGGCCGTTCGTCATGCGGTCCAGCTCGGGGCGCGGGGCCTCCATGAGGTTGATGCCGCCGCGCTCGGCGGCCAGCTGGAGTGCCTCGCGGACGCGCTCGTCGTTGTCGATGAACTGCTGGACGTAGAGCGTGGAGGCGGGCACGCCCTCGCGCAGCGCCTCGACCACGGGGTTGCGGCCGACGACCAGCTCGGAGGACGACTTGCCGCCCCGGCCCCGGGGGGCCGGGCGGCGCACGGCCTGCTTGGCCCTGGCGTTGGCGATGCGGTTCTTCTTGTGACCCTTGCGCATCTCGGCGGGCGGGGTCGGGCCCTTGCCCTCCAGGCCCTTGCGCCGCTGGCCGCCACTGCCGACCTGCGCGCCCTTCTTGCCGGACATGCGGCGGTTGTTCGCGGCCATGAGTTACCTGTCTCTGCTCTCTTCGGGAAACGCTTTTCGTACGTACGTCTTATGCAGTGTGCCGCCCGGAGGGCCGGACGGCACAGTCGATCAAGTCGGGGCTAGCGCGGCCCGAGGCTCCAGCGCGGGCCCTGCGGGCTGTCCTCGATGGCGAGGCCCGACTGGTTGAGCTGGTCGCGGATGGCGTCCGCGGTGGCCCAGTCCTTGCGGGCGCGGGCGGACTCGCGCTGGTCGAGGACGAGCCGTACGAGGCTGTCCACCACGCCGTGCAGGTCTTCGCCGCGGTCGGCCTCGCCGGCCCAGTGCGGGTCGAGCGGGTCCAGGCCGAGGACGCCGAGCATGGCCCGCACCTCGGCGAGCCGGGCCACGGCGGCCTCCTTGTCGTCGGCGGCCAGCGCGCTGTTGCCCTGCCGGACCGTGGTGTGCACGACGGCGAGGGCCTGCGGGACGCCCAGGTCGTCGTCCATGGCCTCGGCGAAGGCGGGCGGGATCTCGGCGGCGGGCTCGACGACTCCCCCGGCCTTCTCCATCACACGCTGCACGAAGCCCTCGATCCGCGCGAACGCGGACTCGGCCTCGCGCAGGGACTCCTCGCTGTACTCGATCATCGAGCGGTAGTGCGGGGTGCCCAGGTAGTAGCGCAGCACGATCGGGCGCCACTGCTTGACCATCTCGCTGACCAGCACGCTGTTGCCGAGCGACTTGGACATCTTGTCGCCGGCCATGGTCACCCAGGCGTTGTGCACCCAGTACCGGGCGAAGTCGTCGCCGTAGGCCTTGGCCTGGGCGATCTCGTTCTCGTGGTGCGGGAAGATCAGGTCCAGGCCGCCGCCGTGGATGTCGAAGGCGGCGCCCAGGTACTTGTGGGCCATCGCCGAGCACTCCAGGTGCCAGCCCGGGCGGCCCGGTCCCCAGGGCGTCGGCCACGTCGGCTCACCGGGCTTCGCCGCCTTCCACAGGGCGAAGTCGCGCGGGTCGCGCTTGCCGGTCTCGCCCTCGCCGGAGGGCTGGAGCAGGTTGTCCAGTTCCTGCCGGGACAGCTCCAGGTACGACGGGAAGGACCGTACGTCGAAGTAGACGTTGCCGTCGGCCGCGTACGCGTGGCCGCGCTCGATGAGGCCCTGCATCATCTCGATCATCTCGGTGATGTGGCCGGTGGCGCGTGGCTCGTACGTGGGCGGCAGGCAGCCGAGCGCGGCGTAGCCGTCGTTGAAGGCGCGCTCGTTCTCGTAGCCGATCGACCACCAGGGCCGGTTCCGCTCGTGGGCCTTGGCGATGATCTTGTCGTCGATGTCCGTGACGTTCCTGATGAACGTCACGTCGTAGCCGCGGTGTTCGAACCAGCGGCGCATGATGTCGAAGTTCAGGCCCGAGCGGATGTGCCCGATGTGAGGGGCCGCCTGCACGGTGGCGCCACAGAGGTAGATCGAGACGCAACCCGGCTTGAGCGGGGTGAAATCACGGATCTGCCGGGCGCTGGTGTCGTACAGGCGAATAGTCACCACTCCAGAGTAGTGGGGGGGGGGGGGGGGGGGGGGGGGAGGCGGGGGGGGGGGGAGGGGGGGGGGGGGGGGGAGAGGGGCTCGGGGGGGGGGGGGGGGGGATCCGAACGGCGTGGTGCTTGCC
>NZ_JBVIIT010000001.1:0-103264 GCF_055569615.1 Streptomyces sp. NPDC031379 | reverse complement strand
TTGGGGGGGGGAGATAGCGCCGATTTTGCTGTCCTCTGTGACCCCCCCCCCCATCCCCCCCCCCCCCCCCCCCCCCCCCCCCCCCCCCCCCCCCCCCCCCACTACGGGGGAACGCCGCGCGTCACATCATCCCGACGACCTTGCGCGGGGTGATCCGTACGACCACGCGCTCGGCGTCGTTCACCGACGCCGGGTTGAAGTCCGCGTACTTCTGGCCCGTGTACTTCTGGCTCAGCTCACCGATGAGTTCCTGGCCGCCCTCGGTCGTCATCTCGGCGGTGCCGCGGATCTCGGCGTACTCGTAGGGCTGCTCGGGGTTCATGACGACGACCGTCACCCGGGGGTCGCGGTCCAGGTTCTTCTTCTTGCGGCGGTCGACCGTCGTGGAGAACAGGAGGGTGTCACCGTCGCGCTTCACCCAGACCGGGGACATCTGCGGGCTGCCGTCGGGCTGGAGGGTGCCGACGACGATGAACACCTTGCCGTCGAGCAGGGACTTGAGCCGGTCGGACAGGGCGGCGGACATGGGCACCTCCGGAAAGCCTCGGTCAGCGGTGACGCAGCGGTGACTCTCCGGGTACCCTCGCACGCTCTCGGCTCACCCGCACCACAAGGGCGCCTGCGTGCCGGTGCCGGCACGCCGGCCGGCGCGTCAGCCCGTGCGCACCACGAGCGCCGTCGCCACCGCCATCAGGCCCTCGTCCCGGCCCGGGAAGCCGAGGCCGTCCGTGGTCGCGCCCGAGACCGACACCGGGGCGCCGGCCGCCTCGGAGAGGAGTTTCTGGGCCTCGTCCCGGCGCTTGCCGATCTTCGGGCGGGGGCCGACCACCTGGACGGCGATGTTGCCGACGGTGAAGCCCGCCTCGCGCACGATCCGCGCGGCCTCGGTGAGCAGGGTGATCCCGGAGGCGCCCGACCACTCGGGGCGACCGGTGCCGAAGTGCTGACCGAGGTCGCCGAGCCCGGCGGCGGAGAAGAGCGCGTTGCAGGCGGCGTGCGCGACGACGTCCGCGTCGGAGTGGCCGGCCAGCCCGGGCCCCTCGCCCTCCCACTTCAGGCCGGCGCACCACAGTTCGCGGCCTTCCTCGAAGGCGTGGATGTCGGTGCCGATGCCGACCTGGGGGAGCACCGGCGACTGGTCAGAAGCCATCGTTGAGCCTCCTGCGGGCCAGCACCGCCTCGGCGAGGACCAGGTCGAGGGGGCGGGTGACCTTGAAGGCCTCCTCGTGGCCGGGGACGGCGACGACCGTCGGTCCCAGCTGCTCGACCATGCTCGCGTCGTCGGTGACGTTCTCGGTGACGGTCTCGTGGGCGCGGATCAGCGTCGCGCGGTCGAAGCCCTGGGGCGTCTGCACCGCGCGCAGCCGGGCCCGCTCGGGCGTGGCGACGACCGGCTCGGGGGCGCCCGGTTCGGCCGCGGGCTCGACCTCCTTGACGGTGTCCGCGAGCGGCAGGGCGGGCACGACGGCGGGTGCGCCGTCGCGTACGGCCTCGATGACCGCGTCGACCGTGTCGACGGGGACGAGCGGGCGGGCCGCGTCGTGGACGAGGACCACGCCGTACTCGGGGGGCAGGGCGTCCAGGCCGAGCTTGACCGACTCCTGGCGGGACTCCCCGCCGGGCACGACCAGGAAGTCGGTTCGGTCGGGCAGCGCGTGCGCGTCGAGCAGGGACTTGACCTCGGCCGCGCCGTCCGGCGGGGCCACGACGATCACGAGGGAGACATGGCGGGACGCGGCGAGCGCGCGGACCGCGTGGATGAGCATGGGCGTGCCGTTCAGCGTGCGCAGCGCCTTGGGGGCGCCCGGTCCGAGGCGTACGCCCCGGCCGGCGGCGGGAATCACGGCGGCGACGGGGGTCTGCGCGGGCGTAGGGCGCGATTCGTCAGACATCGGTTCCTGTCAGGTTTGTGTGCTCGACCTACGTGGGTATGGCCTGGAGGAGTGCCGGGCGCGACGCCTTGACCGGACCCTTTCCGTGACCCTGGTCGAGCCATCCGCCCGGGCCCGGCACGTCAAGTATCGGGGGATTCCGAGGTTTCGGGGCTTCCTCCGGGGTGTACGGCGGGCCCCGAGGTGTTCGGCGGCTCCGCCCGCAGGTGTACGGCGTGCTTCACCGGGCCCGTCCGTTTCCGGGGACGAACATGCCGCAGCGCCCGGCGACAGGTTCAGTGTCATCGGGCACCGCGGCATTTCAGTGTGCTGAGCGTGCTGCAAGCGACGGATCGCTGCGGCCGCACGTCAGGAGGCGAGCACCTCGTCGAGCAGGGCCTCGGCCTTGTCCTCGTTCGTGTTCTCCGCGAGAGCCAGCTCGCTCACCAGGATCTGGCGGGCCTTGGCGAGCATGCGCTTCTCACCGGCGGAGAGTCCACGCTCCCGCTCGCGACGCCACAGGTCACGCACGACTTCCGCGACCTTGATGACATCGCCGGAGGCGAGCTTCTCCAGGTTTGCCTTGTAGCGACGGGACCAGTTCGTGGGCTCCTCGGCATACGGCGCGCGCAGCACCTCGAAGACCCGGTCCAGCCCGTCCTGACCGACCACATCACGCACGCCGACGAACTCCGCATTGTCCGCTGGCACACGTACCGTCAGGTCACCCTGGGCGACCTTCAGCACCAAGTAGGTCTTGTCCACGCCTTTGATCTGGCGAGTTTCGATGGCCTCGATCAGCGCGGCCCCGTGATGGGGATAGACCACGGTGTCGCCAACCTTGAACGTCATGTGACAGGTACCCCTTCCGTGGCTATCCAGGGTAACACGGATACGGCGTCTTCTGAATGGCGTTTTCGCAGGTCAGGGCATATCTCGGGGCTTGACAACAGCAACCGGAACGTGCTGCGAAGGGTCTGCGCGAGCGGGTAATCGCAGGTCGGAGGGGCTCTCCGGGCGGGGCGAAACGCGTACGTTACACACCCCAGGAGGGCGCCCCAAGTGGATGAACGTCCCGATTTGTCTGGTTCCAAGCGTACGACTTCCGCTACTCCGTTCGGTGACCGGAGTCGGATGTGAGACGAATCCGGAATTGATCAACGGCGCCCGGAGGGGTGGGCCGTGATCAATTTCGGAGGCGGCCGCGCATTCCTTCATGGAAACTTTGCGGGCAGTGTCGCGAACGTCTTGCGCGAGGTCTTGGGAGCGTCTTGCCGTCGCCTTATGTGAATGACCGACGAGCGCCCGGCAATGTGGCTGCCGGGTCACCGGTGCCCACCGGGGTACCCCCACCTGGAGGGAAGCCCGGCGCTTGGGGGAGGGTCGGGTGCGGCCGCCCGGGAACGGCTCGGTAACCTAAGGCCGCTGACAGACACTTAGGGTGGCTTTATAAGGGAGCCGCCCGCGCGTTCAAGGAGAAGCCGCCGCCGTGAGCAGCAGCCTTCGACGCGGCGCCCTCGCCGCCTCCGCCATCGTCTTCTCGATCGCCTCGCTCGCCGCCTGCGGCGCCGGCAACAACTCCCAGACCCTGGAGATCAAGCCGGACAACGCGGCGACCAGCGTCGGCGACATCAAGATCCAGAACGCCCTGGTCATCACCCAGCCCGACCTGAAGTCGACGGGTCCGGCCGTGGTCTCGGGGACCGTGTTCAACTCCGGCACCCAGGCCCAGACCCTCGAGTCGATCACCGTGGGCGACACTCCCACCGAGCTGAAGCCGGCAAAGGGCCAGAGCCTGAGCATTCCGGCCGGCGGCTCGCTGGTCATCGGCGGCAAGGACAACGCCTCCGCGGTGCTGCCCAGCGGCCGCGAGGCCGTCCAGGACGGCAACACCCAGAAGGTCACCTTCACCTTCAGCAAGACCGGCGAGGTGACCCTGAGCGCCTTCGTGGTCCCGGCCACCGGCTACTTCGACAAGTGGGGCCCGAGCGACATCCCCTCCGCTTCCGCGTCCGCCTCGGCGTCCGCCACCGGCGCCCCGGGCGCGACCGCGTCCAGCAGCGGCAAGCCGGAGAAGGGCGGCAAGACGACCCCGTCGTCCAGCGCCTCCGGCGAGGCCGTCACCCCGAGCGACTCGGCCTCTCAGTCGGCCGCCGGCCACTGAGCAACGGCAGAACACGAAGGGCGGCACCCCGGTCGGGGTGCCGCCCTTCGTCGTACGCGGCTCGTCTCGTCGCAGGCGTGGAGACCACGGCTCGACGGGAGCGGTTTACGGCTCGAACTTGTACCCCAGGCCCCGCACCGTCACCAGGTACCGGGGCGCGCCCGGGTCCGGCTCGATCTTGGCGCGCAGGCGCTTGACGTGGACGTCGAGGGTCTTGGTGTCGCCCACGTAGTCGGCGCCCCAGACGCGGTCGATGAGCTGCATGCGGGTCAGGACGCGGCCCGCGTTGCGCAGAAGCATCTCCAGCAGGTCGAACTCCTTCAGGGGGAGGTCGACCTTCGAGCCGGAGACCGTCACCACATGGCGGTCGACGTCCATGCGGACCGGGCCGGCCTCCAGCGCGGCCGGGGTGACTTCCTCCGGCTCGCCGCGGCGGCGCAGCACCGCGCGGATGCGGGCGACCAGCTCCCGGGAGGAGAAGGGCTTGGTGACGTAGTCGTCGGCTCCTATCTCGAGGCCGACCACCTTGTCGATCTCGCTGTCCTTCGCGGTCACCATGATCACGGGGACGTTGGAGCGGCCGCGCAGCTGGCGGCACACCTCCGTGCCGGGCAGGCCCGGCAGCATCAGGTCGAGGAGAACGAGGTCGGCGCCGTTGCGCTCGAACTCGTCGAGTCCGTCGGGGCCGGTCGCCGCCACGGCGACCTCGAAGCCCTCCTTGCGGAGCATGTACGACAGGGCGTCGGAGAAGGACTCCTCGTCCTCGACGACGAGCACTCGGGTCACGGAAGGACCTCCGGGGCGGGAAGCGGTTCGTACGGGGATGACTCGGTGATGCCGGCCTCGTCGTCGAGGTCGGGGTGCTGCTGCGCGCGGTCGCGGGCCGCGCCCGCCTCCGGCAACCTGAGGGTGAAGGTGGAGCCCTGGCCCTCGGCGCTCCAGACCGTGACCTCCCCGCCGTGCGAGGCGACCACGTGCTTGACGATCGCGAGACCCAGGCCGGTCCCGCCGGTGGCCCGGGAGCGGGCCGGGTCGACGCGGTAGAAGCGCTCGAAGATGCGCTCCTTGTCCTTGTCCGAGATACCGATGCCCTGGTCCGTCACGGCGAGTTCGATCATGTCGCCGCCGGGCACGGAGACCCGGCGGGCGGCTATGCCGACGCGGGTGCGGGCCGGGGAGTAGTTCACCGCGTTCTCGACGAGGTTGCCGAGCGCCGCGGCGAGCTGTCCCCGGTTCCCCCACACATGCAGATCGTCCGTACCACCGGCGGCCATGGTGATCTGCTTCGTGCCCGCCTGGTGGCGGCAGCGGTCGATGGCCTCGGCGACCAGTTCGTCCACCCGGACCGGCTCGGCGTCCTCGAGGGGGTCGTCGTTCTGCACCCTCGAGAGGTCGATCAGCTCCTGGACCAGATTGGTCAGGCGGGTCGCCTCGATCTGCATGCGGCCGGCGAAGCGCTGCACGGCCTCGGGATCGTCCGAGGCGTCCATGACGGCCTCGGAGAGCAGGGAGAGCGCACCGACGGGCGTCTTCAGCTCGTGACTCACGTTGGCCACGAAGTCGCGTCGCACGGCCTCGATACGGCGGGCCTCCGTCAGGTCCTCGACCAGCAGCAGGACCAGGCGGGAGCCGAGCGGGGCCACGCGCGCGGAGACGGCGAGGGCCTCGCCGCGTCCGGTGCCGCGTCGTGGCAGATCCAGCTCGACCTGCCGTATCTCGCCGTCCCGCCGGGTGTCCCGGGTCATCTGGAGCATCGGCTCCACGGAGAGCTTGCCGCCCCGGACCAGTCCGAGGGCGTAGGCGGCGGAGCTGGCCTTGACGACGGCGTCGGCCTCGTCGAGGACCACGGCCGAGGAACGGAGCACGGACAGCACGGTGTCCACGCCGGGCGGAAGTACGGGATCGGTGTGCAAGGAAGTCCTGGTGGGTCGCTTCTGGTCGCGTTCGCTCCAGCGGAACGCCAGCATGGCGATGACGCCGGTGAGCACCCCGGCGATCGCTGCCGCTGCGGCGACCGCCGCGTTCACGTCCATGCCTCCAGGTTAGGCATGGGGTACGACATGCCCACAGCCGTCAGACTGCGACCTCGAACACTCGTCGCCCAGAGTTCACCTAGGAGCCAGTAATGGTTCATTTGGGGTGGCGGAAACGGACGCGTACGGGGCAGAACGTGGGAGCGTGGGGATCGTGGGGTTCACACCGCCGGCTGCGCCGCGCGCGAGGTGTCACGGCCCCCCGGCACCCCCGAAGCACACGTAGGAGAGGGAACCCTGATGCGGGACGCGTACCACGAGGAACTGGACTCGATCGGCGACGGACTGGTGGAGATGGCCCGGCTGGTCGGGTCCGCGATCGGGCGCGCCACGACCGCCATCCTCGATGCCGATCTGAAGCTGGCCGAGAGCGTGATCGAGGCCGACCAGAAAGTCGACGAACTCCAGCACGACCTGGAGGCACGGGCCATAGCACTGCTCGCCCGCCAGCAGCCGGTGGCGACGGACCTGCGCATCGTCGTCACGTCGCTGCGGATGTCCGCCGACCTGGAGCGGTCCGGCGACCTCGCCCAGCACGTGGCGAAGCTGGCCCGGCTGCGCTTCCCGGCGCGGGCGGTCCCGCAGGACCTGCACGCCACCATCCTGGAGATGGGCCAGCTCGCCCAGCGCCTGATGGCCAAGGCGGCCGAGGTGATCATCACGAAGGACGTCGACCTCGCGCTCCAGCTGGAGCAGGACGACGACGAGATGGACCTGCTGCACCGCACCCTCTTCCAGCACCTGATCGACGAGCGCTGGAAGCACGGCATCGAGACCGCCGTCGACGTCACCCTGCTCGGCCGCTACTACGAGCGGTACGCCGACCACGCCGTGGCGGTCGCCAAGCGTGTCGTCTACCTGGTCACCGGTGAGCACGCGGACGAGCTGCAGCAGGACATCCAGCCGGTGACGGGCGTCGAGGGCCCGTAGCCCCTCCGGGGGCGGGCGGCTCACCGGGTCCGGAACGGGGGGCGCCGGGGCTCGGAGGCCGCCCGCCGGGGCTCGGAGGCCGCCGGGCAGGGCGCGCGGGCGCCTCCGTGCGCCGTTGATGCGCCCAGCGGAACGGGCATGAAATGGGCGAGGACACCCCTGCCCAGCTTCTAGGAGGGACCCATGGCCGAATCCCCCAGCACCACGCCCGACCCCACGCAGGAGCGCGAGACCGAGCAGCCCGCCGAGATCAGGAGCCTTCCCCTGTTCGGCGCGTGCGGCTGCGGCTCGGGTTGCGGCTGCGGATGCCAGTCGGGCAACCCTTGCCAGTGCGGCTGACGGCGGGACTGCCGGTCGGCTGACGGCAGGACCGCGCGTCCGCTGACCGTACGACTGTTCGCCGGGGGCCGGTGCGAAGTGGACTCGCACCGGCCTCTCGTCGTACCGGATGCCCTTGCCGGGTGCCGGGCGCAGCATGGAGGGGAGCCGGTGAGAAGGAGGTGTGAGGCCATGGCCAGGTTCATGGACGTCCACCGCGGGATGAAGGGCATCACGGCCGACCAGCTGTTGCAGGCGCACCAGGCCGACCTCGCCATCGAGAAGGAAGAGAGCGTGCACTTCGAGAACGCCTGGGCGGACCCGGAGTCCGGCATCGTCTACTGCCTCTCCGAGGCCCCCTCGGCCGAGGCCGTCCAGCGGATCCACGAGCGCGCCGGGCACCGGGCGGACGAGGTGCACCCCGTACCTCTGTCGATCTGAGCCAGGCGCACCGCGCGGCGCAGGCCCTGCCGACCACGTGACGCGCGCCCTGTCCACGGGGCAGGGCGCGCGCCCCGGCTTCAGCTCCAGCCCCCACGGCCGGGGTGCTCGCCCGCTGTCGCGTCACCCACCGGGACCGGGTGTCGCGTCACCCACCGGGACCGAGACCGCCACCACCGCCTCGGCCGCCCGGACCGCCCCGGCCGGTACCGCCGTGGCCACCCTGTTCCGGGCCGAAGCGGAGCTTGCGGGCCAGCACCTCGCGGGCCAGCTGGCTGACCGTGCGCCCCTCGGCGAAGGCGCGGGCCCGCAACCGGTCCAGCGCCTGCTCGGGGTCCACGTCCAGCTGCACCATCACCATGCCGACCGCCTGCTGGACCTCGGTGTGATCGGCCTCGGAGGCCGCCGCCCAGAACGCCAACTCGTCCCCCGTTCCGTCCTCGGCGCCGGTGGGGGCGGTGGCCTGGATGCCCATCAGGGCGTGGGTCACCGCGTCGCGCACCCACAGCGCGGTCCGCAGATCCGGCTCCGCGAGTCCGCCCACGCGGTCGCTGTACAGGTCGATGGTGCCGATCGCGGCGCCGCCGACGCCGAGCGGCAGGGAGAACACGGCGCGGACGCCGAGCCCGACGGCCTCGTGCGCGAAGATCGGCCAGCGGCCGGCGTCGGAGCCCTGGGTGAGGTCGGCCGCGATGACCGGGGCGCCATGGTCGAGGGCGGTCTGACAGGGGCCGTCGCCCACGGTGTACTGCAGCTCGGCGACCCGGGCGGCGACCCGGTCGCTGGCGCACCAGGTGATGCGTACGCCCCTGCCACCGGAGATCGACACCGAGGAACCGGTGACCGGCAGCAGCCGTACGCACGCCTCGCACAGCGCGCCCGGAACGCGCTGGGGGCCGTCGGCGCCCCGGACGGCGGCGGCCAGCGCCCTCCTGACCCGCATCCGTGCCTCCGCGTCGGGCGGCACACGGCCACCGGCCCGCGATTCGGGCTCCCCGGGCGGCATGATCATCACCCCCAACGTGGCGCACGATCACCAACCGGCTCGCCGGGATCCAGTCGGGCCCGACCCGCCTGCTCCCGGACTACGCGGATACCGAGTTCCCCGCCCGTGGGAAGTAACTGCGCCTTTTCGCCGCAGGCCCGACATCAGCGACCGTCGCGGCCCGAAAAAGGGGTGACCCGGCCCAGCCCGCCCGGCTCACGCGTCGGGGTCGTCGAACTGGTCGAGGAGAAAGTCGACCGGCGCGTGGCTCATGGCGGCGGACGCGCCGTCGTAGAGAACCTGTTCCGCCCAGATGACCTTGCCGCGGGCCGTGTAGCGCGTTCCCCATCGCTGGGCGAACTGCGCGACCAGGAACAGCCCCCGCCCACCCTCGTCCGTGGTCGCCGCCCGCCGCAGGCGCGGCGAGGTGCCGCTGCCGTCCGACACCTCGCAGATCAGACAGCGTCCGTTCACCAGCCGCACGCCGACCGGCGGCGAGCCGTACCGGATCGCGTTCGTGACCAGTTCGCTGAGGATCAGTTCCGTGGCGAATCCGGCCTCCTCCAGTCCCCACTCCCGCATCGTCTCCCGGCACCGCGCCCGCACCGAGGGAACCACCGCCGGGTCGGACGGCACGTCCCACTCGGCCACGCGCGAGGGCGGGAACATCCGGGTACGTGCCGCCAGCAGCGCGATGTCGTCGAAGGAGGGTGACGGCTTCAGCGCGTCGATCACCGCCTGGCACGTCTCCTCCGGGGTGCGCTCCCCGGAACCGTCCAGTGCCTGGCGCAGCCTCTCCATCCCGACGTCGATGTCGTGGCTGCGGTCCTCCACCAGGCCGTCGGTGTACAGCACCAGCTGTGAACCCTCCGGCAAGGAGAGTTCGGCGGTCTCGAAGGGGTGGCCGCCCAGGCCGAGGGGCGTCGAGGCCGGGACGCCGGCGCAGGTGACCGTCCCGTCCGGACGCACCACCACCGGTTCCGGGTGTCCGGCGCGGGCCATCGTGCAGGTCCCCGACACCGGGTCGTAGACGGCGTAGAGACAGGTCGCTCCGGTCACCCCCTCCCCCTCGTGGCCGTCCGCCGCATCGCCCGCGTTCTCCTCGTTGTCCATGCGCAGGACGAGGTCGTCCAGGTTCCCGAGCACCTCGTCGACGGGGAGGTCCAGGGTGGAGAAGTTGTGCACCGCGGTGCGCAGCCGGCCCATCGTCGCCGCCGCGTGCAGCCCGTGACCGACGACGTCACCCATGACCAGGGCCACCCGAGCGCCCGGAAGCGGGATGACGTCGAACCAGTCCCCGCCCACCCCCGCCTCCGCGGGCAGATACCGCCAGGCCACCTCCAGCGCGTCCTGATCCGGCTGTGCCCGCGGCAGCAGACTGCGCTGCAGCGTCACCGCCATCGCGTGCTCCCGGGTGAACCTGCGGGCGTTGTCGATGGCCAGGGCCGCCCGCGCGGCCAGTTCCTCCGCGAAGGTGAGGTCCTCCGGCTGGAACGCCGGGGCATCCACCGTCCGGTAGAAGTTCACCACGCCCAGCGGTACGTTCCGCGCGCGCAGCGGTACGGTCACCAGCGAACGCAGCCCGCTCTCCAGGGACTTCCGGGCACGCTCCGGATCCTGTTCCCGCCAGCCGGACGCCTGCCGCAGGTCCTCCACCAGCATGACCCGTCGCTCCTGCAGCGACCGCATCTGCGGCGCTCGGCTCGAGAACGTGATCACTTCGCCCAGCGGGTACACCGGGATCATCCGCCGTTCCCCGCCGATCGCCGCCCGACGCAGATGCCGCCAGCCCTCCGCCGTGGGCTCCCACCCCTGCAGCACCGCGTCGAGCAGGTCCACGGTCACCAGGTCGGCGAACTGGGGCGTCGCGACGTCGGCCAGCTCCTGGGCCGTATGTTCCACGTCCAGCGTCGTGCCGATGCCCACCCCGGCCTCGTACAGCAGCTTCAGCCGCTCCCGCGCGACCTCGGCCCGCCCCGAGACCGCCGCCAGCTCCGTGGTGTCCCGCAGGGTCAGTACGCTGCCGCCCCGGTCGGCCTGGGGGAACGTCAGCCGTTTGTTCACCGCCAGCAGCCGGTCCCCCGCGAGATGCACCTCGTCGGTGACCTCCTCCGGCGACGACAGCAGACACATGATCGACTCCGGCAGCCCCAGCTCCCGCACCGGGCGCCCCTGCACGTCCGCCGGCAGGTCGAGCAGACGCCTCGTCTCGTCGTTGGCCAGCAGCAGCCGTCCGTCGGCGTCGGTGATCAGCACGCCTTCGCGCACCGCGTGCAGGACCGCCTCGTGGTGCTCGTACAGCTGCGCCAGCTCCGCCGGGGCCAGGCCGCGCGTCTGCCGCTCCAGCCGCCGGGCCACCAGTGTCGTTCCCGCCGTGGACAGCGCCAGCGCGGCCGCGCCGCTGCCCAGGATGATCGGCAGCTGCGGCAGCCACAGGGCCACCACGTTCTTGACCGTGATCCCGGCGGAGACCAGACCGACCACCGTTCCGCGCGCGTCGGTCACCGGGACCACCGCCTGCACGGCCGTCCCCTTGCCCGCCGGCAGCGGCGGCCCGCCGGCCTGCTCGACGACGGTACGGCCCTTCAGCGCCGGTTCGATCGTGCCGACGAACTTCTTCCCGATCTCCTGCGGGTAGGGATACGTGTAACGGATCCCTTGCGTGTTCATGGCGACGATGAAGTCCACACCCGTGCGTTTCCGCGCCTCCTCGGCCCGCGGCTGGAGCACCGCCGACGGATCACGGCTGCGCAGCGCCGCGGCCGTGCCGGGGGCGTTCGCGAACGACTGGGCCGCGACGACCGACTCGCGCCGCCCCCGTTCCACCGCGTCACGCGCCGACTGGACCACCATGGCCACCACCGCGGCCACGACCAGCAGGACCACGATGACGACCTGGAGAAGGAACACCTGACCGGCCGCGCTGCGCAGGTCCAGCAGGGAGGTCCGGCGTCGTCGCGAGCGTCCGGCGGGCGGATGACGTTCCGGGCTCCGAGGGCGCCCGGAAAATACCTCCATACACCCTTGATAACACCGCGGCGGGCAAGCCGACGCCGGTCACGTCCCGCATGCCGCCGCGCTGATGTCCCACCGGCGGATCACGGCCGGTGATGCCGCTGGTCAGCGGTCCGGACCCGGCTCGGCGGTGCCGTCCGGGGTGGTCCCGGGTTTCGTGTAGAGGACGTCGCGGGCCTGGTCCGCGGCGCGGGTGATGCTCTCGGAGACGAAGTCGAGGAAGCGGGCGATGTTCTCCAGGCGGGTGGCGGCGGGGGTCTGGGGGCCGAGGACGCCGACGCCCTGCCGTGCGGTCTCGGCGAGTTGGGCGGTGCCACGGGCGCTGGCGATCATCGACTGGTACCAGACGTCGGCGTCGACGACGTAGCGCTCGCGGCGGCGTTCGTCGCGTTCCCGGCGGACGAGGCCCTGCTCCTCCAGGAACGCGACCGCCTTGGAGATGGACGCCGGGCTGACCTGGAGGCGCTGGACGAGTTCGGACGCGGTGAGGCTGCCCGTGTCGCTGGTGAAGAGGCAGGCCAGCACGCGGGCCATCATCTTGGGCGTGCCCGATTGCATGAGGACGGTGGTGAGCGTCTCCTCGTACTCGCTGACGGCCTCCGCATCACGCCCGTGGGCCTGCGGGAGCGTCTTGCGGTCCTGGGGGGCGGTCTGCCTGCGCCGCTGGGCGCGGCGTTCGGTGGCGCGGTGGGCGAGGTCGGGGCGGTAGGCGGTGGGGCCGCCGTTGCGCATGACCTCGCGCGTGATGGTCGAGGTCGGGCGGTCGAGGCGCCTGGCGATCTCCGCGTAGGCGAGGCCGTCGGCCAGTCCCAGCGCGATCTGCTGACGTTCCTGCTGGGTGAGTCTGCCTCCCGGCATCGCGGTCTCCTTCGTATCTCCGTGGCGTCTCCAGCATAGCGTTCATGCTCAGGCGATTGCAACGCAAGGAGGGCGCCTCGTTGCGTTAAATCGCAACCTGTTGCAACGATTTAAGCACTCCCACCTGCACTGATAAGGATTAGACGCAACAAACACGTTGCCGACTCCATGAACGCAACGTAGCGTTTGCGATGTCAGAAACACCGGAGCGAACAAGGAGCCCACGATGCAGAAGTTCGACACCCCCGCCGCGGTGACCGCCGTCCTCGACATCCCCGCCGGACGCATCCAGCTGATCGCCGCCGA
Source organism: Streptomyces sp. NPDC031379 (assembly GCF_055569615.1). Lineage (NCBI taxonomy): Bacteria > Bacillati > Actinomycetota > Actinomycetes > Kitasatosporales > Streptomycetaceae > Streptomyces > Streptomyces sp. NPDC031379. The sequence goes on along the minus strand of NZ_JBVIIT010000001.1, from coordinate 90,343 downwards.
CCGGGCCGACACCAGGGTCGAGGTCCGGCCGGCGAACGCCTCGAAGAGCCGTGACGTGAAGGCGGCGGAGCAGATCGAGGTCGCGTACGGCGACGGCGTCCTGCGGATCGCGGCCCCGCAGGCGAAGAACCGGATCCTCGGCAACTCCGGTTCCGTCGAGGTGACCGTCCAGCTGCCCGCCGGCTCCCGTGTCGAGGCGAAGGCGGCCCTCGCCGAACTCCGCGGCGTCGGACGCCTCGGCGACGTCACCTTCGAAGGCGCCCAGGCCACGGTCAAGCTCGACGAGGCCGACAGCGCCCGCCTCACCCTCCAGGCCGGCGACATCGGGATCGGCCGCCTGGGCGGCCCTGCGCAGATCAGCACCCAGAAGGGCGACATCCGCGTCACCGAGGCCGTGCGCGGCACCGTGACCCTGCGCACCGAACACGGCGAGATCTCGGTCGGCGCCGCCCGCGGAGTCTCCGCCTCCCTCGACGCCGGCACCGCCTACGGCCGCATCAGCAACGCACTCGAGAACACCGACGGCACCGCCGCCGGCCTGACCATCCACGCCACCACCGCCTACGGCGACATCAACGCCCGCAGCGTGTAATCCGCAGCCGACGAAAAAGGGGGGCACCTCTCATGACCGACCTGGCCATCGCGGCGAGCGGGCTGCGCAAGTCCTACGGCGACAAGGTCGTACTCGACGGCGTCGACCTGCACGTACCCACGGGCACGATCTTCTCCCTGCTCGGCCCGAACGGTGCCGGCAAGACCACCGCCGTCAAGATCCTCTCCACCCTGATCAGCGCCGACGCCGGCTCCGGCGGGATCCGCGTCGGCGGCCACGACCTCGCCACCGATCCGCAGGCCGTGCGCGCGGCGATCGGTGTCACCGGGCAGTTCTCCGCCGTGGACGGCCTGATCACCGGTGAGGAGAACATGCTCCTCATGGCGGACCTGCACCACCTCTCCCGTGCCGAGGGACGGCGGGTGACCGCCGAACTCCTGGAGCGGTTCGACCTGGTCGAGGCGGCGAGGAAGCCCGCCTCCACCTACTCCGGCGGCATGAAGCGCCGCCTCGACATCGCCATGACCCTGGTCGGCGACCCGCGGATCATCTTCCTCGACGAGCCGACCACGGGCCTCGACCCGCGCTCCCGGCACAACATGTGGCAGATCATCCGCGAACTGGTCACGGGCGGCGTCACCGTCTTCCTCACCACCCAGTACCTGGAGGAGGCCGACGAACTCGCCGACCGCATCGCCGTGCTCGACGACGGCAGGATCGCCGCCGAGGGCACCGCCGAGGAACTCAAGCGGATCGTGCCCGGCGGACACGTCCGGCTCCGCTTCACCGACCCGGCCGCCCACCACAGGGCCGCCACCGCCCTGCACGAGGCCTCCCGGGACGACGAAACCCTCGCACTGCAGGTCCCCAGCGACGGCAGCCAGCGCGCACTGCGCTCCCTCCTCGACCGACTGGACCACGCCGGCATCGAGGCCGACGAACTCACCGTGCACACCCCCGACCTCGACGACGTCTTCTTCGCCCTGACCGGCACCACCGGCACCACCGGCAGCGCCAACAACCCCGACCAGCCCAAGGAGACCGTCCGATGAGCACCCCCCTGGCCCCCGCCCGCCCGACCGGGCTCTCCCTCGCCCTGCGCGACTCCGCCACGATGCTGCGCCGCAACCTCCTGCACGCCCGGCGCTACCCGTCCCTCACCCTGAACCTGCTGCTCACGCCGGTCATGCTGCTGCTGCTCTTCGTCTACGTCTTCGGCGACACCATGAGCGCCGGCATCGGCGGCGGCGGTCCGGACCGCTCCGAGTACATCGCCTATCTCGTCCCGGGCCTGCTTCTGATGACCATCGGCAGCACCACGATCGGCACCGCGGTCTCCGTCTCCAACGACATGACCGAGGGCATCATCGCCCGCTTCCGCACGATGGCGATCCACCGCGGCTCGGTGCTCATCGGGCACGTCGTCGGCAGCGTGCTGCAGTCGATCATCAGCGTGGTCCTCGTCGGCGCCGTCGCCGTGGCCATCGGCTTCCGCTCCACCGATGCCACCGCCCTGGAGTGGCTCGCGGCCTTCGGACTGCTCGTGCTCTTCGCCATGGCGCTCACCTGGATCGCGGTCGGCATGGGTCTGATCAGCCCGAACGCCGAGGCCGCCAGCAACAACGCACTCCCCCTGATCCTGCTGCCGCTCCTGTCCAGCACCTTCGTCCCCCTCGACGCGATGCCGGGCTGGTTCCAGCCGATCGCCGAGTACCAGCCGTTCACCCCGGCCATCGAGACCCTGCGCGGCCTCCTGCTCGGCACCGGGATCGGCCACAACGGATGGCTCGCCGTCGCCTGGTGCCTGGGACTTGCGGTCCTCGGCTATCTCTGGTCGACCTCGAAGTTCGACGCCGACCCGAAATAACCGCGCCGCCGTGACGACGCGGGCCGACTCCACCACCGAAAAGCCCCCGCCTCGCGAGGAACTCGCGGGTCGGGGGCTCTTTTTTTGGGGGGCGTTCACCTACGTGACGGAGCTAAGCCGCCTTGTGCCGCGCCGCACGTATGCCCGAGGCGGGCTCCTGTGCGTCCTCGAGCGGCAAGGTCTCGTCTTCCCCGAAGTCAGGGGCCTGGAAGGGGTTGGTCGCCGGAGGCGGCGATGCTGCGGTGGAGCGGCTGGGTTGCCCTTCCGGGGCGGAGAACAGCGACGTCAGATCGATGAGAGGACTCTCTTTCGTTACAGGCCCCTCAAGGGGCCTGGTGTGCCGTGACCGGGCACAGCGGTCCTACAGCTTGGTCATCTTGGCGTACGGGCTCAAGATCCGCATCTGCGCCGAGCCGAAATCCACGAGCGCCGCGACTCCGTCCTCGATGCCGATCACGCGGCCGAGGCCGTACATGTCGTGCGTGACCTGATCGCCCACGGCGAAGTGCTTGGGAGCCGGTGTGACCGGGGCCTTGAAGGGGCTGGTAGGCAGATGACGCTTCGGCGCAGCAGGCTTTGTCATGGCTCAGTATGCGCCTATGTGTGTCCGGTTCGCTGTGGCCGTCGGCACAGATCCAGACCGGACCCACCGCTTCACGCCACTGACCTGGGGGTTTCGAAACCCGGGGAACCGAAATCGGACCGTGGGGCGTGGCACTCGGTACGGGCCACCAGATCCCTCGGCGCCCTCCACGGGCCGGCCATGGGCCGGGTTAGTCTCCGATCATGGCCTTGCGACCTGATGAGTTCTACGACCACGCACGTGCGGCCGCGGATGGAGAGCTTCGGCTTCCGCTGGCACGGATGACCAGCTGGGACATAAGCCCGTTCGAGCCTGACGGACTTCGCGTCGCACCGCTGCGACCACCCGTTCTGCCCGAGCCGGAACGGCACGGCGAGGACCCGGCGAACTGCGACGTGTGCCGCGCCCGAGACGAAGGCATCTGGTTCGACGAGCGCTGGCGACTGGCCCGGGTCACGGGCGTCGGCGTGCCCCTGGTGCTGATGCTGTACTCCCGCGACCACTACGACATGGCGGATCTGCCCGACGAGTTGGCCGCCGAACTGGGGGTGCTCACGACTCACATCGTCCGCCATGTGCAGGCCCTACCGCATATCTCCCGAGCCCACGTCTACCGGATCGGGGACGGGGCCGCACACCTGCACATCTGGTTCTTCGCCCGGCCCGAGGGGCAGGCCCAGCTGTATGGGTCGTGGCTGCCGGTCTGGGACGACCTGCTGCCGGAGTACCCGGCGGACGTAGCCGACGCGGACGCGGCGGCCGTCGCCGACGCCCTGGTCACCTCGTACGGAGGCCGTCGCTCGGCCACCGACGAGCAGGCAGTCCCACACTGCCCGCGCAGGTTGAAGGCCCCTGACCGGTAACTGGATCAGGGGCCTTCGCCGTGTGTGATCCCTGTTGATAACCGTGAGTTCCCGCTCCATCGGAGAGGGAGGAGGCACAGCCGCGCACAGGCGTCGGCCCGCATCCTTATCAGGTCGATCACGGGGGTCCGCCAACGTGGGCCAACCGCCCGTGCGCCTCGGCCGCTCACCCCCTGGCGTCCGGCCTCGACCGCCGCTGTTCGTGCAGCGTTGGTCGCCGTTGTGCACCCCCGCACGGCCCAGAGACGGCCCGAGCGGGGGTGCCACGGTGTGCCTCTCGATGCGAACTATGGGCACGACGGTCACTGAGGTCTACTCGGCTGGTCACACGGTCGCATGCGGCTGCTGACGGTCGACTCGGGTCGCGACGGTTGCTGTACCTCGCTGCTGTACTGCAGGAAGAGCTCTGCTTGGATCGGCCCATGATTTCTGTCGGCACACCGGACGAGACGCAAGAGAAGGCAGAGCTTGCGGTTTGGTTCGGCGGAGCTTCCTTGGCGTGCTGGTTCTGCTGTCCGTTCTGGATACTGGTCAGCTTCGTCGCGCTGCCTCTGGCGCTCGTTGGCCTGGTGCGGGCCTTTGTCGAGTACCGAGCATCAAAGACGGGGCGAGCGAACAGGGCGCGAGCAGCAGTGGGTGGCGTGTTGTCGCTCTTGGGGGCGGCAGCAGCGATCGCCTACATGATCTTTCTGGCCACCCATCCTGATCTTCCCGTCCAGGGGTAGCCGCCTCATCGGCGGCCTGTTTGGTGCGGGTCAGGCGGACGAACAGCCCCACCGCTTTAGGAGCGAGGTTAGGCGATCACAGGCGTGACCAGCGGATTACCCACCTAGGGCGGGTGCTGGCGGGACTCACTCCGGCGAACCCCAAGTCCCCGTGAGTCCCCGCCCACTCTGGCACGACAGTGGCACGGCCCTGGGCCCATGCCACGCCTCCTCGATGCGAACTATGGGCGGGGAGGTCGCTGAGGTCTCGTAGGCCCTAGTTAACGATCGTATTGAGGACGGCAAAACCCAGATAGAGCGTCAGGAAGGTGAGGCAGATGTAAAAAAAGCGCGGTTTGCCCTCATTTTTCCTGTCGAGTGCAACGAGGAACAGTAATAAGAGCACTACAAAGAATATATCTGCCACTTTGCACCTTTTCCGTTTCCCGCTTCTGCTCAATACGGCGAGGTCCGGGGCATCAGCGTTACAGAGCGTGGCCACGCCACTACGATTGCGTGAGGTCGGCGGAGTCTCAATGACCCAGTCAAGCGCGCTGCCCGGATCTTGGGGCACCAGTTTGGAAGATCGCGTATGCGGATGCGGTCTGATCTGGCAAGACGGCGAACTGCTGCTCCGTCGCGTCGCGACCGCAGTTCCCCGATGGTCCCCGCCTGGGCCCGCCGGTTCGGGCACGGGAGGGGCACGCTGGAGAAGCCTGATGACCAAGGTGTGCACGTGTGTCGGGCCGGCGTGTGCCGGACTCCGCCTTCTCGCGCGCTCAGACCCCGTCTGGTTGCTGATTTGGGCGAACGCTGCCGAGGTCAATCGTCTCGGCGGTGTTTTACAGGGGACCACGCTGTTGAGCGATTGGGGCTGTCCCTGGTGTGGCGGAGGATGGTACTCATGTGCGCTCTTTTCGACCCCCCTGAGCCTCGCCGCGTCTCGCCGGGCGAGTACCTGGTGTGGGACCAGGCTCTCGCCCTTCTGAACCGGGACCTGGCGGTGACGCTTCCCCAGCTGGAACCCCTGCAACTGTTGGCCCTTCCGGCCTACGATGCGGATGAGCCAGAGAACGTCTACGTCGCCATGGCCAACGGGGAGTGGCACGGCAATCACCTGGACCCGAAGTCACAGGACAGCCTTGCCTCTGCACTGGCGAGCGTCGCCGACGCCGCGCAGGAGACTGTCATGGAGCTTCTGTGGCAGGCGTGGCCCCTGTGCCCCGAGCATGGCCTGGGCATGCATCCAAGGGAGGATGCGCTGGAGCGACTGTTCTGGTGGTGCGCGGGAGAACGGTTGCGTCGCGGCCCGGCTCATATCCACGCGGCCGTGGGCGCACTCGACGCTTTGGGAGCGTCGATCCGTACACGGTCTTGAAAACCGTCGTGGCGCGAGTCACCGTGGGTTCAAATCCCCCCACCGCCAGGTGAACGGCCCCTGACCAGGTCTATCGGTCGGGGCCGTTCGTGTGTTCTACCCTCAGGGGGCGCCGCCATTCCCCGTGCTTCCCCCGTAGATCCGGCATGGGAGGGGCACGGCCTGCCCTGGTGCAGAATCGAGATCTGCGAAAGCCGGGTCACGCTGAGGCAGGGCTGCGTAACGTTCGACCCCGTGGCGGATGCATGGGCGATCTTGCCCTGACCATTCAAGCCTCGATGGCGTGGCGACAACGCCACGCACCACGTGACATAGACGGCCTTCGGCAGTTCCTCGGTGTGGCCGTCGACGCGATCGACTTCGCGTCGGACACGCTCCATGTGGTCCAGCAGCTCAAGCTACGTCCCTCAACGAGGAGGTGTGGAAGCGGGGACTAGCCTCGGCGGGGGTGATCCCTGAGCGGAAGCCGGGTGAGTCGTACGCCGAGTCCCGCGAGAACGGCATGCATGCGCTCCGGCACCTCTACGCCTCGGTGCTCCTCGACGCCGGAGAGAACATCAAGGCCCTCGCCGAGTACCTCGGCCACTCGGACCCTGGCCTGACGCTTCGCGTGTACGCCCACCTCATGCCGTCCAGCCAGGAACGCACTCGTAAGGCCATCGCAATCGCCTACAAAAAATCAATTCACCGGCAAATTCTCACCAATAATCCAGAATGCGAGCGAGTAAATCCAGCACCCCCTTCCGAGAGAATATAGACATCTCAAAGGAATGGAATTTAAGGCAATCCAATACAATTCAGAGAGGGCCGATGAGGGACCTCGGGGAGCTTCGGAGCAACCTCGGCAACATGCGAGCCACCTTGGGAAACCCCAGCATCACATGGGGTGTGTTCGGCCCACACGGGGTGCGTTCGCCGCGCACAGGGTGTGTTTGCATCACACGGGGCGCTTCGGGGAACTCCAAGAAATGCTGGGGGAATCGGAATCTTGAGCCGCCCCTCGCACACAATCCGTCCACGCGCGTGAACAACGCGGCATTAGCTGCACGTTTGTGTGACCGGCGACATTCATGGGAAAGTTTCGACGGCATGCGAATGCCGCCCATGCAGGGGCGGCATTCGTCTCCATTGCCGCGTCCTCAGACATCACCTTGGCAAGTGAACCGAACACAGATGGAGGGCTTCATGTTCCCACGCTCGGGTGTCACAGTCGACATCCGCCCTCGCGACCTACCGATCGCGCTCATCGGCACTGGCGGTGGCGCACTCGCTCTCTGGGCCAACGCCCCCGCCGAGATCGCCATCCCCACGGCCCTGCTGATCGTCCTCGACATCCGCATCCGCCGCTGGCGTCGCCGCGCCTGACGGCCCGACCTAGCACCTGACGGCCCACAGACGGCCCCAGGTCCCCAAAAAGCCCCTCACCCGCAGCGAAATCGCAGGTGAGGGGCTTAATCGTTCGGGCTTACTTCTTCTTGCCCTGGTTCTTGACCGCCTCGATCGCCGCCGCGGCCGCGTCCGGGTCGAGGTACTTGCCGCCGGGGGTGACCGGCTTGAAGTCGGCGTCGAGTTCGTAGTACAGCGGGATGCCCGTCGGGATGTTCAGGCCCGCGATGTCGGCGTCGGAGATGCCGTCGAGGTGCTTGACGAGGGCGCGCAGGCTGTTGCCGTGGGCCGCGACCAGGACCGTGCGGCCGGTCAGGAGGTCGGGGACGATGGCGTCGTACCAGTAGGGGAGCATGCGCAGGACGACGTCCTTGAGGCACTCCGTGCGCGGGCGCAGCTCCGGCGGGATCGTCGCGTAGCGGGCGTCGTGCGCCTGGGAGAACTCGGAGTCGTCGGACAGCGGGGGCGGCGGGGTGTCGTAGGAGCGGCGCCAGAGCATGAACTGCTCCTCGCCGAACTCGGCCAGCGTCGCCGCCTTGTCCTTGCCCTGCAGGGCGCCGTAGTGGCGCTCGTTCAGGCGCCAGCTGCGGTGGACGGGGATCCAGTGGCGGTCCGCGGCCTCGAGGGCCAGCTGGGCCGTGCGGATCGCACGCTTCTGGAGGGACGTGTGGACCACGTCGGGGAGGAGATCGGCGTCCTTCAGAAGCTCGCCACCGCGGACTGCCTCCTTCTCGCCCTTCTCGTTCAGGTTGACGTCCACCCAGCCGGTGAACAGGTTCTTCGCGTTCCACTCGCTCTCGCCGTGGCGGAGGAGGATCAGCTTGTACGGTGCGTCGGCCATGGCCTCGAGCCTACCTAAGCGGTCTGGGGGGTGCGGTCCGCGTTCAGGCCGTGGACACGCGGCGCCCCCTCCGCCACGTCCGGCGGTGGACCGGCTGCCGTGCGGGCCCGCGTGCGAGTCGGGGAGACCCCCTCGCACCGAGTGACGATTGACGGTTCCCGCTAATTGAGTGGCGCTTCCACCAACCTGGTTTGTAAGTTGTGGCGACCGCCTGAGCCGCTTACAACCGCATGCAACCGTGGGGGACTTCCGAATGTCACCAGCCACTCTGAGACGCGCCGCCCGGGAATCCGTCTCCGGGCTTCCCCGCGAGTTCTGGTGGCTGTGGACCAGCACCCTGGTCAACCGGCTCGGCGCGTTCGTGGCCACCTTCATGGCCCTCTATCTCACCCTCGACCGCGGGTACTCGGCCTCGTACGCGGGCCTCGTCGCCTCCCTGCACGGCCTCGGCGGGGTCGTCTCCTCGCTGGGCGGCGGGGTGATGGCCGACCGGCTGGGACGGCGGCCGACCCTGCTGATCGCCCAGACCGCCACCGCCGCCTCCGTGGCGCTGCTCGGCTTCATGACGGACCCGGTCACCATCGCCGGGGTCGCCTTCCTCGTCGGCATGGCCTCCAACGCCTCCCGGCCGGCCGTGCAGGCGATGATGGCCGACATCGTCCGGCCCGAGGACCGGGTGCGCGCCTTCTCGCTGAACTACTGGGCCATCAACCTCGGGTTCGCCGTCTCCTCCACGGCCGCCGGGTTCATCGCCGAGTTCAGTTACCTCGCCGGGTTCCTGATCGAGGCCGGGATGACCCTGGCCTGTGCGCTCGTCGTCTTCCTCAAGGTGCCCGAGTCCCGGCCGGCGGCCGTGGGCGCCAAGGACGCGCAGGGCGACGTCAGCCTCGCGACCGTACTCCGGGACGGCCGGTACATGGCGGTCGTCGGGCTGTCCTTCCTGGTCGCCCTGATCTTCCAGCAGGGGTCCGTGGGCCTGCCGGTGGCGATGGGCCGGGCCGGTTTCTCCCCCGCCGACTACGGCCTGGCCGTCGCCGTCAACGGCATCCTGATCGTGGCCCTGCAGATCCCCGTGACCCGGTTCATCGAGCACCGCGACCCGCGCACGCTGCTGGTCGCCTCCTCGGTCCTCGCCGGGTACGGCTTCGGTCTCACCGCCTTCGCCGGGTCGGTCGGCGTCTTCATGCTCACCGTGTGCGTGTGGACCCTGGCCGAGATCGTCAACGCACCGACCCAGACCGGCCTCGTCGTCCAGCTGTCGCCGGCCCACGGGCGCGGGCGCTACCAGGGCATGTACACGCTGTCGTGGTCCGTCGCCGCGCTGGTCGCGCCCCTCATGTCGGGCGCGGTCATCGACCGGTTCGGCGCGGAGTGGCTGTGGGCGATGTGCGCCGCGGTGGGCACGGTGGCCGGGGTCGGGTACGCGGTGCTGATGCGGCGCCTGCCGCCGGAGCGCCCGGCCACGGCCGCCCCGAAGACGGACGCCGAGCCCGAGGTCTCCACGGCCTGAGAGACGGCCTGAGAGACGGCCTGAGGGAAAGCCTGAGAGACACGCCCGTCACCGCCCCCGCGAGGGCAGTGACGGGCGTCACATCCCGTCATGTCACATCCCGGCGGGCCGCCCCGTCACAGAGGTGCAAGCACCACCGGCAACAACACGGGAGCAGGCCATGGACGCTCGGCTGAACCTTCACACCAACCCCCTCACCGGCAAGCTCTTCAAGCACTTCAACGCGGCGGGCAAGGTGATCGCGGACTCCACGCTGCCGGCCGCCACGCTGGAGCTGGTGAAGATCCGCGCCAGCCAGATCAACGGGTGCGCGTTCTGCACCGACATGCACACGAAGGACGCCGCCGCGGCCGGCGAGAGTGCCACCCGTCTGCACCTGGTCGCGACGTGGCGGGAGGCCACGGTGTTCACCGAGGCCGAGCGGGCCGCGCTGGAGCTGGCCGAGCAGGGCACCCGGATCGCCGACGCGGCCGGCGGGGTCACGGACGAGGCCTGGGCGAACGCGGTCAAGCACTACGACGAGGAGCAGCTCGCCGCCCTGATCGCGATGATCGCCCTGATCAACGCGTACAACCGCGCGAACGTCATCGTCCAGCAGCCCGCCGGCGACTACGTGCCCGGCATGTTCGGCTGAGCGGGCGAGAAGGCGCTTCACGGGTGCGCCCGGGGTGCGGCGACGCGCCCGTTCACGGGTGCATCCGTGCCCCCTTCAGCACCTTGTCCACCCCGTTGCGCGGGCCGTACACCGCCAGTCCGACCACGTCCAGCTCGGCGGTCGGGACCGCACGGACGGCCGCGCGGTTGTCGCGGTCGTTGCCCGTCGAGAACAGGTCGGCCGTGAACACCGCCCGCGGCAGGGCACGGTTCAGCGCCCTGTCGTGGGCCGCCTTCAGGGTCTCCTTCGTGCCCTCGAAGACCAGCACCGGCTGCCGGAACATCGGCAGGTAGGCCACGCCGTCGGCGTCCTCGTACGGCTCTCCGATCACCTCGGGGACCGTCGCGCCCAGGCCACTGACCAGGAACGCGGTGACGTTGAGGCGCTGCCAGGGCTCCAGGTCCTCGCGCAGCAGTACGGCGATCTTCGTGTCGAAACGGATGGGTTCAGCGCTCATGGAATGAGACTGCCGTTCGCCGTACGGCCTGGTCTTGTACGTTCTTTGCATGGCCGCCCGGCAGGAAGTCACCGCGTGGCGTCCCCGCGTCCCGGGCGTCACCGAGGTCTTCCACGCCCGCTTCACCGAGTACGCCTATCCGATGCACGTCCATGACGCCTGGACGCTGCTCATCGTGGACGACGGGGCCGTTCGGTACGACCTGGACCGGCACGAGCACGGCACCCCGGACGACACCGTCTCGCTGCTGCCGCCGCATGTTCCGCACAACGGCTCCCCGGCCACCCCGGACGGTTTCCGCAAGCGGGTGGTGTACCTGGACAGCAGCCGCCTGGGCGAGGAACTGATCGGAGCGGCCGTGGACGGCCCCGATCTGCGGGACCCGGTGCTGCGGCGGCGCGTGGGTCAGCTGCACTCCGCGCTCGTCCGGCCCGGCGACGAGCTGGAGGCGGAGAGCAGGCTGACCCTGGTCGGGGAGCGGCTGCGGGACCATCTGCGGCACCGGCGGGAGACGCCGGGAACGCGCCGGGATCCGGTCCTCGCCCGCCGGCTGCGGGAGCTGCTGGACGCCCGGCTGGTCGAGGGGGTCTCGCTGGAGGAGGCCGCGCGGCTGCTGCACGCCCATCCGGCCCATCTGGTGCGGGCGTTCAGCGGCGCGTACGGCATCGCCCCGCACCAGTACCTGATGTCCCGCCGGGTCGGCAGGGCCCGGCGGCTGCTGCTGGACGGGCTGGCGCCGGGTGAGGTGGCCGCGGTGGCCGGGTTCTACGACCAGGCCCATCTCACCCGGCACTTCAAGAAGCTGGTCGGGGTCACGCCGGGCCGCTACCGCAGCGCGCGCTGAGCCTCGTACAGGTTGCGCGGGCGGACGGCGCCCGTGGTGCCGTACAGCTCCAGCCGGGAGTGCAGGTCGCCGCTGAAGTCGGGGACGTCGATCTGGTCGAACTCCGTGACCGTGTTGAGGCCGGCCGTCACCGAGTACGGTGCCAGGCCGTCGATCTTCATCAGGCCCGCGCGGCCGTTGGTGACCCGGATGTTCCAGTGGGCGAAGCGGGCGCCGAAGAGCGGCCCGGCGTTGGCGTCTCCGCCGTGGCGGCCGTTGTTGTTCACGGTGATGTCGGTGCGGACGTTGGCGAAGGGCAGCCCCCGGTGGCTGTCGAAGGTGCCCATCCGCATGTCGCCGCGCGACCAGACGTTGTAGGAGGACAGGCCCTCGACGTTGATGCCGTGCAGTTGGGTGCCGGAGGGTGCGGGGACCGTGCGTTCCTCGATCGTGAAGTCCTCGATCAGGTTGTCGTGGGAGCCCTCGCGGCAGAAGTACGGGTGGTGCGAGCCACGGCCGGCGACCCGGGTGCGGCGCAGGGTGCAGGCGGAGGCGGCGACCAGGCCGAAGCCGTTGTCGACGTGGCGGACCGTGACGTCGTCCACCCAGCAGTCGTAGGCGCACTGGAGGACGACCCCGTTGTAGCCCTTGTCGAGGAGGTGGGGCGACTGCGGGGTCTGCACCGCCTCCAGGGTCAGGCCCTCGACACCGGAACCCGTCAACTCCGTGACGTGCGTGGTCAGTCGCGGGTCCCACTCCGGGCGTACGTCCAGCGGGAGGGGGCGTTCGAGGGTGACGCGGGGGCCGTGGACGCGGGTGATGCGGACGGGCCACTCGTAGGGGACGTAGGACGTCAGTTTCGTCTTGTCGTCCCAGGTGTACGCCGCCGGCCCGGGGCCGCCTCCCGCCATGTGCTGCAGGAGGGTGTGGGCGGGGTCGTCGGCGAGGCGGAGAAGGACGAGCCGGCCGGGGTGCAGGCGGGTGGGGTCGGCGACGGTGATCGTCCGCTCGCCCTGGCGGGCCGGTGCGACGGTGGTGAGGGTCGTCCACTCGTCGCGCCTGTTGCCGGTCCAGCCCTCGAAGGGCCAGGCACGGGTTCTGACGGCTTCGACCAGGGAGTCCCAACGAGCCGTCGGGGCGAGCCAGATGAGGCCGCCCGCCCAGGACCAGGAGGACTTGTCTCCGCCGTAGCGGGAGCCGTAGGCGCCGATCAGCTCGGTGAGGTTCTTCGTCGCGTACAGGGTCGTACGGCCGCTGCCGGCGCCGCGCAGGACGACGTTCGAGTCGCCGACGCGGATGACGTCGTCGATGCGGAAGGTGCCGGGCGGGAGGGTGACCGTGCCACCGCCGGCCCTTCCGGCGGCGGCGATGGCACGGTTGATCGCGGGGGCGCAGTCGGTGCTGCCGTCGGGCACGGCGCCGAAGTCGGTGACGTCGGCGACGACGCGGCGGCGGGGGAAGCGGGTGGCGCCGCCGCGGTAGCCGGACCGGCCGACGTAGGGGATCTGCGGGTGGGTGAACGGGGCGCTCCGGAACTCCTCCCAGAGCGTGGGGACTTCGGCGGCCCGGGCGGTGCCGGTCGCGGCGCCCAGGGCCACCGCCGTCGCTCCCGCGAGCAGGGTCCGTCTGGTGAGGTGCGCGTTGCTCATGTCCACCCGCCCCTTCATATTCATGGATATGAACGTCGTTCAGGAATGCGTTGGCGGTGAGCATGCCATCGCGCCCGCCGGGCGGGAAAGGGGTCGCACGAAAGAAAAGAGGGTCAGTCGGCCGGGCGCTCAGCCGGGCGCTCGATCAGGTGCTTGAACGCGTCCAGGTTCCGCGTGGACTCGCCGCGCGACACGCGCCAGGCGTACTCCTTGCGGATCGAGGAGGCGAAGCCCAGTTCCAGAAGGGTGTTGAAGGCACCGTCGGCCGCTTCCAGGACCTGGCCGAGCAGGCGGTCGATCTCGTCCGGAGTGACGGAGTCGAGCGCGAGGCGGGCGGTGACGTAGATGTCGCCGAGGCGGTCGACGGCGTAACTCACGCCGTACAGCTTGAGGTTGCGCTCCAGGAGCCAGCGGTGCACGCCGGCCTCGTTCTCGTCGGGGTGGCGGACGACGAAGGCGTTGAGGGAGAGGGAGTGGCGGCCGACGAGGAAGGAGACCGTCGTGGAGAGCTTGCGGCTGCCCGGGAGCCGGACCACGTAGCTTCCGGGCTCCGGGCTCTCCCACTCCAGTTCGGCGTCCCCCAGGACGGCCTCCAGGACCTGCCCGGCCTTCTCGACATCACCCATGGTGGGAGCGTACGCGACGGCGGTGGGACTGGGTCGCGGCCGCGTAGACGTCGGCGGTGGCGGCGGCCGCCGTGTCCCAGCCGAAGGACTGGGCGTGCCGGGCGGCGGCCTGCCCCATGCTCGCCGACAGGGACGGCTCGTCGGCGAAACGGCGCAGCACGCGCGCGTAGTCGGCGGGCTGGTGGCCGCGCACGAGGAAGCCGGTGCCGCCGTCGCGGACGGCCACCGGCAGACCGCCGACGGAGGCGGCGAGCACCGGGGTGCCGGCCGCCTGCGCCTCTATGGCGACCAGGCCGAAGGACTCGCTGTAGGACGGCATGACGAGGACGGACGCGGCCCGGAACCAGTCCGCGAGCCGCTCCTGGCCGACCGGCGGGCAGAACCGTACGACGTCCGCGATGCCGAGCCGGGCGGCGAGCTTCTGCAGCCCCTCCGGTTTGGCGAGCCCGCTGCCGCTGGGGCCGCCGACGACGGGGACGAGGATGCGCGAGCGCAGCTCGGGGCGCTCGTCGAGCAGCACGGCCACCGCGCGCAGCAGGACGTCCGGAGCCTTCAGGGGCTGTATGCGGCCCGCGAACAGCGGGATCAGGGCGTCCTGCGGGAGACCGAGGCGGGCGCGGGCGGCGGCGCGGCCGTCGGCGGGGCGGAAGCGGTCCAGGTTCACCCCGGGGTGGACGACGGCGACCTTGGCGGCGTCGGCCGCGTAGTGCCGGACGAGTTCGTCGGCCTCCTCGGCGGTGTTGGCGATGAGCCGGTCGGAGGCGGCGACGATCTGGGTCTCGCCGATGACGCGGGCGGCGGGCTCGGGCGTGTCGCCGTCGGCCAGGTTGGCGTTCTTGACCTTGGCCATGGTGTGCATGGCGTGCACCAGCGGGACGCCCCAGCGCTGGGCGGCGAGCCAGCCGACGTGGCCGGAGAGCCAGTAGTGGGAGTGGACGAGGTCGTAGTGGCCGGGGCGGTGGCCGGCCCAGGCCTGCATCACGCCGTGGGTGAAGGCGCACAGCTGGGCCGGGAGGTCCTCCTTGGCCAGGCCCTCGTAGGGGCCCGCGTCGACGTGCCGGACGAGGACGCCGGGGGCCAGCTCGACCGTGGGGGCGAGACCGCCCGCCGTGGCCCGGGTGAAGATCTCGACCTCGATGTTGATCGCGGCGAGCCGCTGGGCCAGCTCCACGATGTAGACGTTCATGCCGCCGGCGTCGCCGGTGCCGGGCTGGTGCAGCGGGGAGGTGTGCACGGAGAGCATGGCGATCCGGCGGGGCCTTCGGTGCAGCCGCAGCCGGGGCGCTGCCGACGGGGAGCGTCGCCCGAGCCTGCTGACGTACTGGCTCACGTGGCGTCCTCCTTGCTGCGGGCATGCCGGGCAGAGGGTCGACCGTGCCCTCCAAGGGGGTCCAACAGCGGACGGGTGCCCGGCCATTTCCCGATCAAGCGGCTTTACTCAACCATTACCTTGTGTCGATCAACCGTTCGAACGTGAGTGGTGCCGGACGGGGCGCCCCGACGTGACCGCACCGCCGCGGCTCCCCCTTACCCTCGTAGGCATGACAGCGCGCGCAGCGACCCTCCCCCACCCTCGGCTTCGCTCGAGCGGGGGGACCCCCATCGTGGGAACGGTGACGCGCGGGACGACCAACCCGAACCGGCTGCGCCGCATGGACCGGTGGATCGCGGCCACGCACGGGCCCGAGCTGCGGCGCGCGGGCCACCCGGTGGCCGTCGACCTGGGCTACGGCGCCGCGCCCTGGACCGCCGTGGAGCTGCTGACCCGGCTCCGGGCGGCAGCGCCCCGCGCAAGCGTGGTCGGCGTCGAGATCGAACCGGAACGGGTGGCGGCGGCCAGGCCGTACGAGCGCGACGGGCTCGCCTTCCGGCACGGCGGCTTCGAGATCCCGGTCCCCGGCCGCCCGCTGCTCATCCGGGCCGCCAACGTGCTGCGGCAGTACGACGAGGCCGAGGTCGCCGCCGTCTGGGAGCGGCTGTGCGCACGGCTCGCCCCGGCGGACGGCGCCTCGCGCGGCGGACTGCTGGTCGAGGGGACGTGCGACGAGATCGGACGGCGTCACGTATGGGTGGCGCTCGGACCGGAAGGCCCGCGCACCGTCACCTTCGCCACCCGGCTGGGCTCCCTGGAGCGCCCCTCCGACCTCGCCGAACGCCTGCCGAAGGCGCTGATCCACCGCAACGTGCCCGGCGAGCCCGTGCACGCCTTCCTCCGCGACTTCGACCGCGCCTGGGCCGCCGCCGCGCCCTACGCCTCCTACGGCGCACGCCAGCGCTGGATCCGCACGGTCCGGGACCTCGCCGCCGACTGGCCGGTGACGGACTCCGTGACACGCTGGCGCCAGGGCGAAGTGACGGTGGCGTGGAGCGCGTTGGCGCCCCGCACCTGACATCACCCTTCCGGGGGACACCGGAACGGAACGAACCCCGTGCGTCGTTCGTCACACCGTCGGGGAGATCGTCGTACTCGTCGGTCACCGGGGGAAATCCGACGTCCGCCGGCCTCTGTCACTTTGCGCGTCACCGTGGCACGATCCCTCAGGCACCGTAAGTTACTGACAGTAAATCAGTTTGGGGGACGAGGTATGGGTACGGGCAAGCGCGGCCTGCTCACGGCCGCCCTGACCGTGGTCTGCGCGGCGACCGTGCTCGCGGCGCCCGGTACGGCGTTCGCGGCCCCCGCTCCCACCCCCGGCCCGACGTCGAGCCGCTCCCCGGCCACCCCGACTCCCCCGCCGAGCAAGGACCTTGAAGAGGTCCGCGAGAAGCTCGACACGCTCTACCACGACGCGGCCGTCGCCACCGACGCCTACAACGCGGCCGAGGAGAAGGCGAAGAAGCAGTCCGCCGAGATCGTCGAGCTGGCGAAGAAGATCGTCGAGGGCCGGGAGAAGCTGAAGAAGCTCAAGAACCAGGCGGGCGCGTCCGCCCGGGCCCAGTACCGCACCGGCGGGCTGCCGCCCACCGCCCAGTTCCTGCTCAGCGACGACCCGGGGAAGGTCCTGGACGGGGCCGGTCTGGTGCTGCAGGGACAGCAGGCGGCGAAGAAGCTGCTCGGCGAAATGACCCGCACCCAGCGCGATTTGCAGCAGTACGCCGACGACGCCTCCGCCCAGTGGAAGAAGCTGGAGGCGGGCCGCAAGGCCAAGGCCGCCGCCAAGAAGAAGATCGAGCAGCAGATCGCCGCCGCCAAGAAGCTCGAGTCCCGGCTGGAGAAGAAGGAGAAGGAGCGGCTCGCCGAGCTGGAGGAGGAGGCCGCCCGCAAGGCCCAGACCGCCTGGCTGGACACCGGCGTCCTCAAGAACGTCGACGGCAAGGCCTCCGCGCAGGGCAAGAAGGCCGTGCGGTTCGCCACCGCCCAGCTCGGCAAGCCGTACGTGTGGGGCGCCGAGGGGCCCGACTCCTTCGACTGCTCGGGCCTGACCTCCCAGGCCTGGGCGACGGCCGGCCACCCCGTCCCGCGCACCTCGCAGGAGCAGTGGAAGCAGCTCAAGCACGTGGCCGTCGAGGACATGCGCCCCGGCGACCTCATCATCTACTTCCACGACGCCAGCCACGTCGCGATGTACCTGGGCGACGGCGCGATCGTCCACGCCCCGCGCCCCGGGCGGACGGTGACGGTCGCGGGCGCCGGCTCGATGCCGATCCTGGGCGTCGTGCGCCCCGACGCGTGAGGCACGCCGTGAGCCCTGGCGGAAGGCACGCCGTGAGCCCCGGCGGAAGGCCCGGAGCGGGCCCTGTCATGCGGTCATGTCCCCGGTGACGTACGTCATGTGACCCACCGCACGGGCCATCGCCGCCCAAACCGGGTCAGGACGTGAGCTTCGTCATCCCCCTTCGGCCCCCGTCCTGTCCAACTGCGGTACGGAAAGCGGCATATGACAGCGGCCTGTACGGGAGCGACGCGGCTCACACCATTCCATCGGGGCGGGCCTAGCCGCTATGGTCACCCGTCGGTGGGTCGAGACCCCTCGACGCCGCCGTGCCCTCGGGGGGAGGGAAGGAACCAAGACGATGCCCGTACCCGTACCGCGGCAGAGAGCGATCCCGGCCGTGGAGAGTGGTCAGGCGCAGGCCGCCTCCGCAGTCGGCGGCGGCCCCCTCAAGGAAGAGGCCCACCGCGACGCCACGCCCACGAGCGGCACCGGCGCCACTCTCACCCTGCTGCTGATCGAGGACGACCCGGCCGGCTCGCCGATCGTGCCCGACCTGCAGGACCCCGCCGGCAAGCCCATCCGCGTCCGCACCGCCCGCAACCTCACCGAGGCCGAGCGGCTGCTCACCGACGACGTCCACTGCATCCTGCTGGACCTCGCGCTCCCGGCCCCGGGAGGCAGCGACGCGGACGACGAGCTGGCCGTGCTCAAGCATGTGCTGCAGCTCGCGCCCCGGCACGCCGTGCTCGCACTGACCGCGTCCGCCGACGCCGAGCGCGGCGCCGAGGCCGTGCGCGTGGGCGCCCAGGACTACCTCCTCCGGGACGAGCTGGACAGCCGCCTGCTCAGCCGCGCCATCCGGTACGCGGTGGAGCGCAAGCGGTCCGACACCGCCGAGCGCCGGCTCGCCGAGGGCAGGCTGCGCGCGCAGGAGAACCGTCGCCTGGAGCGCGGCCTGCTGCCCACGCCGCTGCTGGAGGGCTCCTCGCTGCGGTTCGCCGCGCGCTACCGCCCCGGCCGCTCCCGGGCCCTGCTCGGCGGCGACTTCTACGACGCCGTCCGCACCCCGGACGGCACCGTGCACGCCATGATCGGTGACGTCTGCGGCCACGGCCCGGACGAAGCCGCGCTCGGCGTGGAGCTGCGCATCGCCTGGCGGGCACTGACCCTGGCCGGACTGTGCGGGGACGAGCTGCTGGGCACGCTGCAGGAGGTGCTGGAGCACGAGCGCGCCGACGAGGAGATCTTCGCGACGCTGTGCACGGTGGACATAGCCCCCGACGGCCGCCGCGCGGGCCTGTGTCTGGCCGGCCATCCGTCGCCGCTGATCGCCCGCCCCGGCCGGCCCGCCCGCCTGCTGCCGTACGACAACAACGGCCCCGCCCTCGGCCTGCTGCCCGGCGCCCGCTGGCCGCGCATGCAGGTGGAGCTGGGCTCCGAGTGGAGCCTGATGCTCTACACCGACGGCCTGATCGAGGGCCGCGTCGGTGCGGGCGGGGAGCGGCTCGGCCAGGACGGCATGGTGGAGATGATCCGCCGCCAGCTCTCCGAGGGGCTGCGGGGAGAGAACCTGCTGCGGGCCGCGGTGCACGAGGTCCGCGACCTCAACGGCGGTGAGCTGACCGACGACGTCGCGGTGGTGCTGCTGGACCGGACCGGCTGATCGGGGTGCTTCAGCGGCCGCCGTTGTACGGACCGTAGGGACCGTCGCTGCTGCTTCCGCCGCGGCGGCGGCCCCAGCCGCGGCCGCGGCCGCGGCCACCGGAGACCTGCTGGAGCGCCGGGCGGACGTCCACGAAGAAGACGATCGTGGCCACCAGGCCCGCCAGCTGCAGGAACAGCATCGGGACGAACAGGTTCACCGCGACGACGACACCCAGGATGATCAGCCAGAAGCCCTTGTTCTGCTTGTCGGCGGCGCGGTACGCGTCCTCGCGGAACAGGGCGGCCATCACGAAGGCCACCACGGCCATGGCCAGCATGGCGGTGAAGATCAGCCACATGAAGCCGCCGAATGCCGTCATCAGCACAATGCCCACCACCTGAGTCGAGTCGTCGGTACAGCCACCGTACCCATACAACGGGCCGGACACCCCGAAGGTGCCCGGCCCGTGTGCGTTCCGCCGGTCGTGGTCACTTGGCCGGCGGGGTCGTCTTCTTGGCGGTGATGGTGCTCTTGCGGGGGGCCGGAGCCTTCTTCGCCGCGGGCTTCTTCTCCGCGGCGGGCTCGGTCTTGGCGCCGGCCGGCTTCGGCTCGGCGGCGGCCGGCTCGGGCTTGCCCTCGACGGCGATGGCCAGGTCCTCGATCTCCTCGGCGGCCTCGCCGCGCCAGGTCTTCACGGTCTGCTCGCCGTGCTCGGCGACCCTCTCGTAGGTCTCGCGGGCCTTGACGGCGTACTCGGCGGCGACGCCGACACCGCGCAGGGCGAGGTCCTGGGCGCTCTCACCGAGCTTCTTCAGGTCGACGTCGAGGGTGCCGAGGAACTCGTTGACCTTGGTCTGCAGGGTCTCCTGCGCCTCCTTGGCCCGGGCCGCCGCCTTCTCCTGCACGGCCTTCGGGTCGGTGTTGCGCACGGCCTCGATGCGGGCCGGGGCCTCGGCGCGCAGTTGGTCGACCAGGCCGGGCACCTTCTTGGCCTGCTGGAGGGCGAGGTCGGCGGTGCCGGCCGCGAAGTAGAGCGGGGTCGGGTCGCTGAGGGTCTTGCGCAGGTCGTCGGTGATGGCCATGGTGATGGTCCTCCCGGATTCGCGTTCGGCTGAGGTTGGTGTGGTCCGCGGTGGGGCGGCCGGCGCCCTGGTCCGGCTATCCGGCCGTCCGCCGCGGACCGGCATCGCCTTCGTCGGCCGTGCGGGTGCCGCGCACGGCGGTGCCGCCGGTGCCCTCGTCCGCGAGCCCCGCGCCGTCCTCGTCGTCCTCGCCCGCGGCGGGTTCGCCGATCCCGAATCCGTTCTCCTTGCGGAAGGACTCGTAGATCTGGAGCAGCACCTGCTTCTGCCGCTCGTTCAGCGAGGGATCGGCGAGGATGACGGCGCGCGTCTCCACCTCGTCCCGGTCCCGCTCGGCGTCGAGGATTCCGGCGCGGACGTACAGCGTCTCGGCGGAGATGCGCAGGGCCTTGGCGACCTGCTGGAGCACCTCCGCGCTGGGCTTGCGCAGCCCGCGCTCGATCTGGCTCAGGTACGGATTGGACACCCCGGCGGCGTCGGCGAGCTGCCGTAGCGACAGCTGGGCGTTCCGCCGCTGTTCGCGCAGGTACTCACCGAGATTGCCGACGTTCAGCGATGCCATGCCTCCACCTTGCCCCACTCTCGCTAACAATTGCAAGCACCTGCTTGCAGGAGTGTGTCGAAGCGGAATGGGCTTCCCGGCGAACCGGTCAGAATTCGAGAAGCACCGCTCGCGCCCCTGCGGCTAGCGTGTCGGGGCCACCCCAGAGACGGAGACACGATGACCACGACCACGAGGACGGACCTGCCGGCGTCCGCGCCGCACCTCGCCGACAGCCACGATCTGATCCGGGTGCACGGCGCGCGCGAGAACAACCTCAAGGACGTCGGCGTCGAGATCCCCAAGCGCCGGCTGACGGTGTTCACCGGTGTCTCCGGCTCTGGCAAGAGTTCCCTCGTGTTCGACACCATCGCCGCGGAGTCGCAGCGGCTGATCAACGAGACCTACAGCGCCTTCGTGCAGGGCTTCATGCCGACGCTGGCGCGGCCCGACGTAGACGTCCTCGACGGGCTCACCACCGCGATCATCGTCGACCAGCAGCGGATGGGCGCCGACCCCCGCTCCACCGTCGGCACCGCCACCGACGCCAACGCGATGCTGCGCATCCTCTTCAGCCGCCTCGGCACCCCGCACATCGGCTCGCCCAAGGCGTTCTCCTTCAACGTCGCCTCGATCAGCGGAGCCGGTGCGGTCACCGTGCAGCGCGCCGGGCAGACCGTGAAGGAGCGGCGCGAGTTCAGCATCACCGGCGGTATGTGCCCGCGCTGCGAGGGCCGGGGCTCGGTCACCGACATCGACCTCACCCAGCTCTTCGACGACTCCCGGTCCCTCGCCGAGGGCGCGCTCACCATCCCCGGGTACAAGGCCGGCGGCTGGAACCACCGCCTCTACACCGAGTCCGGCCTGTACGACCCGGACAAGCCGATCCGCGCGTTCACCAAGAAGCAGCTGCACGACTTCCTGTACCGCGAGCCCACCAGGATGAAGATCGCGGGCATCAACATGACCTACGAGGGTCTCGTCCCGCGGATCCAGAAGTCGATGCTCGCCAAGGACCGGGAGGCGATGCAGCCGCACATCCGGGAGTTCGTGGACCGGGCGGTCACCTTCACCGTCTGCCCCGAGTGCGCGGGCACCCGGCTGAGCGAGGCGGCCCGGTCCTCGAAGATCGAGGGGATCAGCATCGCCGACGCCTGCGCGATGCAGATCAGCGACCTCGCCGAGTGGGTGCGGGGGCTCGCCGAGCCGTCGGTGGGACCGCTGCTCGCCGCACTCGGCGACACCCTCGACTCGTTCGTCGAGATCGGCCTCGGCTACCTCTCGCTCGACCGGCCGGCGGGCACCCTGTCGGGCGGCGAGGCACAGCGCGTCAAGATGATCCGCCACCTCGGCTCGTCGCTCACCGACGTCACCTACGTCTTCGACGAGCCCACCATCGGCCTGCACCCGCACGACATCCGGCGGATGAACGACCTGCTGCTGCGCCTGCGCGACAAGGGCAACACCGTGCTGGTCGTGGAGCACAAGCCGGAGGCGATCGCGATCGCCGACCACGTGGTCGACCTCGGCCCCGGCGCCGGCACGGCGGGCGGCACGGTCTGTTTCGAGGGCACCGTCGAGCAGCTGCGGGCGAGCGGCACCCTCACCGGCCGGCATCTCGACGACCGGGCCACGCTCAAAAAGACGGTGCGGGAGCCGGCCGGCGCCCTGGAGATCCGCGGCGCCTCGACGCACAACCTGCGGGACGTCGACGTGGACATCCCGCTCGGCGTGCTGACCGTCGTCACCGGTGTCGCGGGCTCCGGCAAGAGTTCCCTCGTGCACGGCTCGATCCCGGCCGGTGAGGGTGTGGTGTCGATCGACCAGACGCCGATCCGCGGCTCGCGCCGGAGCAACCCGGCGACGTACACCGGGCTGCTCGAGCCGATCCGCAAGGCGTTCGCCAAGGCCAACGGCGTGAAGCCGGCGCTGTTCAGCGCCAACTCCGAGGGCGCCTGCCCGAACTGCAACGGCGCGGGCGTCGTCTACACCGACCTGGCGATGATGGCGGGTGTCGCCACCACCTGCGAGGAGTGCGAGGGCAAGCGGTTCGAGGCCTCGGTGCTGGAGTACCACCTCGGCGGCCGGGACATCAGCGAGGTGCTGGCGATGTCGGTGACCGAGGCCGAGGAGTTCTTCGGCGCCGGCGAGGCGCGCACCCCCGCCGCCCACCGGATCCTCACGAACATGGCCGACGTGGGCCTCGGCTATCTCACCCTCGGCCAGCCGCTCACCACGCTGTCCGGTGGCGAGCGGCAGCGGCTGAAGCTGGCCACGCACATGGCCGAGAAGGGCGGGATCTACGTGCTCGACGAGCCGACCACCGGCCTCCATCTCGCCGACGTCGAACAGCTGCTCGGCCTGCTCGACCGGCTCGTCGACTCCGGCAAGTCGGTGATCGTCATCGAGCACCACCAGGCGGTCATGGCCCACGCCGACTGGATCATCGACCTCGGCCCCGGCGCCGGCCACGACGGCGGCCGCGTCGTCTTCGAGGGCACTCCGGCCGACCTCGTCACCGCCCGGTCCACCCTGACGGGCGAACACCTCGCGGAGTACGTCGGCGCCTGAACCCACCCCCCTCCGGCTTCCCCCGGCGAGCAGTCCCCCGGGCTCAGCTGCCGGCCGCCGTCAGCCACGCCGTCAGCACCGCGAAGTCGGCCTCCGTGATCCCGTACCGGTGGTCGACCCGGTGCAGCAGGGCCGGGCCGCGGTGGTGCACGGCGGTCCAGGCGCGGTCGGCCTCGGTGATCTCGTCGTCCACCCAGACGAAGGGGCGGCCCGCCGCCCAGGCGACCAACGGCCGGGTCTTCCAGTGCAGCAGGCCGGGGGGCTCGTCCTCGTCCGGCCACTCCACGACCGGCAGCGGGGGCAGGCCCAGCCAGGGCCCGAGGCAGGAGTTGGCGTCGTCCATCCAGGTCGTGGCCCACACCAGCTCGCAGCCCAGCGCGGCGAGCCGCGGGCCGAGCGCCGGGTCGACGCGGCTCAGCAGCGGGTGCGTGGCGGCGGCGGCCGGCGGGCCCGCGAACACCGGGTAGGAACGGTCCGCCGCCCCGAACGGGATGAGCGGACCGTCGACGTCGAGGAAGAGCAGCATCACGGTCCAGGATCGGCCAGGAGAGACCCGCACGCCCAGCCCGGCCCTCCCGGCGAGCCCCGCGTGCGCGGCCTCCGCAAGGGCAGGGGTCAGAACGGCAGGGGCCTTGCGTGCACCACGTCCAGCCGGGACACCGCCCGCGTGAGCACCACGTACAGCCGGTGGGCGCCCCGCTCCTCCGCCTCGGCGACGGCAGCCGGTTCCACGGCCACCACATGGTCGTACTCCAGGCCCTTGACCAGGCTCGCGGGTACGACGGTGACGCGGGCGCCGAGCGCGTCGGCGCCGGCCGTCGCGACCCCGGCCGCGGCGAGCGCCTCCCGTACGCCGTCCACGTCGGCGTCCGCCGCGATCACCCCGACCGACCCCTCCCTGGTGAGGGCGTCCCGTACGGCGGTCACGGTCGTGCCGAGCACGTCGCCGGTCGGGCGGACGGTCAACTCGCCGTCCGCGCGCAGGGACCGGCCGGCGGGCACGGCCACGTCGAGGCGGGCGAGCAGCCGGTTGGCCAGCTCGACGACCGCCGCGGGCACCCGGAACCCGGTGGTCAGCGGCACCACGGCCGCGTCGGGCCTGCCGAGGTGGCGCAGCTGGACGGACCAGTCGCGGGCGGCCCACGGGGTGGTGCCCTGGGCCAGGTCGCCGAGGACGGTCAGCGAACCGAAGGCGGCCCGGCGGGCGATGGCCCGGCACTCCATGGGCGAGAGGTCCTGTGCCTCGTCCACGACGATGTGGCCGTAGCCCTCGGGGTGTTCGATCAGCCCGGACAGTTCGTCGAGGAGGACGAGGTCGGCGGCCGACCAGCGGGCCGACTTGAAGGAGCGCGGCGGGCGCGGCCACAGCAGCGCGGACCGCTCGTCGGGATCGAGCAGCCCGTCGGCCGCGCGGGCCAGCACCTCGCCGTCGCCGAGGAGTTCGGCGAGGACCTCCTCGGGGCGGACCCTGGGCCAGACGGTGTCGAGGTGGGCGGTGAGCGGCCGGGACCGCTCGACGCGGCGGACCCAGGAGGCGGGCCGTACTCCGGAGCGCCGCTCGGCCTGTTCCCGCAGCCGCCGCACCACCCGGGTGCGCACCCGCTCGCGGCCGACGGCGTAGGGCGGCTGCTCGGCGCGCACCTGCTCGACGATGGCGGCCAGTTCGTCGGCGGGCACCCGCCACCGGTAGGAGCCCTCCGGTACGGCGAGGTCGGCCACGCCCCCGGCGGTCACGCGCGCGTACAGCGCCCGGCGCAGTACCTCGGCCATGCGGGCGTCGTGCTTCACGGTGGCCGCGGGGACGGGGTCGGTGCCGGTGACCGGGTGGCGGGCGATCTCGTCGAGGAGGGTGGACTGACGGACGCCGGACTCGCCGAGGGTGGGCAGCACCTCGGCGATGTAGCCGAGGAAGGTGCGGTTGGGGCCGAGGATGAGCAGGCCGGAGCGCTGGAGCCGCTTGGGGTGGGTGTAGAGCAGGTAGGCGGCGCGGTGCAGGCCGACGGCGGTCTTGCCGGTGCCGGGGGCGCCCTGCACGCACACGGATTCGGTGAGATCCGCCCGCACGAGGTCGTCTTGCTCGGGCTGGATGGTGGCGGCGATGTCCCGCATGGGTCCGACGCGGGGCCGTTCGATCTCGCGGGCGACGATGTCGCTGGCCCGCGACTCGCCCCGGCCCAGGTGCTCGTCCTCGAGACCGGTGAGGTCGGCCGGGTCGCCCTGACTGCCCGGCGCCCAGCCGAACCGGCGCCGGATCCCGACGCCTTGCGGCTCGCGGGCGCTCGCCTGGTAGAAGGCGCGCGAGACGGGGGCCCGCCAGTCCACCACGAGGGGCGGGGCGGCCGGGTCCTCGGTGATCCGGATCCGGCCGACGTGGTAGCTCTGCCCGCCGTGTTCCGGATCCTCCTCGCCGAAGTCGAGCCGGCCGAAGAACAGCGGGCCCGGCGGCAGTTCGCGCATGAGCTGGGCCCGGCTGCGCAACCGGCGGCCGAGCACCTCGGCATCGGCACCTGAGGCGGAGACGTCCTCGCCGACGACGACCTGTTCGGCGGCACCCTCGACCATGGCGGCGAGGGCGGCGCGGCAGGTGTCGTGGTAGGCGCGCTCGGCGTGGAGGGCGTCCTCGAGGGCGGGCTGGAGTGACGTCATGACGTCAGCGTACGCGAAACATGTAACCGAGTTAAGTTTTTAACCGAGTTTCATTCGGCGTGCTTCCCGATCACCCCGGACAGCACCGCCGCCAGCCGCCCGAAGGCCCGCTCGGCGGCCAGCGCCGCGTCCGGCGCCACCCGTGCGACGCTCTCCCCGGCCGCGATCCGCCGCCAGTTCTCCTGCGCGAGGATCCGCTGGACGGCGATGATCTGACCCGCCGCCAGCCGGGCGTCCAGCCCCCCGCCCAGGGCCTCGGCGAGCACCGCCTCCGACCGCTCCAGATGGCCGTACGCCCGCGCCACGAGCGCCGGGGTGCCGTACAGCAGGGTGTGGAAGGCGAGCACCTCGGGATGGTCGTTCAGTCCGGTGACCGGGTCGCGCCGCTCGAGTCCGGCGAGGAAGTTCCGGCGCAGCGCGTCCACCGGATCGGCCGCCCCGGCGACCACCCGCGCGGCCTCCGTCTCGTGGTCGGCGATCCGGTGCAGGACGAGGTCCTCCTTGGCCGGGAAGTACCGGAAGAGGGTCGGCTTGGAGATCCCGGCCGCGGCGGCGATCTCCGCGACCGACACCGCCTCGAAGCCCCGCTCCAGGAACAGCCGTACGGCGATGTCCGACACGTCCTGGTACATCCGCTGCTTCTTGCGCTCGCGCAGGCCCATCTCTTCCATGAGGGGGAGCCTACGCAGCGCCGCCCGGACCGGTCGGCCAGGCCAGACCGCGGACCTGGTGCGGGCCGCCGCGCGGCCGGGACGACAGGCCCAGCGAGGCGGTGGCCGCGGCCAGGGTCATGGCGTACGAGTCCAGGGCCCGGCGGACGTTCGGGGCGTCCAGGCTCGTCCCGGTGACCAGGCGGTCGAGGTCGACGTAGGCGGAGCGGACGATCTCGATCCACCGGTACACCCGCCAGTCCTCCTGCCAGCCCTGGGTGAACCGCCCGGACAGCCGGTCCTGCCAGCGCCGGAACATCCGGGCGCGGATCTCCGGCCGGGTCGGGGTGAGGTGCATGTGCCGCACCAGCTCGTACAGCGGGTCCCCGACCAGGGCCATCTCCCAGTCGATGAGGGTGAGGGCCGGGTCGTCCTCGCGGCGCACCAGGTTCCAGGGATGGAGGTCGCCGTGCAGCAGGGCGCAGTCCCGTTCGGTGACGCGGTGCCGGGCGAGGATCTCGCGCAGCCGGAGCGCGTCGGGCAGTCCGAGGAAGCGGGCCAGTTGCTGGGACGCCTTCGGCAGGCCGGCCACCAGCGCCACGAGCTGGTCGCTGAGCCAGTCGTAGAAGCCGGGCCGGCCGGCGACCGGGTCGATCGGGGCGTAGTCGACCGCGGTCAGCGCGGCCAGCTGGTCGACCAGGCAGTCCGCCTCGTGCGGCCGCAGTCCGTGCACCGGGTGCTCGGGCCTTCGGCCGAGGTCGCGGGCGCCCTCGTAGGTGTGGACGGCGAAGCGGTCCCCGCCGTAGCGGTGGGCGGGGTCCGTGGCGTGGCTCGTCCCCAGCGCCAGGACCCGGGGCGCGGCCACCGGCACCCCGGACCGCTCGATCGCGCCGAGCACGGCGTGCTCGCTGAGGAAGCTGCGTTCGCGCCGCAGGACGACGGCCGCCTCGCGGCGGACGACGACGGGAAAGGGGGCGCCGGGCACCCGGAGCACCGTGGTGAGGTGGGCGGCGCCCTTGAACACCCGGTCGGCCGGGGCGGCACCCTCCAGGAACAGCGCGTCGGCGACCGCGGAGTGCGGGAAGCGGGGGTGCTCGGGGACGCGCCGGTCCGGTGTCCAGCCGATCCCGCGGGCGGCCTGGCCCCGCCGCCGCGCACCGGCGGCGGACCCGGCGGACGCCCCGCGGCGGAACAGGGCCCGCTCGATCTCCTCCTCCTGCGGCACCCTGCCCAGCCGCAGCGGCTCGGCGGCGGACCTGAGGGCGGCGCGCACGGCGCCCGTCGCCTCCTCCAGGCTCCGCCCGTCGAAGGACTCCTCCAGCGACCGCGCGGCCCGGATGACGTCGGCGTACAGGGACTGGGCGTGCTCGAAGGCGAGGTAGTGGGGCAGGTCCTTGGTCAGGCCGGCCACGGCGGCGGGCCGTACCCGGCGCACGGCCTCGGCCCAGGCGCCGACGGCCTCGTACCACTGGTGCTCCGGGTAGCGCATCCGCACCAGATGGACGGCGAGGTCGTGCAACGGGTCGCCGTAGCCGGCCAGCTCCCAGCCCAGGCAGTGCAGCGGCGCGTCACCGGAGGACGGCAGGACCAGGTTGCCGCGGTGCAGGTCGCCGTGGAGCAGACCGTACGGCCGCCGGGTCATCGCCGGGACCCGGTCGGCGAACCGGAGCAGCGCGTCCTCGGGCACCCCGAGAGCCACGAACAGGCCGCCGTACCGGGACCAGTTGGGCCGGCGGATCTGGCGGTCGGCGAGATGGGCGAGGGTGCGCAGGAAGCCCTGGGAGTCCGTGTGGTTGCGAGGCCACTCGGCCGGCAGGGGCGGCAGCGCGGAGCCGCGTACCTGGACGATCGAGGCGAGCAGCGCCGCGAGATCCGCCAGCAGCGGACCGTCGACCGGCTTGCCGGGGCCGCACACGTCCGCCAGTACGGCTCCGTCCACATGGCTGTGGACGGCGTACCCCTCCCCCTGCGCCAGGCACTCCGGTACGGGCAGCACACCGTGCAGGGACCGCAGGATCTCCGGCTCGCCCGGCCAGGTACGGACGACCACCGGCACCGCGTCCGCCCGCGGCACCCGCACGGTCACCAGGGTGCCGGGCTCCCTGCCCAGCAGCCTCGCCACGGGCTCGGTCAGCGGTACGACGTGATCGCGGTGGTGGACGCCCCCGTGCTCCGGTCCCGAAGCGAGGGCACGGGCCACGAACTCCTGGACGACGGCATCCGTCCGAACTCTGCCGGCGTGTTCCCCGGCCGCGGCACGGGGAACAGACGGTGCGCCCACTGGCCGCTCCGGGTAGATCGCGCGAGAAGGAAGGGTCGGGACATCGGGACAGCGTCGCAAGACAGGTCGGGAGGAAACGTCTGGGAGAACGCTATTCCCAGGTGGTGGCCGACACGACCCTCAGGCCCAGCCGAGTGGCCCAACGGGTGGTCTGCCACTCACCTGTGCCGGGCCGACGGCCGAGGACCGGCTCGTTGCCCTTCCTTACGCACGAATCCGAGCGGTGACTCGGACTGGCGCATGCTAGCGCACGAAACGCCCGCTCCGGAGCAGCCGCAGCAGCGGCTCCAGGGACCGTACGACGTGTTCGGCGCCCGCCGCTCGCAGGCGTTTCTCCTTGAAGGCGTTACGCGCGTAGCCCAGGAACGGGACACCGGCGTCGCGGGCCGCGTCCAGGTCCGAGGCCGAGTCGCCGATCATCAGGGCGGCGGAGGGGGCCGCGCCCATCGCGTTCAGGGCGCGGTTGAGGCAGTGCGGGTGCGGCTTGAGGTGGTGCAGCTGGTCGGTGCGGCCGTACAGGTGGGGGGCGAAGCAGCCGGCGAGGCCCCGGGTCTCGAGATACGTGCGGGCCACCCGGGGCGAGTTGTTGGTGGTGACGGCGAGCCGGGCGCCGACGGCGGTCCAGGTGCGGATCAGCGGGTCGGCGTAGGCGGTCGGCAGCGCGGAGACGGCCGCCCGCAGCTCCTCCTGGGTGAGCCGTTCCTCCAGAGCGGCGACGAGGTCGCTGCCCGGGTGGCGGCGGCCCACGGCGCGCAGGACGACCTGCGGGTCCAGCGTCTCCCGTTCCGGGCCGGTGAGCAGTCCCCGCAGGCCCTGCAGCTCCAGCCACTCCACCAGCTCCGCGGCCACCCGTTCCGCCTTGTGCCCGGCGAAGAGGCGACAGATCGGCCCGTCGAAGTCCCACAGCACGACCCGAGCACGTGTGATCAGCTGTCGTAGCTTCTCGATCTCTTTCGCACCAGGCGTCGCATCAGAAGTCGCATCAGAAGTCACTAGGAGAGTGTCAGGTCCGTGGTGATGGTTTCCCAGAGGGCGTCGAACCACTTCTGCGATTGCTCCACGAACGCCGCGTCGCGCTGACCGGCCCGCTTCTCGAAGGAGAAGAGGAGCGACTCGGAGCCGAGGGTGTCGTACATCTCCAGCGTCCCGGTCTCGGTGGGCTCCTCGCGGCGCGTGATCATGTAGTACGCGTACAGCGCCTCCACGCCGTTGAGCAGGTACAGCTTCGCCGGCGGGGTGAACGGCAGGGCCCGGAAGGTGACGTGGACGTCGATGTCGTGGGTGCCGCGCAGCGCCTGGAGGTTGTACTGGAGCACCTGGCCCTGGGCGTTGCGCATCGCCAGCCAGCGCTGGTGGACGGCGTCGTCGTCGCTCCCGGCGTCGACCGAGACCGGAAAGGCGAGGTTGATGTCCCGGGACGGGAGCAGGATGCGGGCGTCGATCCGCTCGGGGCGGATGCGTCCCTCGTGGATCAGGCGCAGCGGCTCGCCGAGGGCGGGGATCAGGCTCTGCGCGGTCAGGCACACCGCGTCGATGCGCACGTGCGGTGCCGAGAAGGCCTCCGTCAGCCGGGGCGCGAGGGCCACCATGGTCGGCTGCGGTTCGTCCGGCGCCGACTGCGGCTCGGCGACCCGGGGCGGGCTGCCCTTGCTGACGTTGCTGAGCAGCCCGTCCTGCTGGAGTACCCGCAGTGCCTGGCGCACGGCACCGCGCTCCACGCCGAACTCCCCGGCCAGTTCGGCCTGGGTGGGCAGCCGCTCGCCCGCCCGGAGGGCGCCGGTGCGGATGCGTTCGCGCAGGATGTCGGCGATCTCCTGGGGCGTGAGCCTTCTGCTGCCGTTCACTGCCACGTTCTCCTGGGTCACGACCAAACGCTACAACTCTGATCCATCTAAGGGGAGTTGCTCGAAAGTTGTTTATGAGTAGGGACCAAGTGGGGACAACTTAGATGAAGTTGGTTGCCAACTTTTCCAAGTTGGCGGAGCTTTTGCTTCCCGCACATTCCACCGGCAGCCCGAAGGGGGATCATCGTGCCTGCCCTCGCTCTCTTCTCCGCCCTGTTCGTCATCGGCTTCGAGCAGCTCGTCGAATGGAAGTACGGCGCCGCCGGCATCGTCGGCATGCTGCTGCTCTCCATCGGCATCAAGGCCAAGAGCCCGGCGGTCAGCTCCGCCGGCGCCGTCCTGCTCGCGGTGCTGCTCGCGGGCCCCGCCCTATGACGCCAGCACCAGGTCCGAACTGATCGTCTCCCACAGCGCGTCGAACCACAGACGCGACTGCTCCACGAACGCCGCGTCCCGCTCCCCGGCCCGCCGCTCGAAGGCGAACAGCATCGACCGGGTGCCGTCGGCGTCGTACAACTGCACGTGCTCGTGCTCGATCTCCCGCTCGCGGCGCCCCAGCGTGTAGTACGCGAACAGCGCCTCGGCGCCGTTGAGCAGGTAGAGCTTGACCGGCGGGGTGAACGGCAGGGCCCGGAAGAAGACCCGCACGTCGATCCCGTGCGTGGTGCGCAGCGCCAGCAGGTTCTGCCGCAGCACCTGACCCTGGGCGTTGCGCTGGGCCAGCCAGCGCCGGTGCAGCAGGCCGCCGTCCGCCGCGTCCACCGGCACGGGGAACGCCAGCTCGATGTCCCGGCTCGGCAGCAGCACCCGCACGTCGATCTTGGCCGGTTTCAACTGCCCGGCATGGATCTGCCGAAGCGGCTCACCGATGGCCAGCGTGAGCGAGACGGAGGTCAGACAGAGCGCGTCGATCCGCACGTGCGGGGCGGCGAAGGCGGCCGCGATGCGCGGCGCGAGACCCACCATGGTGGGCTGCGGCGGCGCCGCGGGGCCGGCCACGGGCCGCGCCGGCCCCGGGACCCCGGCCACGGTGGCCGGGCTTCCTTTGGAAACGTTGGTGAGCAGGTGCTCCGACTGCAGGATGCGCAAGGCCTGCCGCACGGCCCCGCGTTCGACGCCGAACTCGTCGGCCAGCTGGGCCTGCGTGGGCATGCGCTGACCCGGCCGCAGCTCGCCGGAGCTGATCCGGCCGCGCAGTTCGTCGGCGATCTCGCGATGGGACTGGCGTGGCCGCTGTGACCTCGTCCGTCCACTGGCGGAGGCGTGCTCCGGGTCCACGGACAAACACTACAACTTCCCGCCATCTTGTGGCAGTTCACCGACAGCTGGTTATGAGACGGTTCCCAACGGAGATAAGAACAGATGAGTTGGCTGCCAACTCATGCAACATGGTCAAGCTTTCCAGTGGTTGGCCGACCGGGCTCCCTTCCGGAGGGGAGCCGGGAGCCCGGACAGGGGACGGCCACCGGAGCACACAGCCACAGCGCACGACCCGCACAGCCACAACTGAACAACCGGCACAGCCACAACTGCACAAGGCATCGCACAGCCACAACTGAACAGCTCGCTACGGATGAACGGTCAGCATGGCGTCACACGAAGGGAGCCTCAGAAGAGGTCCGGGCACCACGGGCGCCCGGGCGAGCGGAACAGGGCGTCGGCCTTCCGGGCGGCGCCCTCTCGTTCTTCCTGGACCCGGCCGACGGCGGCGAGCCGCAGCGCGGACGCGTCACCGAGCCACAGCCGGGCCAACTCGCCCGCCTCCAGGGTCAGATCGGCAGGCGCACCGCCCGCCGGCCCGCAGGACGCCCCCTCGGGGGAGGCCTCCAGCCGGAACCGGCCCGCGGCCGGACCCGCCCCGCCCGCACCGGCTGCCTCGCCCGCGCCGTCCAGGACCTCGAGCACCAGCGCGCCCTCCCCCTCGTACGTCCGCGCCTCCAGGGCCCGCACGACGTCCAGGATGCGCACCCACAGCCAGTCCGCGTGCTCGGTGACCCGGGCCGCGCGCGGGTCGGGCAGGTGGAAGGGCAGCAGGTCGTCGGGGCCGCGCCAGCCGGTCTTGACCTTCGTGATCCAGTCGATCGAGCACAGGTACCGCCACAGGGCGCGCTCGGCCGCCGGGGTCGTGGTGATCAGCCAGTTGACGTCGGCGGTGTTCTGCGGCTGCTTGCCGTGCCACTTGTCGTCGGACTCGTAGGACACCAGGCCCTCGACCTCGCCGGAGGCCGACCGGTACACGGCGTAGAACGGCTCGGTCCACTCCCCGAAGCGCACGGCCCCGGTGTTCGTCTGCCACCACAGCTCGTCCCGGCTGACCGCGCCCGGCTGGGCGCGGCGGAACCGCTCGTGCAGCTCGGGGCCGAGTTTGCGTACGTCCTCGGCGTCCACCAGGTCGATCCGGCCGCCGTCCGTGGGGCCGGACCAGCGCGGGTCGAGGCCGGCCCGGGTGACGTCGACGGTCCACTCGGTCGTCCAGGTCGCCGGACCGAAGCCGTAGCGCCCGTAGATCGGGTACTCCGCGGCGATCAGGGTGGCCACGACGTCGCCGCGCTCCTTCGCCGCCGCCAGGTCGTGCCGCATCATCCGGGTCAGCAGGCCCCGGCGGCGGTGTGTCGGGCTGACGGTGACGTTGGAGATCGCGTCCGCGGGCACCGGGGTGCCGCCGACCGCGGTCAGTTCCTGGTCGAAGGAGCGCAAGGTGGCCACGCACCGGCCGCCGTCCATCACGCCCAGCCGGCGGCCCGGCACCCGGCGCCGGGCCTCCAGCTGCTCCGGCTCCCTGACCGGCGGCCGCAAGAACCCGGTGCTGAGTGCGCGCTGCCAGTCCTCGAATTCGGCATCGGTGACGATCCGGACCTCGGTCATGGGGCCACGGTAGGCGGACGGTTCCCTGCTGTCGCCCGTATTTCCGGTGCCTGCAGCGGGCCGCTCAGGTCAGCAGATCGTCGACCTGCGCCTCGCCCACCCGGTACCGGCGCGCGATCTCCCCGCTGCACTCGTCGGTCGTGCCCTGCAGCCGCTGGCGGCGCCGGGAGACCTCCTGCTCGTAGCGGACCAGGCGGCCCATGGCGCTGGTCAGTTCGAGGTCCGTGCGGGCCTCGAGGTCGGACAGCTCGACCTCGGCGAGCATCTCGGCGGCCAGCTGCCGGTACTCCTCGTTGTGCGGGGTCCCGAGCGTGACATGGCGGGCCGAGGAGCGGTGCCGGGCCGGGGCGTCCTTGAGGATCTCCGGGAGCCGGTCGACCACGGAGCCGTCCGCGGGCGCCGGCACGGACGCCCGGCCGCGCCGGCACAGCTCCGCGCGCAGGATGTCGATCCGGCCCTGCAGCAGCCGCCGCACATAGCTGAGGTCCGCCTCGTCGCGCTGGGCGTCGCGGCGCAGGGTGCGCAGTTCGGGCAGGCTCAGCCGGGCCAGGTCGGGCTCGGGAGGCTCCGCGGGCAGCGCCGGGCCGCCCGTGCCGTCGCCGCGCTGTGCGGGGGGCCGGTACGTCCCGTGCGTCCCCAGCATCCCGCTGGTACTCGGTGTGCTCATGTGCTTCTGACCGTCCCCTCGACCGCCGTGTGGGAGCATCGTGCCACCCCAACCGGCCGCTATGTGACCGAGTGCCCCCGAACGGCCCCAGATGGGCGCTAAGAGATCTATATTGGACCCCCTGTGGCCGAACGCGGGGCACCGGGCATGATGGTCCGCATGCGTGCGGTGGTGCAGAGGGTGGACGGCGCGAGCGTCGTCGTGGACGGCGAGACGGTGGGCGCGATCGAGGGCGAGGGGCTGTGCGTCCTCGTCGGTGTGACCCATGAGGACACCAAGGAGAAGGCCGCACAGCTGGCCCGCAAGCTGTGGTCGATCCGGATGCTGCAGGACGAGAGGTCGTGCAGTGACATCGACGCCCCGCTGCTCGTGATCAGCCAGTTCACGCTGTACGGCGACGCCCGCAAGGGACGCCGGCCCACCTGGAACGCGGCGGCCCCGGGCGATGTCGCCGAGCCGCTGGTGGACGAGGTGGTGGCGCAGTTGCAGGCGCTGGGGGCGACGGTGGCGACGGGCCGGTTCGGGGCGCAGATGCGGGTGTCCCTGACGAACGACGGCCCGTTCACCGTGCTTCTGGAGATCTGACGCGCATCGGTCAGGCGTAGACCACGCGCTCCTCCGAGCACTTGTGGAAGCTTCCCTTGACCACGCAGACGTACATGACCCAGTCGCTGCCTTCCCTCAGGTCGCCCGACTTGCGGTCCTCGTAGCCCTTGGCGTGCCCGCGCGTCGACGCGAGGCGCTCGGGGCTCGTGGACAGGTGGGCCTCGATGCCGTAGCCGTCGGCACGGCCGTCGTAGGCCACCAGCGTGTCTCCGGGCTTGCCGTCGCCCGGATCGCGCCACCACTCTCCGTCCCCGACGAAGTCGGCGCCGTCCCAGGCGTCGATGATGAAACCGCCGCCGGGGCGGTTCAGCGGGAAGTAGTCGAACTTGAAGTTCGGTGCCGCGGAAGCCGGCGTGGCACCCGCCAGCGCCAGCCCCGCCGTCAGCGCGGCGGCCCCCGTGAGTGCCCCGAGCCTCGCCTTGATGCTCGCCATCGTGCGTGTCCCCCTCTGGGTCGTGGTGCCGCTCTTGGTCAGAGTGCGGTACCGGAGGGTTGGATCATGAATGATCCGTTCGAGACACGACAAGTCGTTTTCGGCCAGTTGTGGTCAGGGCCTAGGGCTCCACGACGACTTCCTGGGCGGCGGCCGTGTCCCCGGCGATCAGCCGGGCGTCGGTCGGGGTGTTGCGCTTGATGAGCGCGAGGGCGACCGGGCCCAGTTCGTGGTGGCGTACGGACGTCGTCACGAAGCCGATCTTGCGGCCGTCGGGGCCCTCGTCCGCGAGGCGGATGTCCGTGCCGGGCGCCGGCAGGTGGACGTCGCTTCCGTCCAGGTGCAGGAAGACCAGCCGGCGCGGCGGCTTGCCCAGGTTCTGGACGCGGGCGACCGTCTCCTGGCCGCGGTAGCAGCCCTTCTGCAGGTGCACCGCCGTGCCGATCCAGCCCAGCTCGTGCGGGATCGTGCGGTGATCGGTCTCGAAGCCCAG
Source organism: Streptomyces sp. NPDC031379 (assembly GCF_055569615.1). NCBI lineage: Bacteria > Bacillati > Actinomycetota > Actinomycetes > Kitasatosporales > Streptomycetaceae > Streptomyces > Streptomyces sp. NPDC031379. Next base: position 54,468 of record NZ_JBVIIT010000001.1, on the reverse strand, counting down.
CCGGGGACGGTGCTGCTCGACGCGCAGCGCCTCGTAGGCGAGCAGGCCGGCGGCGGGGCCGTGCTGCGCCGCGAAGGACTCCAGGTCGGCGCGCGGCAGGAAGAGATCACGGCCGTGCGCCGTCTCGCGGACGACGACGCCCTCCGGCACCGCGGCGATCGAGCCGGCCGGCAGATGGACGACCGCGAAGTCGTCGGTGCGGTCGGCGGCCTCCACCCGGTAGAAGAACTTCATCGACTCCAGGTACGCGAGCAGCGCGTCCTGGGTGCCGGGCTCGACGTGCGCCCAGACCGTCGTACCGTCGTCCACCAGGTACAGGGCGTGCTCGATGTGACCGTGCGCGGAGAGGATCAGCGCCTCGGTCGCCTGGCCCGCGGGCAGGTCGCTGACGTGCTGGGTGAGCAGGAGGTGCAGCCAGCTCAGCCGGTCCTCGCCGCTGACGGTGACGACACCGCGGTGCGAGAGATCGACGAAACCGGTGCCGTCGGCGAGGGCGCGCTGCTCACGGAACAGGTCGCCGTAGTGGGCGGCGACACCTTCGTCCGCTCCTTCGGCGGGGACGGCGCCGGGCAGGGACAGCAGGAGGCTCTTCATACGGCAAGCCTACGACGTGGTAGTTGAACTCTTCAGTGAGCAGTCACGGCACCGGCCGAAGATCGCGAAGTGCTTCATGTCGGTGTCGAACCCGAACTGCTGGCGCAGCTTCGCCGTGAAGTCGGCCGCCACGTCGACGTCCGCCTCGATCACGTTCTCGCAGTCCCGGCACACCAGGTGCAGATGGTGGTGGCGGTCGGCGAGGTGGTAGGTCGGTGCGCCGTGGCCGAGGTGGGCGTGGCTGACCAGGCCCAGCTCCTCCAGCAGCTCCAGCGTCCGGTAGACGGTGGAAATGTTGACCCCCGACGCCGTCTTCCTCACTTCCACGAGGATGTCGTCGGGGGTCGCGTGCTCAAGGGTGTCCACGGCTTCGAGGACAAGCTGCCGCTGCGGCGTCAGCCGGTAGCCGCGCTGCCTGAGGTCGCTCTTCCAGTCGGTGCTCACCACACCGAAGAGTCTAGGACCACTTGGGCGGGCCTATTTGAAGAAGGCGATCCCGTCGTCGGGAAGGTCGTCCGGAAGGGCCTTCGCCCAGCGCTCGACGTCCTCGGGGGTGACGACCTTCTTCAGGTGGGCCGACATGTAGGGGCGCAGCTCGACCTCGGGGGTCTGCTTCTCGCCGACCCACATCAGGTCGCTCTTGACGTAGCCGTACAGCCGCTTGCCGCCGGCGTACGGCTGGGCGGCGGCCGTCCGGGCGACGGCGTCCGTGACCAGGTCGATCTGCGGCTTCTTGTCGGCCATCTCGCCGTACCAGATCTCCACCGTGCCGTCGTCGCGGGTCATCGTGACCTCGACCTTGCGGTCGGCGTCGATCCGCCAGAAGCCGGACTCCGACTCCAGCGGACGGACCTTGTTGCCGTCGTTGTCCAGCACCCAGGTGTGGGAGTGGTACTCCAGGAAGTCCCGGCCGTCGTGGGTGAAACTGACCTCCTGCCCGAAGTTGCACTTCTGCGAGCCGGGGAAGTCGTGCACGCCCGCGCCGGCCCAGTTGCCGAGCAGGAAGGCGAGCGGGACGAGGTCCTTGTGCAGGTCGGACGGGATCTCGATCATGAGCGGAAGCTTTCCTCGGTGTGGATCAGCGCTGGCCCTGGTACAGCTTCTTCACGGTCAGACCGGCGAAGGCGAGCACGCCGACGCAGACCAGGACCAGCAGGGTTTCGAAGAAGATCTCCACGGGTGCTCCTTGAGCGAGGGTGGGCATACGACAGAGCCGGGGCCCAGCTTACGCGGCCGAGGCCCGGCCCTCCTTGTGAGGTGGGCGGTAGGGCTACCCTGCCCCCATGGCGAAGAAGCTCGTGATCAAGGTGACGGCCGGGGCCGACGCCCCCGAACGCTGCTCGCAGGCGTTCACGGTGGCTGCGGTGGCCGTGGCCAGCGGGGTCGAGGTCTCGCTGTGGCTGACCGGGGAGTCCTCCTGGTTCGCGCTGCCGGGGCGGGCGGCCGAGTTCGAACTGCCGCACGCGGCCCCGCTGCCGGATCTGGTCGACTCGATCCTCGCGGCCGGCCGCATCACCCTGTGCACGCAGTGCGCCGCCCGCCGGGACATCACGGAGAAGGACGTCGTCGAGGGCGTGCGGATCGCGGGCGCGCAGGTCTTCGTCCAGGAGGCCCTGGCGGACGACACCCAGGCGCTCGTCTACTGACACCGGCTTCCGCGGGCGGCCCGGCAGGGCCGCCTCCACGGGGCTCTCACGGACGCGGGCGCTTCTTGCCGTCCAGTTCGTCCCACCACTCGTCGGACTTCGGATCCCCGGACGGATCGTCCCACCAGCGGTCCTCCGGGCCCCGCCGGTTGGCGATCATCGCGGCGACCGGCGGGATGACCATGGCGAGGACGCACATGCCGACGGCGGCCGGCACGGACCACAGGCGCACGACCGCCCAGGCCAGGACGAAGAGCCCGATGCACGTTCCCATCATGGCGAAGTAGATGTGCCGCCGCCGTGCGTACATGGTTCCAGGGTAGAACCGACAGCCCCTGTCACAGGTGATCGACAATCCCCGCCCGGGCCCGGCCCCCAGGGTTACCGTGGCGTAGACGTACCGGATTCCGAACGCTGTCGCCGACCCGGGGGAAACACCTCATGCGTGCCCTGCGAATACTTCTGATCGTCGTCGTGATCCTGGGCGTGCTCTTCGTGATCGTGGACCGGGTGGCCGTGCACTTCGCCGAGAGCGAGGCCGCGGACAAGCTGAAGGCGACGGAGAACCTGGCCTCCACCCCGGACGTGGACATCAAGGGCTTCCCGTTCCTCACCCAGGCCGCCGGCGGCTCCCTGGACGACGTCGAGGTCGGCATCAAGGACTACGAGGCGGCCACCGGCAAGGCCGGCCAGACCATCCGCATCGACGACCTGACGGCCGACATGAAGGGCGTCGAGTTCTCCGGCGACTACAGCTCCGCCACCGCGGCCACCGCCACCGGCACCGCGACGGTCTCCTACGCCGAGCTGCTCAGGACCGCCAAGTCCGAGCCGACCGACGTCGGCCTCGGCGTCAAGGCCCAGGTCGTCGGCCTCTCCGACGGCGGCAACGGCAAGATCAAGGTCGCCGTCAAGGTGCGGGGCACGGTCGCGGGGGCCATCCCCATCGACCGGACGGTGTCCGTGCTCAGCTCGGTGACCGTGGAGAACGACAAGGTCCAGGTCCACGCGGACTCCCTGCCCGCGATCAGCGGCCTCGCGCTCGCCGAGAACCGCGTCCGCACGATCACCGACTTCCGGCAGGCCATCGACCGGCTGCCCGGCGGCATCAAGCTGGACAAGGTGGAGGCCGCACCGGACGGCGTGAAGATCAGCGTGAAGGGTTCGGACGTCAGGCTGGCGGGGTAGGCAGGCCGTCGATGGACGCCCGACGTCCGACTGGCGAGACATTCACGTCCGTACCGCAGATGCTGCACCCCCAAGAGCGCCCGGAGGCCGGAGGACGGCCGCCCGGGCGCGATTCATATCCCGCCATTCGGACGATCGCATCTCGCCATATGACACACCGGTGACACGCCCGCCCGGACGTCCCTACGATCGGGCCCATGAAGCGACAGGCGGATCTCACGAAGCGGCGGGCAGTGGACCTGTGCCGCGTTGCCGCCATGCTCTGTCGCCCCTTCTGAGCGAAAGTCCCCGACTTCCGCGTCTCATCCCTGCCCTGCTGGAAGGGCACCCGTGCGCCGCATCAGCGCGCACCCCTCTCTACTCGCACGCCCCGCCGCGACTGCCCCGGAGGAGAAAGAGCATGAGCCGCAGCGACGTCCTCGTCGACGCCGACTGGGTCCAGGACCACCTGGACGACCCGACGATCGCCATCGTCGAGGTGGACGAGGACACGTCCGCCTACGAGAAGAACCACATCAAGAACGCGATCCGCATCGACTGGACCAAGGATCTGCAGGACCCGGTCCGCCGTGACTTCATCGACCAGGAGGGCTTCGAGAAGCTCCTGTCGAAGAAGGGCATCGCCAACGACACGCTGGTGATCCTCTACGGCGGCAACAACAACTGGTTCGCGTCCTACGCCTACTGGTACTTCAAGCTGTACGGCCACGAGAACGTCAAGCTTCTCGACGGCGGCCGCAAGAAGTGGGAGCTGGACGCCCGCGAGCTCGTCGACGGCGGCGACGTGCCCGAGCGCGCCGCGACCGACTACCAGGCCAAGCCGCAGGACACCTCCATCCGTGCCTTCCGCGACGACGTCGTCGCCGCGATCGGCGCGCAGAACCTGGTCGACGTGCGTTCGCCCGACGAGTTCTCCGGCAAGCTGCTCGCCCCGGCCCACCTGCCGCAGGAGCAGTCGCAGCGCCCGGGCCACGTCCCGAGCGCCCGGAACATCCCGTGGTCGAAGAACGCCAACGACGACGGCACCTTCAAGTCGGACGAGGAGCTGAAGGCCCTCTACGCCGAGGAGAACGTGGACCTCGCCAGGGACACGATCGCCTACTGCCGCATCGGTGAGCGCTCGGCCCTGACCTGGTTCGTGCTGCACGAGCTGCTCGGCGTCGAGAACGTCAAGAACTACGACGGCTCCTGGACCGAGTACGGCTCCCTGGTCGGCGTGCCGATCGAGCTCGGCGCCAACAAGTAACCCACCCCGACCGACCTTCCGGTCAGACCCCTCTGGAGAAACAGCATGTGTGGAGCGAAGGCCGGCGGCCCGGACGCCTCGACGATCAAGCCCGGTGAGACCACGATCCAGGGTCAGGTGACCCGCGACGGCGAGCCGGTGACGGGCTACGTCCGTCTGCTGGACTCGACCGGCGAGTTCACCGCGGAGGTTCCCACCTCCGCCACGGGGCAGTTCCGCTTCTACGCGGCCGAGGGCACGTGGACCGTCCGCGCGCTGGTGCCCGGCGGCACCGCCGACCGCACGGTTGTGGCCCAGCAGGGCGGCCTCGCGGAGGTTGCCATCGCGGTCTGAACGGACTCGGTGACGGAACTGAAGGGCCGCACCCCCTGGGTTGGACGCCAGTGGGGGTGCGGCCCTTCGGCCTGCCGTCGTGGGGGATGCGTCAGCCCCGTTCCCGGACGGCCGCGAGGGCGATCGCCGCGAACAACGCGGTGACACAGAGAACGACGAGCAGGCCGCTCACGGCCGCGCCGTCGGCCGCTCGGCGCCCGGAACGACGCCTCGTGCGAGGGCCGGGCCGGGAAGTGCGGCGAGGGACGGGGGCGGGGTCGGCGGCGGGGACGTCGGGTGTGCCGCGCGCACCCGGACGGAACGGCGGAAGCGCGTAGGCCGGCCATGGGGTGGTCCGGTCCCGCGGTGCCATGCGCTGTCCCTGTCGCCTGCACTCCTCGTACGGCAGACCTCCGACGGCCGTCATGCGCGGTGCTCCTTCCTCTGGTGCTGGCGCAGCAGGACGTTCACATCGGTTTCGGCACTGCGGTCGTACGCCACCCGCGCCGCCTCCCGCCGCTCGGCCAGCTCCAGGCACGCGGCACAGCCGGGTACGGGACGCGGTGGCCGACTGGCGGCATCCAAGGGCGGGGGCAGGGGCGGCACCGAGCGGGTGCGCTGGTTGACGGCTCGGACACTCGCGGCGAGCCGTTCCCGGTCCGTGGCCGGACGAAGGGTCTCCGGGTCGGCCTGACGTCCGGGCTCGTGGGACTCCGACTTCGCTGTCATGCGGCCAGCTCCTTTCCGTGAACGCCTGTGCGCAGCGCTCATCGATGACTACGCTGCGTGTTCGGGATGCTTACGAGCATGGCGCACGGAGTGAGCGTCCGGGCTGTTGAAGGGCCCAAATTCAACGGTGGGCCTGCCAAATTCAACAAATTCAACAGGAGCGCGATGCCGCAGCGTCTGGTGTTCACGGGACGGAGTCAGGAGCCGAGGGAGCGGTTCACCGAGGAACTGCGGCGCCTGAGAAGCGAGCGGGGCCTGAGCCTGCGGGACCTCGCGAAGGAGGTGGGCTGGGACTCGTCCCAGTTCAGCAAGATGGAGAGCGGCCGGACGCTGGGCGGGCCGGAGGTCGTACAGGCGCTGGACCAGTTCTACGGGACGCCGGGTTTGCTGGTGACGTTGTGGGAGCTGGCGGCGGGGGATCCGACGCAGTTCAAGGAGCAGTACCGGCGGTACATGGTCCTGGAGGCCGAGGCGATCAGCCTGTGGCACTACGCGGTGAGCGCGCCACCGGGCCTTCTCCAGACGTCTGGGTACGCACGCGAGGCGCTCGCGGTGGGCTGGCTCAAGGGCCCCGAACTGGACCAGCAGGTCGAGGCGCGCCTGGGGCGACGGCAGTTGCTGGAGGGCGACGACCCGCCGCCTTTCCGCGTCATCCTGTCCGAGGCGGTGCTGCGCACCTCGCTGCGTGACGCGGGAGCGTGGCGGGAGCAGTTGGAGCACTTGGCGGAGGCCGCCGAGCGCCCGAACATCACCCTCCAGGTGCTGCCGTTCAGCGCAGGCCCGCATGGCCTGATGAACACCGCCGTGAAGTTTCTGCGCCTGCTGGACGGCCGCACGGTCGCTTACACCGAGAACGATCTGCGCGGCGAACTTGTCGAAGAAAACGCCTCAGTTGAGCTTCTGCAGCGTAGGTACGATGCGATGCGCGACCTCGCGCTGCCCCCAGCCGAGTCGCGCAAGTTCATCCTGCGGATGTTGGAGGAAATGCCGTGCGAGCCATCGACCTGAACGGCGTGACCTGGCGCAAGAGCAGCTACAGCAACACGAGCGGCGGCGACTGCCTCGAAGTCGCCGCCGACGTCCCCTTCCTCGTCCCCGTCCGCGACAGCAAGGCCCCCGCCCGCGGCACCCTCGTCTTCCGGGCCGACGCCTGGGCGGCCTTCGTCAACGAGGTCAAGCGTCGGGGGCCGGTCGGCTGAGACCGTAAACGGTCTTCAGCCGGCCAGTGCGCGTCCCAGGACCCAGACGACCGGTGCCGCCGCCGACAACGGCAACGCCACGCCCGCCGTGAAGTGCACGAACCGGGACGGGTAGTCGTAACTGGCGACCCGGTGACCGATCAGAGCGCACACCCCGGCGGCCCCGCCCAGCAGCGCCCCCTTCGCTCCGAAGCCGGTCATCCCGCCGACGGCGATTCCCGCGCCCGCCGCGGCCAGCAGCGCGACCACGACCGACGCCGGCGTCGGCAGGGGCAGGGCCCGTGCCAGGATCGCCACCGCCACCGCCGCCGCGCCCACGGACACCGCGTGCGTGTCAGCGCCGAGATACCCCGTCGCGAGGACGGTGAGCGACGCCGAGGCGACCGTCGCCATCAGGCCGTACATCCGCTCGTCCGGCGAGGCGTGCGAGCGCAGCTGCAGGACCAGGGAGAGCAGGACCCAGACGCCGAGCGGCCCGAGGATCGCCGCCGGGGCGTGCTCGCGGCCCGCGACCAGCACCGCCGCATCGGCCGTCAGTCCGCCCGCGAAGGCGAGCGCGATGCCCTGCCTGGCCGGCCACATGCCGTTCAGCCGGAACCATCCCGCCGCCGTCACCGCCTGGAGCAGCACCAGCGGGACGAGGAGGGCGTAGGAACCGATGGGGGCCGCGGCGGCCAGCAGCAGACCCAGCAGCGCGGTGAGCGCCGCCGGCTGCATGCCGGGCTCGATGATCGGGGAGCGGCCCTCCAGGCGGGCCCGCTGGGCGTCGGTGATCCGGGCGTTCCCGGCGAGCGTCGCGGGGCCGTAGTCAGGCCCCGGGGACTCCGGTCCGGTGGCCGGGGGCTCGGGCCGCGGCGCCGGCTCGGGCCGCGGCGCCTGGGGCGCGTACGCCTCCGTGAACCCGTGAGCCTGCTGGTGCTGCTCAGGCTGCTGGTACTCCTGATACGGCTGCTGCTGATACGCCGCCTGCGGCTCGTGCTGCTGCTGATAGGCCTGCGGCTCGTGCTGGGCCGGATACGCCTGCTGCTGGTGCTGCTGCGGCGGCAGGTACGCCGTCTCCGGCGACTGCACCGGGGCGTGCGTCTGCGTCTCCCAGGTCTGGCCCTGCCACTGCTGGGTGAGCTGCGGGTCGTAGCCGGGCTGCCGGCCGTACTGCTCGTGACCGGGCCACGCCTGCTGGGGCTGGTGCTGGGGCTGCTGCTGATAGGGGTCGTAGCCCTCGTACGGGCCGCCCTGATACGGCTGGTCGCTCATCGCCTCACCCTCCTGCGAACGGCGGGAGCACCTCGACCGTGCCGCCGTCGGCCAGCCGTACCGTCTCATGCGCGCGGGTCCCGACGGGGTCACCGTCGATGAGGAAGGAGCATCGCTGCAGCACGCGTGTGAGTTCCCCGGGGTGTCGCGCGCGCACGGCGGCCAGCGCGTCGGCGAGCGTGTCCGCGTCGTACGGCTCCTCGGCGACTCCGGCCGCGGCCTTGGCGGCGGCCCAGTAGCGCACCGTGACCTTGGGCATCTGATTCCTCAATCGACGGCAAGAAAAGACAAAGACAAAAGACAGATGGTGTCAGGCTAGCCCGCCGCCGTCGCGGCCCAGTCCCCGATCCGGGCCAGCAGGGCGTCGTCCGCCGCGTTCTCCGCATGGCCCATGCCCGGCTCCACCCAGAGTTCGCCGTGGTCACCGGCGGCCTCGGCCAGCATGCGGGGGTGGTCGAGCGGGAAGTAGCCGTCGCGGTCGCCGTGCACGATCAGCAGCGGGGCGGGGGCGATCCCCGGCACCGCCTCGGCCGGGGAGAGCGGGACCGGGTCCCACTCGCCCTGGTGGATGCGCGTGCGCAGGCCGTAGCGGCTGACCAGGCGGCCCGCGGGGCGGGTGACCAGCCAGTGCAGACGGCGCATGGGGGCCGTGCCCCGGTAGTACCAGCGGGCGGGGGCGCTGACCGAGACCACCGCGTCCACCGTGCCGGGGCGCAGGGCTGCGTGCCGCAGCACCACCGAGCCGCCCATCGAGAAGCCGACGGTCACCACGCGCGCGTGCCCGAGGCCGCGGGCCCACTCGACGGCGGCGGCGAGGTCCAGCACCTCCTTGTCGCCGACCGTGGAACGGCCGCCGGAGCGTCCGTGGCCGCGGAAGGAGAAGGTGACGACGGCGCCGTGAGCGCGCAGGACGCCCACCACCCGTCGAACATGCGGGCGATCCACGTCGCCGGTGAAACCGTGGGCGACCACGAACACGAGGTCACGGGAGGCAGGCGGGAAGGTGTCCGGAGGTGTTTCGTATACGGCGGCGCCGGGATCGTATACGGAATCGATCGGAATTCCGTCTGCGCTGTACAGGAACGTCCGGATAGCGGCACGTCCGCTTGTCTCGGAATTCGGACGAACGGTGGAACCTGCCACATGACCTGCCGGACGGTTGCTCATGTGGGCTATTCTGCTGTGCAGAGGACTCGGGCAGCGTAGCCCCCGGGTCCTTTTGTGCTTTCGGAAGCGTTGTATACGAAGCGGGAAACACCAGGTGACCGCGGATGTACGGGGCCTTCGGGATCGCGAAGCAGTGCCGCACCGCACACGTCCTCGCAGGGACCGAGGAGGAACCAGACGTATGAGTTCTCTGCTGCTCCTGACCAACGCCCTCCAGCCGTCGACGGAGGTGCTCCCCGCCCTCGGCCTGCTGCTGCACAACGTGCGGGTCGCCCCGGCCGAGGGCCCCGCCCTCGTCGACACCCCCGGCGCCGACGTCATCCTCGTCGACGGCCGCCGCGACCTGCCGCAGGTGCGCAGCCTGTGCCAGCTGCTGCGCTCCACCGGCCCCGGCTGTCCGCTCATCCTCGTCGTCACCGAGGGCGGTCTCGCCGCCGTCACCGCCGACTGGGGCGTCGACGACGTGCTCCTCGACACCGCCGGCCCCGCGGAGGTGGAGGCGCGGCTGCGGCTCGCCATGGGCCGGCAGCAGATCGTCAACGACGACTCCCCGATGGAGATCCGCAACGGCGATCTCTCGGTGGACGAGGCGACCTATTCCGCGAAGCTCAAGGGACGGGTCCTCGATCTCACCTTCAAGGAGTTCGAGCTGCTGAAATACCTCGCCCAGCACCCGGGCCGGGTCTTCACCCGCGCGCAGCTGCTGCAGGAGGTGTGGGGATACGACTACTTCGGCGGCACCCGTACGGTCGACGTGCACGTACGGCGGCTGCGCGCCAAGCTCGGACCCGAGCACGAGTCGCTGATCGGCACTGTCCGGAACGTCGGTTATCGATTCGTTACGCCCGAGAAGGGCGAGCGGGCCTCCGACGAGGCCAAGGCCAAGGCGGACCGGGCAAAGGCGGAGGATGCGGACGCATCCGCCGCCCTGGACGGTGCCGAGTTGCACGCGGACGCGTAGTTCTCCCCGGCGGGGCGTGGAAGGCGCTCGGGCGGGGCATTGCTTCCGCACATCCAAGCGGTGATACGCCCTGCCCAGAGCGGGTCAATCCGCGTAGACTCCGCGCGTGGCCAAGGTGACTCGGGATGATGTGGCACGGCTGGCTGGGACCTCCACCGCCGTCGTCAGTTATGTCATCAACAACGGACCCCGGCCGGTCGCCCCGGCCACGCGCGAGCGTGTCCTCGCCGCGATCAAGGAACTGGGGTACCGGCCCGACCGGGTCGCCCAGGCGATGGCGTCGCGGCGCACGGACCTCATAGGCCTGATCATCCCGGACGCCCGCCAGCCGTTCTTCGGCGAGATGGCGCACGCGGTGGAGCAGGCCGCCTCCGAGCGCGGAAAGATGGTCCTCGTCGGCAACACCGATTACATCGGCGAACGCGAGGTCCACTATCTGCGTGCCTTCCTGGGCATGCGGGTCTCCGGTCTGATCCTGGTCAGCCACGCCCTCAACGACCTCGCCGCCGCCGAGATCGACGCCTGGGACGCCCGGGTGGTGCTGCTGCACGAGCGTCCGGAGGCCATCGACGACGTGGCCGTGGTGACGGACGACCTCGGCGGCGCCCAGCTCGCCGTACGCCACCTGCTGGAGCACGGCTACGAGTACGTCGCCTGTATGGGCGGTACGGCCGACACACCGGCCGTCGGCGACCCGGTCTCCGACCACGTCGAGGGCTGGAGGCGGGCCATGGCCGAGGCGGGCCTGTCCACGGAGGGCCGGCTGTTCGAGGCACCGTACAACCGCTACGACGCCTACCGCGTGGCCCTGGACGTCCTCTCCGGCCCGGACCGGCCGCCGGCGGTCTTCTGCTCCACCGACGACCAGGCGATCGGCCTGCTGCGGGCCGCCCGCGAGCTGCGCATCGACGTACCCGGGAAGCTGGCCGTCGCGGGCTTCGACGACATCAAGGAGGCCGCGCTCGCCGACCCGCCGCTGACCACGGTCGCCTCGGACCGCTCCGCCATGGCGCGGGCGGCGGTGGACCTCGTCCTGGACGACGGCCTGCGGATCGCCGGGTCCCGGCGCGAGCGGCTGAAGACCTTCCCGTCCCGGCTGGTGCTGCGCACGTCCTGCGGGTGCACGGGCTGAGCCCTCCGGGCTCCGCCTTTATATCGGGCAAACGAGGTTCTGCCGGGCTTCTCAGGGAGCACTCAGGAAGCTCTCATGGTCGCGGGGGAACCTCTTGTCATGACCGAGAGCATCCGCCGCAGCGGCGAGTACGGGTACGGCACCCCGCAGGGTGACGTCCACCAGGGCACGTACGTACAGCAGGACGCGTACGCCCAGCAGCACAGCTACTCCGCTCCCGTGAACCCCGAGTGGCCGCCCCCGCCGCCGTACGAGCCCACGACGGCGACGGCCGGCGCGCCGGCCCCCGAACCGATGGCTTCCGGGCCGGTGACTCCCGAACCGATGGCTTCCGGGCCGGTGACTCCCGCGCCCGGGAAGAAGCGCACCCGGGGTCCGGTGGCCCTGCTCGCGGCGGTCGCGATCGTCGCGGCGGCGGTCGGCGGCGGCACGGCGTACGCCTTCCAGCAGCTGACCGCCAAGGACACGGTCGCCTCGGCCGGCACCACCACCAAGGTGGTGCCCGCCGGCAAGAAGGGTGACGTCGCCGCGATCGCCGCCGCGGTCAGCCCGAGCGTCGTCGAGATCAACGCGACCCTGAGCAACGGCTCCTCCACCGGCTCCGGTGTGATCATCACGTCCGGCGGGGAGATCGTCACCAACAACCACGTCGTCTCCGGCGCCACCTCGGTCAAGGTGCGCACCAGTGACGGCAAGAGTTACTCCGCCCGGATCGTCGGCACCGACAGCTCCAAGGACCTCGCGCTGATCAAGGTGGAGGGCGCGTCGGGGCTGAAGGCGGCGAGCCTCGGCGACTCCGACAGCGTCCAGGTGGGTGACTCGGTCGTCGCGATCGGCTCCCCCGAGGGCCTGACCGGCACCGTCACCAGCGGCATCGTCTCCGCCCTGCACCGGGACGTCACCGTCTCCACCGAGGAGAACCAGGGCCAGAACCAGGGCGGCGACGGACAGTGGCCGTTCCAGTTCGGCGGCCGTGAGTTCAACGGCGACACGGGTTCGTCCACCACGACGTACAAGGCCATCCAGACGGACGCGTCCCTGAACCCCGGCAACTCCGGCGGCGCGCTGATCGACGCGAGCGGCCACATCATCGGCATCAACTCCGCGATGTACTCCTCGAGTTCGCAGGCCTCCTCGTCCTCGGACGCGGGCAGCATCGGCCTCGGCTTCGCCATTCCCGTCAACACCGTCAAGTCCGACCTCGCCAAGCTGCGGGCGGGCTCCAACAGTTAGGGAGCAGGTCATGATCAAGAAGGTTTCGCACCAGGTCTCCGACCACGGTCCGGCCGACTTCGCCCTGGCCCTCTCGGTCGCGTCCACGCTGCACCCGCACGTCCCGGCACCCCGCGCCCCGGAGGTGCCCGCGACGCTCGTCCCCCAGCTGATGGGCCTGCGGACCTCCGCCTCCCGTCCGCACCGCCGCAAGGTGCCCCTGAAGCGCCTGAACACGATACGCAACCTGAGCGTGCTGACGGTCTGAGCCCCGCGCCTGCCCACCGACCGGCCCGGGACCGTGCGAGGCTGAGAGACGCCCCGCCCACCCCACCCACCGCACCCCGAGGAACCGCGAGCGATGAGCCCCTCCGAAGGCGACCGTGACCCCCAGCGCATCCTGATCGTCGACGACGAGCCCGCCGTCCGCGAAGCGCTCCAGCGCAGCCTCGCCTTCGAGGGATACGACACGGAGGTTGCCGTGGACGGAGCCGACGCACTGGAGAAGGCCACGGTCTACCGGCCGGACCTGGTCGTCCTGGACATCCAGATGCCGCGCATGGACGGCCTGACGGCGGCCCGTCGCATCCGGGGCACGGGCGACACCACCCCGATCCTCATGCTCACGGCCCGCGACACGGTCGGCGACCGGGTGACGGGGCTGGACGCGGGCGCCGACGACTACCTCGTCAAACCCTTCGAACTGGACGAACTCTTCGCCCGCATCCGCGCGTTGCTGCGCCGCAGCTCCTACGCGGTCGCCGTGTCGGCCGAGGCCCAGGAGGACGAGGCCCTCACCTTCGGCGACCTGCGCATGGACCTCGCGACCCGCGAGGTCACGCGCGGCGGACGGCAGGTGGAGCTGACCCGCACCGAGTTCACGCTCCTGGAGATGTTCATGGCCCACCCCCGCCAGGTGCTCACCCGTGAGCAGATCCTGAAGGCGGTGTGGGGCTTCGACTTCGAGCCCTCGTCCAACTCCCTCGACGTCTACGTCATGTACCTGCGCCGCAAGACCGAGGCCGGCGGCGAGCCGCGCCTGGTGCACACGGTGCGCGGCGTGGGGTACGTCCTGCGCCAGGGCGGCGCGGAGTGAGGAGGCTGGCGCGCCGCTACCGGGCGCTGCCGATCCGGGCGCGGCTGGCGATGCTGGTGGCGGCGGCGGTGGCGTTCGCGGTGGCGGCGGTCTCGGTCACCTGCTGGTTCATCGTGGAGCGGAAGCTGTACGACCAGGTCGACAAGGACCTGCAGAAGACCGCGCAGCCCCAGCGGGAAGGGAACGTGGCGTCCGCGCTCGCGACGTGCCCGCAAGCGCCCGGCGGGAACATCATCGGCGGCCTGCACACCCATGTCAGCTATTACTACCTGCAGCTCGTGAAGCGGGACGGCACCGCCTGTGTGTCCGCCGACTCCGCGGGCCGGGTGAAGACCACCTCCGCCGACACGGACGTCATCGTCAGGGCGAACGACAGCCGCGGCGGCGCGCTCGACGGCATGCTGCGCGACGGCACCGACGCCGAGGGCGACGCGGTGCGCGTGCTGACCCAGCCCCTGACCATCAGCCAGGGTCCGGGCGTCCCGCCCCAGCTGTATCCGGAAACGGCCCTCCAGGTCGCGATATCGCTGAAGAGCACCAAGGACACGCTCAAGGACCTCGCCCTGGTCCTCCTGCTCGTCTCGGGCATCGGCGTGGTCGGTGCCGGTGCGGCGGGGCTGGCGGTGGCGCGGGCGGGGCTGCGTCCGGTCGACAAGCTCACGGAGGCCGTCGAGCACGTCGCGCGGACCGAGGACCTGGGCATCCGCATCCCCGTCGACGACGACAGCGAGGACGAGGTGGCCCGCCTCTCGCGGTCCTTCAACTCGATGACGACCGCGCTGGCCGGCTCCCGCGAGCTGCAGCAGCAGCTGATCGCGGACGCCGGGCACGAACTGCGCACCCCTCTCACCTCGCTGCGTACGAACATCGAGCTGCTCACCCGCAGCGAGGAGACCGGCCGGCCCCTCCCCCCGGAGGACCGCAAGGCGCTGCTCGCCTCGGTGAAGGCGCAGATGAGCGAGCTGGCCTCGCTGATCGGCGATCTGCAGGAGCTGTCCCGCTCGGAGGGGCAGCGGGGCGAGCGGGTACAGGTGGTGGCGCTCCAGGACGCCGTCGAGGCGGCCCTGCGCCGGGCGCGCCTGCGCGGGCCGGAGCTGACGATCACCACGGACCTGGAGCCCTGGTTCGTCCGGGCGGAGCCCTCCGCGCTGGAGCGGGCGATCGTCAACATCCTCGACAACGCGGTGAAGTTCAGCCCCGGGGGCGGCACGGTCGACGTCCGGCTGAACGGCGGCGTGCTGACGGTACGCGACCACGGGCCCGGCATCCTCGAGGACGAACTCCCGCACGTCTTCGACCGGTTCTGGCGCTCCCCCAGCGCGCGGGCCCTGCCCGGCTCGGGCCTCGGCCTTTCCATCGTGGCCCGTACGGTCCAGCGGGCGGGCGGCGCGGTCACCCTGGCCCGCGCGGAGGGCGGCGGCACGGTGGCGACCGTACGGCTGCCGGGCGCGCCGACGCCTCCGCCCCCGGCGCCGGCCGCCTGAGCGGGTGCGTCCCGGTCGGCTCAGTCCGGCTCGGGCATGGCGCGCAGGCGTTCGATCTGGGTGTGGCTGAGGTCGTTCGCGCGGCGCATGTGCCGGGTGATCGCCTTCAGCTCGTCCTCGCTGTGGTCGTCGAGGATCGTCTCCCAGGTCCGTCCGAGGTCGTCCCACACCGCGGTGACACGGGCGACGCGCTCCGGCACCGGGGTGACCAGCACCCGGCGGCGATCCTGCCGGTCGGGGGTGCGGGCGACGTAGCCCGCTCGCTCGAGCCGGTCCACCAGGCGGGTGGCCGAGCCCGTGGTGAGGCCCGTGCGGTCGGCGATCTGCTTGACCGTGAAGGGCTCGGCCTCGGCCGTCAGCAGGCTCAGGCACTGCACGTCGGTCGGATGCAGCCCCAGGTGGTCGGCGACGGCCTGGTTGAACAGGACGTACGCCGCCAGATAGCGGCGGGACTCCATCGACAACTCCTCGTACAGCCGGGCCCGGCGCGGGTCTGTCATGGGGTCCCCTTCCTCAATCGCTGCGTGACGCAGCGATAACTGCTACTCTCTGCGTGACGCAGTCAATGCGCCACGCAGTAATTCTATCCACTGGGGGACCACCATGCTCACCGTCGCCGTCACCGGTGCCACCGGCGCCCAGGGCGGAGCCACCGCCCGCGCCCTGCTGGCCGCCGGCCACCACGTCCGCGCCCTCACCCGCCGCCCGGACTCGCCGGCCGCCGGCGCGCTGCGGAGCCAGGGAGCCGAGGTCCGGCAGGCCGACCTCGACGACCGCGCCTCCCTCGACACGGCCCTCGCCGGGGCCGACGCGCTCTTCGCGGTCACCACCCCGTTCGGCACCGACACCGACACCGAGATCCGGCAGGGCAGGGCCCTCGTGGACGCCGCCGCGGGCGCCCGCCTCGGCCACGTCGTGTTCACCTCCGCCGCCCACGCCGACCGGGGCACCGGCGTCCCGCACTACGAGAGCAAGCACGCGGTCGAGCGGTACCTGTGCGCGTCCGGCGTGCCCTGGACGGTGATCGCCCCGGCCGCGTTCATGGACAACTACGCGAGCGGCTGGACCCTCGACGGGCTGCGCGAGGGCACCTTCGCCTGGCCCATGCCGTCCGACCGGCCCCTCACGCTCATCCCCGCCCGTGACATCGGCGCGTTCGCCGCGCTCACCCTGCAGCGCCGCGCGGAGTTCACCGGCCGCCGGATCGACATCGCCTCCGACACGTGCACCCCCGAGCGGATCGCGGCCGTCCTGGCCGGCGCCACCGGCCGTCCGGTCACCCACCGGGAGGTGCCACTGGACCACGTGCGGACCAGGTCCGAGGACCTGGCGTCGATGTTCGCGTACTTCACGACGCACGGCCTCGACGTCGACGTGCCCGGGCTGCGCCGCGTCTTCCCCGAGGTCGGCTGGCACTCCTTCACCGACTGGGCCGCGGCGCAGGACTGGCCCGCGCTGCTGACCCGCCACGCCGGGCACGGCAACCATTCCGGCCGCGGGTGACGACTGCTCAGCAGTCCAGTCCCCACAGGAAAGGCAGCTCGCGCATGAGTGAGCACCGCAGCACCGCCAGGCCCCGCCACCGCAGAAGCCGCCGGACCCTCGCGTTCGGCCTGCCGCTCGCGCTGACCGCCACGGGCGCCCTCGCCTACGGCCTCCTGGGGGCCGGCACCCGCTCGCAGGCCTCCGCCGCCACCACCACCGCCGCCGTGCCGGCCTGGGCGACGGCCACCGCCGACGGGTTCGCCTCCGTCGACGCCCTCGGGCAGAACGGCACCTACGGCGGCCGGGGCGGCGCGATCGTCACCGTGAAGACCCTGGCCGATCTCGAGAAGTACGCGACCGCCGACGAGCCGTACGTCATCGTCGTCGCCGCCACCATCGACATGGACCCCGTCGGCAAGGAGATCAAGGTCCGGTCGGACAAGACCATCATCGGCTCGGGCACGTCCGGGCAGATCGTCGGCGGCGGCTTCTTCCTCGGCCAGGGCGTGCACAACGTGATCATCCGGAACCTGACCATCCGGGACGCGTACCAGGGCGTGTGGAACGACAAGGAGCACGACTACGACGGCATCCAGATGGACGGCGCCCACCACGTCTGGATCGACCACAACGACATCCGGCACATGGCCGACGGCCTCATCGACAGCCGGAAGGACACCACGTACCTCACCGTCTCCTGGAACAGGCTCGGCCAGGAGAACAAGGCCTTCGGCATCGGCTGGACCGACAACGTCACCGCGGACCTCACCCTCCACCACAACTGGATCCGCGAGACCGAGCAGCGCAACCCGTCCACCGACAACGTGGCCCACGCGCACCTCTACAACAACTACCTGGAGGACGTGGCGGGGACGGACATCACGTCGTCCTACGGCAACTACGCCCGGGGCAGGACGAACATGCTCCTGGAGAACTCCTACTTCCAGGGCCTGAACAACCCGGTCGTCAGGGACGCCACCGCCACCCTCGTCCAGCGCGGCAACGTCTTCTCGGGTACGACGGGCAAGAACGACAGCGGTGGATCGGGCACCGCCTGGGACCCGAAGAAGTACTACGCCTACACCCTGGACCGGACGGCCGACGTCCCGGCGCTGCTCAAGTCGGGCGCGGGTCCCCGCGGTTCGCTGGGCACCACCGCGACGACGAAGGCCGCCACGGCCACGACGATCACCGTGGCCGCCGACGGCAGCGGCCGGTTCCGGACCGTCCAGGCCGCCGTGAACGCCGTACCCGCGAACAACGCCTCCCGGGTGGTGATCTCCGTGCAGCCGGGGACCTACCGCGAGGTCGTGAAGGTCCCGGCCGACAAGCCGCACGTCACCATCCAGGGCGCGGGCGGCAGCCGCAAGGACACGACGATCGTCTACGGCAACGCGGCCGGCATGACCAGGCCCGACGGCTCCGGCACCTACGGCACTCCGGGCAGCGCCACCGTCTCCGTCATGTCGGACGACTCCCAGATCCGCAACCTCACCGTCACCAACGACTTCGACGAGTCCAGGCACCAGGACATCGCCAACCAGGCGGTGGCCCTGCTGACGCAGGCGGACAGGATCGTGCTCGACGGGGTCATCGTCGACGGCGACCAGGACACCCTGGAGACGGAGACCGCCGCCAAGGACAAGCCCGGCCGGGTCTACATCGGCAACTCCTACATCACCGGCAACGTCGACTTCGTCTTCGGCCGGGCCACGGTGGTCGTCGACAGGTCCGTCATCACCCTGAAGAAGCGCTGGAACGGCACGTCGGCGGGGTACGTCACGGCGCCCAGCACCCCGGCCGGCCGCAAGGGCATCCTGATCAACCGCTCCACGGTGAACGGCGACGTCTCCGCGTCCTCGTTCCATCTCGGCCGCAACTGGCACCCCGGCGGCGACACGACCGTCGACCCGCAGACGACCGTCCGCAACAGCACCCTGAGCGCCGCGGTCAAGCCCACCCCCTGGTCGGACATGGGCGGCTTCTCCTGGAAGGACGACCGCTTCGCCGAGTACCGGAACACCGGCCCGGGGTCGGGCACGGCGACGTCCGACCGGCCCCAGCTGACCGATGCCCAGGCCGCGGACCAGGAGGTCACGGACTGGCTGGGCGACTGGACACCGGCCGCCTCCTGACACCGGCGCCCCGCACGAGAACGCCCCTGAGAGAAGCTCTCAGGGGCATTTCCGCAACCGGCGGGCCACGCGCACGGGCCTACTGCACGACGGTGATCCGGCCGGTCTTCGGCGGGGCGATCGGCGCGGCGGGCGTCGAGTTCGCCGTCAGGTACTTCTCCAGGGCCGCCAGGTCGTCGGAGCCGACCAGGTCGTTCGTGCCCTGGCCCAGCGTCGGGAAGCCGTCGCCACCACCCGCGAGGAAACTGTTGGTGGCGACCCGGTAGGTGGCCGCCGGGTCGATCGGGGCGCCGTTCAGGCGGATGGAGTCGGTGACCACACGGTCCGCGCCGGACCTGGTCAGGTCCAGGGTGTAGGTGAGCCCGGCGGACGGCTGGAGGATCTTGGGCGCCGCCGCGTTGACCCCGCTCACCTGCTCCTTGAGCACCTGGATCAGCTGGGCACCGGTGAAGTCCTGCAGGTTCACGGTGTTGGCGAACGGCTGGACCGTGAAGCCCTCGGCGTAGGTGACCACTCCGTCGCCCTCGGCGCCCTTGGCCGGGTAGGTCAGGCCGGCCCGCACCCCGCCCGGGTTCATCAGCGCGAGGCTGGTCCCCGGGTCCAGCTCCCTGCCGTGGGCGAGCTGCGCGTCGGCGATCAGATCGCCCATCGGGGACTCGGTGCCGGTGTTGCCGATGTCGGCGGAGATGTAGCCGATGGGGCGGTTGCCGATCGGCGCGGCCAGGGTGTTCCACCGGGCGATCAGGTCCGTCATGTCCTGCGCCTTGGGGACGTCCCGGGTGACCACGTGGTTCGCGGACTTCACGGACGTACGCGCGATGTCGCCGGTGTAGCGGTCGTACCTCAGCGTGGTGTCCGTGTAGAGACGGCCGAAGGAGGCCGCCGAGGTGACCATGCGGGGCCTGCCCGAGGGGTCGGGGACCGTGCACACGTACGCGGTGTGGGTGTGGCCTGTGACGAGGGCGTCGACGGACGGCGTGACGTTCTTGGCGATGTCGACGATCGGGCCCGAGATGCCGTCGCCCGCGCCCGGGGAGTCGCAGTCGTAGTTGTAGGCGCCGGAGGCCGGGAAGCCGCCCTCGTGGATCAGGGCCACGATCGACTGCACGCCCTGGCGCTGGAGCACCTTGGCGTACTTGTTGATCGTCTCGACCTCGTCCTTGAAGGTCAGGCCCTTGACGCCGTCGGCGGAGACGATGCCCGGGGTGCCTTCGAGCGTCACGCCGATGAAGCCGATCCGGACGTCCTTCTTCTTCCAGATCCAGTACGGCTTCAGGATCGGCTTGCCGGTCTGCTCGTCCAGGACGTTCGCTGCCAGGTAGGGGAAGTCCGCCCCCTGGAACTCCTCGTCCGTGTAGCAGCCGTCCTTCGGGTGGCAGCCGCCGTTCTGCAGGCGGGCCAGCTCCCGCGCACCCTCGTCGAACTCGTGGTTGCCGACCGAGGTGACGTCCAGCTTCAGCTTGTCGAGCGCCTCGATGGTGGGCTCGTCGTGGAACAGGCCCGACAGCAGCGGGGAGGCGCCGACCATGTCGCCGCCGGCCGCGGTGATCGAGTACGGGTGGCCCTCGCGGGCCGTGCGCAGGTGGGTCGCGAGGTACTCGACGCCCCCGCGTCGACCGTCTTCGTCGTCCCGTCCGGCTGGAGTTCGCCGACCCGGCCGGAGGAGCCCGACGGGGGTTCGAGGTTGCCGTGCAGATCGTTGAAGGACAGCAGCTGGACGTCCTGGTAGCGGCCGGGGCGGCCGTGCCCGTGGCTTCCGCTGTCGGAGTGCGCCTGCGCGGGCAGCGCGGCGGCCAGTGCGGCGGCCGTGGCGAGAGCGGCGGTCGCCGCGAGGAACGCGGAGGTACGGCGTCCGGTGCGCCGCGGTACGGCTGGCATGAAACCCCCCTGTGGGTCGGCTGCGATGAGTGGGCCGGCAGCGCAGCCTAGGGTCAACGCGCGTAGCGCGACAGGGGGTTCATGGTTACATCCTGGTTTCCCTTCGCCGCCCCCCGCACCGGCTCAGGTGCCGGGACTTCGACCCGCACGCCCCGTACCCTCATAGGCATGAGCAGCGACGACACCGTACGGGCCTTTCCCTCCCGCTCCATCGAGACCTACTCCGCGCTCACCCACGACCAGGCCGAGGCCGTGCTCGGCCTGCTCGCCGAGGCCGCCCGGGTCGACGGGCAGCAGCCGGTGTCCGAGCAGGGCCGGCTGCAGCTGCGCGGGGGCACCCGCGAGGGCGTCTCGCATCTGCTGCTGAACATCGACGGCGAACTCGTCGGCTATGCCCAGCTGGAGGACACCGACCCGGTGGAGGCGCCGGCCGCCGAACTGGTCGTCCATCCCACGCACCGCGGGCACGGGCACGGCCGGGCGCTCGGCGCGGCACTGCTCGCCGCCTCCGGCAAGCGGCTGCGGGTGTGGGCGCACGGCGGGCACTCCGCCGCCCGGCACCTGGCCCAGGTGCTCGGCCTGACCCTGTTCCGTGAACTGCGCCAGATGCGGCGCGCGTTGACGGACCTGGAGCTGCCCGACCCGGATCTGCCCGAGGGCGTGAGCGTGCGCGCCTTCGTGCCCGGCAAGGACGACGCGGCCTGGCTCGCGGTCAACGCCGCCGCCTTCGCCCACCACCCCGAGCAGGGCTCGCTGGCCCAGCGGGACCTCGACGCCCGCAAGGCCGAGCCGTGGTTCGACCCGGCCGGGTTCTTCCTCGCCGAGCGGCGCGGGGAACTGGTCGGCTTCCACTGGACCAAGGTGCACGCCGAGGAGGGGCTCGGCGAGGTGTACGTCCTCGGGGTGCGGCCCGGCGAGCAGGGCGGCGGGCTCGGCAAGGCCCTCACCACGATCGGCCTGCGCCACCTGGCCCGGCAGGGGGTGCCGACCGCGATGCTCTACGTCGACGCCGACAACAAGGCGGCGGTGTCGGTGTACGAGCGGCTGGGGTTCACGGTCCACGAGACCGACCTGATGTACCGCAGCGAAACCTGACCTACACCGCTTGGCGGACGGCAAGGGGCGGTCGGCTTGACGACCGCCCCTCTCTTACACCACCCTTTCACTACTCAATTAGTGAAAGGGTGGTTCTACGCGTGGTCGAGTACCGCATCGACCGGCACAGCGGGGTCGCCACTTACGTCCAGATCGTCCAGCAGACCAAACAGGCACTCCGCATGGGCCTGCTGAAGCCGGGAGACAGATTGCCCACGGCACGCGAAGTCGTCGAAGCCACCGCCATCAACCCCAACACCGTCCTGAAGGCGTACCGGGAGCTGGAACGCGAAGGGCTCGTGGAGGCACGACGGGGTCTCGGGACCTTCGTGCGGCGCTCCCTGGGGGCCGCCCCGGCCGACTCCGCGCTCCGTGCCGAACTGGACGCCTGGGCCACGAGGGCCCGCGCCTCCGGGCTGGACCGGGACGACGTCGCCGCACTCTTCACCGCCGTACTCGACACGCACTTCCAGGGAGAACCGTCATGAGCGACACGGCCATCGAGGCCCACGGCCTCGGCAGGCGCTTCGGGCGCCGGGGAGGCTGGGCGCTGCGCGACTGCGCCTTCCGGCTGCCCGCGGGGCGGGTGTGTGCCGTCGTCGGGCCCAACGGCGCCGGCAAGTCGACGCTGCTCGCCCTGGCCGCCGGGCTGCTCCCGCCCACCGAGGGCCAGGTGAGGGTGCTCGGCACCAGCCCGGCCGAGGCCCGGCCCCGGGTCGGCTTCGTCGCCCAGGACAAGCCGCTCTACCCGCAGCTCACCGTCGCCGAGACGCTGCGCATGGGCGGCGACCTCAACCCCGGCCGCTGGGAGGCGGCCGTCGCCGAGCAGGTCGTCGCGGGCGGCGATCTCGACCCGAGGTCCCGCATCCGCTCCCTGTCCGGCGGCCAGCGCACCCGGGTCGCGCTCGCCCTCGCCCTCGGCAAGCGGCCCGAGCTGCTGCTCCTGGACGAGCCGATGGCCGACCTCGACCCGCTGGCCCGGCACCAGCTGATGGGCACGCTGATGGCGGAGGCCGCCCGCTGCGGCACCACGATCGTGATGTCCTCGCACGTCGTCGCCGAACTGGAGGACTCCTGCGACCACCTGCTGCTGGTCGGCGACGGCCGGATACGGCTGTCCGGGGAGATCGACGACCTGCTCGCCGCCCACCTGCGGGTGACCGGCGCCGCGGACTCCGCCGACCTCGGCGCGCACACCGTGGTCGACTCCCGGGTCACCGGCCGCCAGCTCAGCGCGCTGATCCGCCCGGCCGGACCGCTCCCCGCCGGCTGGCGCACCTCGGCACCCTCCCTGGAGGAACTGGTCCTCGCCCACCTGCGCAACCCGAAGGCCCCGGCCCTGACCCCGGCCGAGAACGAGGAGCACGCCGCGTGAGTGCCGCCACCGACCTGAACCCATCCGCCCAGGCGCCGGCAGCACCGCGCCAGGTCCGCTGGCTGCTGCGGCTGCACCGCCCCGCCCTGTACGCCTGGACCGGCCTCGTCGTCGGCGTGGCCGGCGCGCTGCTGTGGCTGTGGGGCCCGCTCACCGACGCCGCGGCGGCGGCCTGGGAGCAGTACGACAACACGTGCGCGCACGGCGACCCGTGCCGGTACGACCAGGACGCGATCCTGCGCTACAAGGACGTCTACCAGTACACGACCCTCGCCGTCCTCGCCGTCCCGTTCCTGGCCGCCGCCTGGGCGGGAGCCGCCCTGACCGGCCGCGAGCTGGAGACCGGCACGACGCGGCTCGCCTGGACCCAGAGCGTCTCCCCCACCCGTTGGCTGGCCGCCCGGCTCACGGTCCCGGCCGCCCTGGTCACCACCGGCACCGGGCTGCTGGCGCTGCTGCATCACGTGGCCTGGTCGGCGGGCGAAGGCCGTATCGACACCGCCGAGACGTGGGAGGCCGCGACCACCTTCTACTCGGGCGGCCCGCTGATCGCCGGCCTCGCCCTGGCCGCCCTCCTCGTCGGCGCCCTGACAGGACTGCTCCTGGGCCGCTCGCTGGTCGCGCTCTGCACCAGCGCGGTCACCACGGCCGCGCTGTGGGTCGCCGTCCACATGGCCCTGCCGCACCTGTGGCCGACCGCCACCAGCGTCACCGGCCGCCCGGGCTCTCCGACGTACACGGGCATCAAGGTCGAGGAGGGCATCGTCACCTCGACCGGCGCCCACCGGCCCAGCTCCACATGCGTGGCCGACGCCAGCACCGTGTGCCGGGAACTCAACGACAGACGCGGCGCCACCGGCTTCTACATCGACTACCACCCCCTCTCCCACTACTGGCCGCTGCAGCTGGCCGCGACCGGCGTCCTCCTCGCCCTCACCTCACCGCGCTGCTGGCCGTACTGGCCTTCTGGCTGGTGCGGCGCCGGACCACCGGGACCGCCGTCCGCGGGAAGTCCACCGGCACCCCGCCCGCCGCGGCCCACGAAGGAGCCACCGCATGACCGCCCTGGCCCCGGACCGCCCGGCCACCCGCCGCACCCTGCTGCGGCTGCACCGCCCCGCCCTGCTCGTCTGGGCCGCCTTCGTCGCCCTCGTCGCCGGCGAACTGCTCTGGGTCCACTCCTCCGCAGCGCCCCGGGACCGGGACTGCACGGGCCGCGGAGGCTGGTGCACGTACACCGCGTTCACCGACACCAACAACGTCATGAACCTCCTCGGCGAGGCCCTCTCCTACGCCCCCTGCGCGGTGGCCGCCTGGGCCGGTGCCGCGCTGATCGGCCGGGAACTGGAATCCGGCACCGCCAAGCTGGCCTGGACCCAGGGCAGCTCACCGGCCCGCTGGCTGACCGCGAAACTGACCACGGCGGCGCTGCCGCTGCTGGCCGGCGGCAGCGTGCTCGCCCTGGCCTACGGCAAGGTCTGGTCCGCCGACCGGGACGTCCTCGTCACCCACTGGACCTGGGACCGCGTCTTCGTCCCGCGCGGCCCGCTGCTGCCCGCGCTCGTGCTGTTCGCCCTGGCCGCGGGCGCCCTCGCCGGGCTGGCACTGCGCCGTACGCTGCCCGCGCTCGCCGCCGCCGCGGCCGTCACCCTGGCCCTACGGCTGTACCTGCGCGAGCTGTGGAAACCGCTGCGCGGACCGCTGTCCGGCTTCTGGCCCCTGCACCTGGCCGCCACCGGCATGGTCCTCGCCCTGACCGCGCTCGCCACCGGCGCCGCGTACGCGGTGCTGCGCCGCCGGACCGCCTGAACCCGCCTCGCGCCGGTCCGGTACGCCCCTCCACGGGGGGAGGGACGTGCCGGACCGGCGTTTTCGCATCCCAGAACCCCTTCGAGCCGCCCCTCGCTATCCCGCACGTCATGTCTCCGTAACCATCGATTCAGACGAGCTTGCGACGCTCGGCCAATGAAGCCCGCCGTGCCAGAGCCTTCGCCGCCCCCCGAGGGGCCAGCGCTGAACGGAGCCGTGACGCTCCCGCCCGCACGTTCCGACGCGCCCGTCACGCTCGTGGCGCGGAAGAATGGGGTCATGAGTCAGCAAGACACCCAGGCAGAGGTTCAGCACCCGCAGCCCTCTGTGGGCTCCATCGCCGCGCACCGGCCCCACACCGTCGCCGCGGTCGTTTCCGACCTGGAACCCGACATCGATGCCGACCTCGACGCGTACGAGGAGGCGCAGGGCGAGGGGGGTCCCCTGCCGCAGGGGCGCTTCCTCGACCGGGAACGCAGCTGGCTCGCGTTCAACGAGCGCGTCCTGGAGCTGGCGGAGGACCCGAACACCCCCCTGCTGGAACGCGCGAACTTCCTCGCGATCTTCGCCAGCAACCTGGACGAGTTCTTCATGGTCCGGGTGGCCGGACTGAAGCGCCGTATCGCCACCGGTGTCGCCACCCGCTCCGCCTCCGGCCTCCAGCCGCGCGAGGTGCTGGAGATGATCTGGGCCCGCTCCCGCGAGCTGATGGCCCGGCACGCCGCCTGCTACCACGAGGACGTCGCCCCCGCGCTCGCGGAGGAGGGCATCCACCTGGTCCGCTGGAACGAGCTGACCGAGAAGGAGCAGGCGCGGCTCTTCACGCTCTTCCGGCACCAGATCTTCCCGGTCCTCACCCCGCTGGCCGTGGACCCCGCGCACCCCTTCCCGTACATCTCCGGCCTCTCCCTGAACCTGGCCGTGGTCGTACGCAACCCGGTCAGCGGCCACAAGCACTTCGCCCGCGTGAAGGTGCCGCCGCTGCTGTCCCGCTTCCTGGAGGCCGCCCCCGGCCGGTACGTCCCCCTCGAGGACGTCATCGCCGCACACCTCGAGGAACTCTTCCCGGGCATGGAGGTGCTGGAGCACCACGCCTTCCGGCTCACCCGCAACGAGGACCTCGAGGTCGAGGAGGACGACGCCGAGAACCTGCTCCAGGCCCTGGAGAAGGAACTCATGCGGCGCCGCTTCGGCCCCCCGGTACGCCTGGAGGTCGAGGAGTCCATCGACCGCGAGGTACTGGACCTGCTGGTGCGCGAACTGAAGATCTCCGAGGCCGAGGTCTACCCGCTGCCCGGCCCCCTGGACCTCACCGGCCTCTTCCGCATCCACAGCCTCGACCGGCCGGAGCTGAAGTACCCGAAGTTCATCGCCGGCACCCACCGCGACCTCGCCGAGGTCGAGTCGGCGTCCGCGCCCGACATCTTCGCGGCGCTGCGCGCCCGTGACGTGCTCCTGCACCACCCGTACGACAGCTTCTCCACCTCCGTGCAGGCCTTCCTGGAGCAGGCGGCGGCCGACCCCGACGTCCTCGCCATCAAGCAGACCCTGTACCGCACCTCCGGCGACTCGCCCATAGTGGACGCGCTCATCGACGCCGCCGAGTCCGGCAAGCAGGTGCTGGTCCTGGTCGAGATCAAGGCCCGCTTCGACGAGCACGCCAACATCAAGTGGGCGCGCAAGCTGGAGGAGTCCGGCTGCCACGTGGTCTACGGCCTGGTCGGCCTGAAGACGCACTGCAAGCTGTCCCTCGTGGTCCGCCAGGAGGGCGAGACTCTGCGCCGCTACAGCCACGTCGGCACGGGCAACTACCACCCGAAGACGGCCCGCCTCTACGAGGACCTGGGCCTGCTCACCGCCGACCCGCAGGTCGGCGCGGACCTCTCCGACCTGTTCAACCGCCTGTCCGGCTACTCCCGCCGCGAGACCTACCGCCGGCTCCTCGTCGCCCCCAAGTCCCTGCGGGACGGCCTGGTCGCACGGATCGACAAGGAGGTCCAGCACCATCGTGCGGGCCGTCCGGCCTTCGTCCGCATCAAGGTCAACTCGATGGTCGACGAAGCGGTCATCGACGCGTGCTACCGGGCCTCCCAGGCCGGCGTGCCGGTCGACGTCTGGGTGCGTGGCATCTGCGCCGTCCGCCCGGGCGTCGCGGGCCTGTCGGAGAACATCCGGGTCCGGTCGATCCTCGGCCGCTTCCTCGAGCACTCCCGGGTCTTCGCCTTCGGCAACGGCGGCGAACCCGAGGTGTGGATCGGCAGCGCCGACATGATGCACCGCAACCTCGACCGCCGGATAGAGGCCCTGGTCCGGGTGGTCGACCCAGGCCACCGCGCAGCCCTCAACCGGCTGCTGGACACCGGCATGTCCGACACCACCGCCTCCTGGCATCTCGGCCCGGACGGCGAGTGGACGCGACACTCGGCCGATGGGGACGGCCAACCCCTGCGCAACGTCCAGGAGATGCTCATAGACGCCCGGAGGCGCCGGCGTGGCACAGCAACACCTTGACCCGACGGACCCCGCGGCCGGCGCGGTGACCGGGGAGGCCCTCGCGGCCTACCTGCGCGCCCAGGCCACGCAGTTCCTCCGCGCCCTGCGTCTGCACCGGGAGACCGGCGGCAGCTCCGTGGGTGGCGCGGAGGCGTCCGTCGACGCGGCGCGCGCCCTGCGCCGCTCGGCCCGCCGCATCAGCGCCAGCCTGCACACCTTCCGCCCCCTCCTCGACCCCGGCTGGTCCGAGGAGATGCGCCCGGAACTGGCCTGGCTGTCGGGCACATGGGGCCTGGAGCACGCGTACGAGGCCCGTCTGGAACGGCTGTTGCTGGCCCTGCACCGGTTGTCGGGGGCCGCGGTCTTCCCGGGGCAGGCGGCCGACGGCACGGCGAGCGGCGGGGCCGCCCTGAGGGCCACGGTCGGCCGTGCCGGGAGCGGGGCCACGGGCGCGGTCGACACCCTGGCCGACGCGGCCGGCGCGACCGCCGCCGTGGCCGCGGGCAGCCGTGCCGCCGGGGCGGCTGCCGTCCCCCTGAGAGCGGCTCCGGAGAACACCGGTGGCCCGGCCGGCCCGACGCCGGCCCCGGAACGCGGCAACCTCACCGTGGGCGCGGCCAAGGCAGGCGCCCTGCTCGAACGCCAGCTGACGCTGGCCCGGACCCGGGCCCACTCGACCGCCCTCCAGGCCCTCGGCTCCTCCCGCTTCCACGCCGTCGCGGACAAGGTCGCCTTACTCGCCAGTGAGGTCCCGCTCACCCCCGCCGCCCTCACCACCGGCCTGCGCCCCCTCGCCGCCGCGGCCGAGGAGCGCCTCATGGACGCCATCGGCGCCCTCCCCCTGATCACCGCCGGCCTCCCCTACAACGCCGAGGCCCTGGTCCACGGCCTGTCCCCGGACACGTCCCCGCACCCCCAGGACAGCCCCTGGCACCAGGTCCGCCTGCTGCTGCGCCTGCACCGGTACGCCGGTGAGGTGCTGAACGGCGGCAACGCACCGGTGAACCTGCGGCTGCTGGCGGCGGGTCAGGCCCTGAACCGGCACCGGGACGCCTCGGAGGCCGCCGCGGCCGCCGCACAGGCGGCCCGCACACCGCGCATCGCCCCCGCCACGGCGTACGCGCTCGGCGTGCTCCACGCCGACCAGCGGCACGAGGTGGAGGCGGCCAGGTTCGCGTTCCAGCAGGCCTGGCAGAAGCAGACCGTCAACGCACCCTGAACCCCCACGAGGAGGCGGTGTGAACGACATCCTGGTCCAGGCGGCGGGCTGCGTGCTCTGGCGCCGCTCGCCGGTCGCCGGCGGCCTGGAGATCTGCCTGGTCCACCGGCCCAAGTACGACGACTGGTCCCACCCCAAGGGCAAGCTCAAGCGGGGTGAGGAGCCGCTCGCGGGCGCCCTGCGCGAGGTCGCGGAGGAGACCGGGTACACGGCCGATCCCGGCAGCGAGCTGCCGACCTTGCGCTATCTGGCCAACGGCCGTCCCAAACAGGTGCGTTACTGGGCCGCCGAGGCGGTTTCCGGCCACTTCACGCCGACCGACGAGGTGGACCGCATCCTGTGGCTCTCCCCGGCCGACGCCCGCGGCCGGCTCACCCAGCCCCGCGACCGGGACCTGGTGGACGCCTTCCTCCGGCCGTCCGCCCATGCGCGGGGAAGGAGCTGAGCCCGGTCACGGAGCCGTTCTGTGCCCCTCCGCGTCCGTGCGGGCCTGGCTGCGGGCCCGGCGGGCGGGGCCGCGCCAGCCACAACTGCATCTGGCCACACAGAAGCGCCCCTGTTCGGTCGTCGTGGTGAGGTGTTCCTGCCCAGGCCGGGCGGGCTCGGGCCCGTCCTGATACGCCGCGGTGACTGCCACGGTGACAACGCTACCCAGCCGGCGGCGAAGAGTTCCCCCGGCCCCGCCCCGCCGTCCCCCGCCCTCCCGCACGCCCCCGGCGGCGCGTGACGGCGCCCCCTACCCGTCGTTAACCGAACGACAGGGGGGCCCGTGACGGACGTACCGGCTGGGGGTAGGCAGGCCATGGATCGGCGGCAGCACAGGCGCGCGGGCAGGACGGTCCTCGCGGTGGGCATCATGCTCGGCCTCGGCACGGGTGCCACGGGCTGTTCCGGCAGCGGAGCCGCCGCCGAGGACGTCAAGGGCGCGGGCGACCCGGTCGCCGCCCTGCACCGGGCCGCCGACGCGCTGCTCGGCGCGGGCAGCTCCAAGGCCAGCACCTCGATGGAGATGGCCACGGGCGGCACCCGGGTCACCATCCGCGGCAAGGGCGTCTACGACTACCGGCACCGGCTCGGCCGGCTCACCGTCGTCCTGCCCGAGGACCCCGCGGGCACCGCCGAGCACCGGCCCATCACCGAACTCCTCACCCCGGGCGCCCTGTTCATGAAGAACCGGGGCGCGGGCGTGCCCGCCGACAAGTGGGTGCGCGTGGAGACCGCGTCGCTGTCCGACGGCAACCTGGTCACCGGCGGTGTGACCGACCCGTACACGGCGGCGGAGGTGCTGCGCGGGACGCGTACGGCGACCTGTCTCGGCAGGACCGAGGTCGGCGGCACCGAGGTGCTGCACTACCGGGGGACGGCGGATCTGAGCCACGCGGCGCGGTACGCCTCGGCCGGCAGCAGGGCGTCCCTCACGGCGGCGGCGAAAGGGTTCGCCACCGCCGAAGTGCCGTTCGACGCCTACCTGGACGAGCAGGGCCGCATCCGCAAGCTCAGGCAGCGCTTCAGCTTCGTCAACGGCCGCCAGAAGACGGCCGTGGCGGTCGCCTCGACCACGCTGCTGTACGGCTTCGGCGCCCCCGTGGACGTGACGCTGCCGCGCGCGACGGACATCTACGCGGGCCGGATCGCCGAGAACGAGCCACCGCACTAGTCCGGTGCGCCACCCTCGAACTAGCCCGTCCGTGCCATGCGCGGTGTGTAGAGCCCTGCCTACTCTAGGAAGTCGGTGACGGCAGAGAAGAGGTGAGGCAGGTGGCTCCGGTCTGCGGTACGGCGGTTCAGGATCACGTGGCCCTCGCCGAGATCGAGCTGTGCGGGGAACTGATCATCGCCGCCTCGGCCGCCGAGGACCGGCTCAGCCTGGAGAGCATCGACCAGGTGCTGCGGGTGGCCGAGGAGCGGCAGGGCTGAGCGGCGGCGGGCGCGGGGCCGGCTCGTCCGCGGGGGCTCAGGTGCGCAGCAGGCGGCCGATCGCCTTCGTCGCCTCCTCGACCTTCGCGTCGATCTCGTCACCGCCCTTGACGGCCGCGTCCGCGACGCAGTGCCGCAGGTGCTCCTCCAGCAGCTGCAGGGCGAAGGACTGCAGGGCCTTGGTGGAGGCGGAGACCTGCGTGAGTATGTCGATGCAGTACGTGTCCTCGTCGACCATGCGCTGCAGACCGCGGATCTGGCCCTCGATCCGGCGCAGCCGCTTGAGGTGCTCGTCCTTCTGCTTGTGGTAGCCGTGCGTGGCGCCGGCCTCGGTCGTCGTCATCGCGGGCCTCCATCTCGGGACGAGCTGCGGATACATACCCCTACAGGGTATATGGTACCGAACTTTGCCGGGTAGAAGGCCCTTGGCCCGCCCCCGTGCTGATCACTCTGCCTGATGGGCGACACTGGGGGACGGCCCGATAGCCGTGGCCGGATGATGCGCCTAGCATCAGCCTGACCGAAACCGAAGCACCCCGAGGACCCCACGTGCGCTTTCGTCTGACCCCCAGGGAGACGAGCTTCTACGACATGTTCGCCGCCTCCGCGGACAACATCGTCACGGGCTCGAAGCTCCTGATGGAACTGCTCGGGGCGGACTCCTCCGCCCGGGCCGAGATCGCAGAGCGTATGCGGGCCGCGGAACACGCAGGTGACGACGCCACGCACGCGATCTTCCACCAGCTGAACTCCTCGTTCATCACGCCGTTCGACCGCGAGGACATCTACGCCCTCGCCGGGTCCCTGGACGACATCATGGACTTCATGGAGGAGGCCGTCGACCTGGTCGTCCTCTACAACGTCGAGGAACTGCCCAAGGGCGTCGAGCAGCAGATCGAGGTGCTGGCCAGGGCCGCCGAGCTGACGGCCGAGGCCATGCCGAACCTGCGCACCATGGACAACCTCACCGAGTACTGGATCGAGGTCAACCGGCTGGAGAACCAGGCGGACCAGATCCACCGCAAGCTGCTCGCCCACCTCTTCAACGGCAAGTACGACGCGATCGAGGTGCTCAAGCTGAAGCAGATCGTGGACGTCCTGGAAGAGGCGGCGGACGCGTTCGAGCACGTGGCGAACACGGTGGAGACCATCGCCGTCAAGGAGTCCTGAGGCGTCGATGGACACCTTCGCTCTGATCGTGACCATCGCGGTCGCGCTCTTCTTCACGTACACGAACGGTTTTCACGACTCCGCGAACGCCATCGCGACGTCGGTGTCGACGCGGGCGCTGACCCCGCGGGCGGCCCTCGCCATGGCGGCCGTGATGAATCTCGCCGGTGCCTTCCTGGGCTCCGGGGTCGCCAAGACGGTCAGCGAGGGCCTGATCGAGACGCCTCAGGGTTCGAAGGGGATGGGCATCCTCTTCGCCGCGCTGCTGGGCGCGATCGTCTGGAACCTCGTCACCTGGTACTTCGGCCTGCCCTCCTCGTCCTCCCACGCGCTGTTCGGCGGCATGGTGGGTGCGGCGCTGGCGGGCGGCACGGAGGTCCTCTGGGGCGGCGTGCTCGACAAGGTCGTCATCCCGATGTTCGTGTCCCCGGTCGTCGGCCTGATCGCCGGTTACCTGGTCATGACGGCGATCATGTGGCTGTTCCGCCGGTCCAACCCGCACAAGGCCAAGCGGGGCTTCCGCATCGCGCAGACCGTCTCGGCGGCCGGCATGGCCCTCGGTCACGGTCTTCAGGACGCCCAGAAGACGATGGGTGTCGTGGTGATGGCACTGGTGATTTCCGGCCATGAGACGTACGGCGACCCGATCCCGGTCTGGGTGAAGATCGTCTGCGCCGTGATGCTGTCGCTCGGCACGTACGCGGGTGGCTGGCGCATCATGCGCACGCTGGGCCGCAAGATCATCGAACTCGACCCTCCGCAGGGCTTCGCGGCGGAGACGACCGGCGCGTCGATCATGTTCACGACCGCCTTCCTCTTCAAGGCGCCGATCTCCACGACCCACGTGATCACCTCGGCGATCATGGGCGTGGGCGCGACCAAGCGCGTGAACGCGGTCCGCTGGGGCGTGGCCAAGAACATCGTCCTCGGCTGGTTCATCACGATGCCGGCCGCCGGGCTGGTCGCCGCGCTGGCCTACGGCCTGGTGAGCCTGACGGTGCTGTAGCCCTCGTCCGCCGCCCGCCGCCGGAAGGCGGGGGCGGTCAGGAGACCGGGTGCGGGTGGCCCAGGTAGGGAAACTCCGGCAGCAGATCGGTGTGCGGACCGATGTGGTCGTCCGTGATCTTGCCGCCGGAGACCATCGCGAGGCGGGCGGAGGTCACGTCGTCGGTGAGCCTGCGGCCGTTGGGGTAGGCGGCCGGCTCGGTGCGGTCGTAGCGCAGGACGTCCGGCAGGACGGTGCGCAGCGCCCTCTCGGCCTCCTCGGCGCTGTAGCCGCCCGTGTGGGCCAGTACGGCGCTCCACGGCTCGAGACAGGTGTCCCAGTCGTCGGCGGGCTCACCCTCGTTGTACTTCTCCTTGGCGTCCTCGGCGTTGAAGTACGCGGTCAGCGAGGGATGGGCCCCGCGGTCGACCGAGACGAGCCGGCCGTCCTGTCGGAGACTGACCCGTGCCCATACCCCGACGGGCCCGTCACCGAGTTCGCCGTCGGGAACCTCCAGCACGATCCCGAAGACGTTCTTGTCGATCCCGAAGTCGTTGCCGGTCCACTGGAAGCCGGCCACGATGCCGTCCAGGTCGGCGAAGAAGGGATCACTGCGCAGCCCCGCCGAGAAGCGGTGGCCGCCGCTCTCCACGATGTTCGGCTCCGGCCCGAAGGCGACCTCGGCATCCTGGACGACGGCCTGGCCGCCGGGTTCGCGGTCCCGGGCGTCGGCGCCGGCCGCCCGGTGCACGGTGACCGTCTGCCTGCCGTCCGAGGGCACCGAGAAGACGAAGCTGTAGGCCAGGTCGGCGACGTGGTCGCCGTCGGTGTCGATGTCGAGCCGGTACACGGCGTCCGGGTGGAACGCCTCGCCCCGGGTCGGCGCGAAGGGGTTCACGTTCATGATCAGGACGGTGCGCCCGTTCTCGGCCGCGGGGAAGCCGAACACGTCCGTCAGGTCCAGGCGGGCGTCGCCCTTGGGGGAGCGCAGCTCCGGTCCGCTGAGGTGGTGCGACATGGTGGCCTCTCCGTACATGCCTCCTCCTGCACGAGCAGCACCAGGGAACCACAGCACGCGTGGGCCCGCCCCCGGGAGCCAGGGGCGGGCCCTTTTGCGTCCTCGCGGTGGCACCGCCATGCAGCACCGCGAGGGGTTCCGGGGATCAGCCGAAGCGGCCGGAGATGTAGTCCTCCGTGGCCTGGACGGACGGGTTGGAGAAGATCCGCTCGGTGTCGTCGATCTCGATCAGCCGGCCCGGCTGGCCCACGGCCGCCAGGTTGAAGAAGGCGGTACGGTCCGAGACGCGCGCCGCCTGCTGCATGTTGTGCGTCACGATGACGATCGTGAAGCGTTCCTTCAGCTCACCGATCAGGTCCTCGATGGCGAGGGTGGAGATCGGGTCGAGGGCGGAGCAGGGCTCGTCCATGAGCAGCACGTTCGGCTCGACCGCGATCGCGCGCGCGATGCACAGGCGCTGCTGCTGACCACCGGAGAGGCCGGAGCCCGGCTTGTTCAGGCGGTCCTTCACCTCGTTCCAGAGGTTCGCGCCCCTGAGGGACTTCTCGACGATGTCGTTCAGCTCGGACTTCTTGTAGCTGCCGTTCAGGCGCAGTCCCGCGGCCACGTTCTCGAAGATCGACATCGTGGGGAACGGGTTCGGGCGCTGGAAGACCATGCCCACCTCGCGCCGCACCGACACCGGGTCGATGCCGGTGCCGTACAGGTCCTCGTCGTCGAGCAGCACCTTGCCCTCGACGCGGCCACCGGGGGTGACCTCGTGCATGCGGTTGAGGGTCCGCAGGAACGTCGACTTGCCGCAGCCGGACGGCCCGATGAACGCCGTCACCGAGCGCGGCTCGACCGTCATCGAGATGTCCTCGATCGCCTTGTGGGAGCCGTAGTAGGCGGTGAGTCCGCTTACGTCGATGCGCTTGGCCATGTCTACTTCACTTCCAAAGAATCAGTCGCCGAGGCCGCGGTCAGCGACCGGTCTTCGGGGCCTTCCAGCGGGCGATGCCGCGGGCCACCAGGTTGAGGATCATCACGAAGGCGATCAGCGTGAGGGACGCCGCCCACGCGCGGTCGTACGCCGCGTTGGCGCCCGCGCTCTGCGCGTACTGCTGGTAGATGTACAGCGGCAGCGAGGCCTGCGCACCCTCGAACGGGTTGTTGTTGATGAACGGGTTGCCGAACACCAGCAGCAGCACCGGCGCCGTCTCGCCCGCGATACGGGCGATGGCGAGCATGATGCCCGTGGTGATGCCGCCGATGGAGGTCGGAAGGACCACCTTCAGGATGGTCCGCCACTTCGGCACGCCGAGCGCCAGGGACGCCTCGCGCAGCTCGTTCGGGACGAGCTTGAGCATCTCCTCGGTGGAACGGACGACGACCGGCATCATCAGGATGGCCAGGGCCAGCGAACCGGCGAAGCCGAACGGCTGCAGCTCGAAGATGAGCATCAGGCTGAGGATGAACAGGCCCGCGACGATCGACGGGATGCCCGTCATGACGTCGACGAAGAACGTCACCGCCGACGCGAGGCGGCCGCGCCCGTACTCGACCAGGTAGATCGCGGTCATCACACCGATCGGGGCGCCGATCAGCGTGGCGAGGCCGACCTGCTCCAGGCTGCCGATGATGGCGTGGTAGATGCCGCCGCCCGGCTCGGAGTCGGCGACGACGCCCATGGAGTGGGTGAGGAAGTAGACGTCGAGAACCTTGATGCCGCGCGAGATGGTCACCCAGACCAGGGAGACCAGCGGGACGACGGCGAGGAGGAAGGCGACCCAGACGAGCGAGGTCGCGATGCGGTCCTTGGCCTGCCGGCGGCCCTCGACCTTGGTGGCGATGCCGTAGGTGCCCAGGACGAAGAGGATCGCGGCGATCAGACCCCACTGGACCTTGCTGTGCAGGCCGCCGACCAGGCCGATGACGACCGCGAGGGCGACCGAGCCGGCGGCGATGGCCCACGGGGACCACTTCGGCAGGCTCGCGCCGCGCAGCGTGCTGGGGCGCTTGTCGGCGACGAGTGCGTTGCTCATGCGTTGGCCCCCGAGTACTCCTTGCGGCGGGCGATGATCGCGCGGGCCGCGCCGTTGACCAGCAGCGTGATGACGAAGAGGACGAGACCGGAGGCGATCAGCGCGTCCCGGCCCTGTTCGGTGGCCTCACCGAACTTGCTGGCGATGTTCTGGGCGAAGGTGCCGCCGCCCGGGTCGAGCAGGCTGGCCTGGATGTCGTAGCTCGGGGAGAGCACGGTGGCCACGGCCATCGTCTCGCCGAGGGCACGGCCGAGGCCCAGCATCGAGGCGGAGATCACGCCGGAGCGGCCGAAGGGCAGCACCGCCATGCGGACGACCTCCCAGCGGGTGGCGCCGAGGGCCAGCGCGGCCTCCTCGTGCATCCGCGGGACCTGCCGGAAGACCTCGCGGCTCACGTTGGTGATGATCGGCAGGATCATGATCGCCAGCAGGATGCCGACGGTGAGCATGGCGCGCGGCGCGCCGCCCTCCCAGGAGAAGATGCCGGTCCAGCCGAGGTAGTCGTTCAGCCAGCCGTACAGGCCCTGCATGTGCGGGACGAGGATGAGGGCGCCCCACAGGCCGTAGACGATGGACGGCACGGCGGCGAGCAGGTCGATCACGTAGGCGATGGGACCGCTCAGCTTGCGCGGGGCGTAGTGCGTGAGGAACAGCGCGATGGCGACCGCCACCGGCACGGCGATGGCCATGGCGACGATCGAGGAGACGACGGTGCCGAAGGCCAGGACCGCGATGCCGAAGACCGGCGGGTTGAGGTTGGTGTTCCACTCGAAGGTGGTCAGGAAG
The DNA here is from genome assembly GCF_055569615.1 of Streptomyces sp. NPDC031379. Lineage (NCBI taxonomy): Bacteria > Bacillati > Actinomycetota > Actinomycetes > Kitasatosporales > Streptomycetaceae > Streptomyces > Streptomyces sp. NPDC031379. The sequence continues at coordinate 17,859 of NZ_JBVIIT010000001.1, read as the reverse complement.
TTCCCGTGGTCCTTGCTGATCGCGAGGGCGGCGCGGTAGGTGAGGAAGACCGCGATCGCGGCCATGATCACCAGAAGCAGGATGCCGGAGCCGCGCGACAGGCCGAGGAAGATGCGGTCGCCGGGACGGGTCGCGCCGCGGGCGTTGCGCTTGTGCTCGGCCACCGTGGGCTGGGGCATCGGGGGAGGTGCGTCGGTTGTCTTGGTCGATATGTCCATCGGGTTCTCCGGTCTGCGGAGCCGTGCGCCCCCAGGGGGGCCGCGACTCATGGCGGCGGTGCACCGGACGGTGCGGCCCGGCCCGCCCTGTGGGGAACCGGGCCGCACTCTCGGATCAGGTCAGCTCAGGCCGTCGATGGTGGTGCGGACCTTCGCGATGATCTCGTCGGGGATCGGGGCGTAGTCGTTCTGCGTCAGGACCTTCTGGCCGTCCTCGCTGGCGATGTAGCGCAGGAAGGCCTTGGTGGCGGGCAGGGTGTCCGCCTTGTTGCCCTTGTCGCAGATGATCTCGTAGGTGACCAGGGTGATCGGGTAGGCGCCCTCGGCCTTGGTCTTGTAGTCGAGCTGCAGGGCCAGGTCCTTGCCGGTGCCGACGACCTTGGCGGCCGCGATGTCGGCGGTGGCGGTCTCGGTGGACGGCTTCACCGGGGTCTTGGCGCCCGTGGCGATCGAGACGGCGGTGATGTCCTTGGCGTAGGACAGCTCGAAGTAGCCGATCGCGCCGGAGTTCTGCTTGACGCCCTGGGCCACACCGGCGGAGCCGGAGGCCGCCTGGCCGCCCTTGGCCTGCCAGGCCTTGCCGCCGGAGTACTTCCAGTTGTCCGGGGTGGTGGCGATCAGGTACTTGGTGAAGTTGTCCGTGGTGCCGGAGTCCTCGGAGCGGTGGAAGGCCTGGATCTTCAGGTCGGGAAGCTTCGCGTCGGGGTTCAGCTTCTTGATCTGCGGGTCGTTCCAGTTCTTGATCTCGCTGTTGAAGATCTTGGCGATCGTCGGCGCGTCCAGGACCAGGTTGTCGACACCCGGGACGTTGTAGCCGAGGGCGATCGGGCCGCCGACCATCGGCAGGTCGATGCCCTGGCCGCCGGAGCAGACCTTCTTGGAGGCGGTGACCTCTTCGGGCTTCAGCGCGGAGTCGGAGCCGGCGAACGCGATCTGACCCTGGTTGAAGGAGGTGACACCGGCACCGGAGCCGGCGCCCTTGTAGTTGATCTGCACGCCACAGGCCTGGGAGAACTGCTTGACCCAGGCGTCGATCGCGTTCTTCTGCGCGGAGGATCCGTCTGCGAGCAGCTGGCCCTTGGCGTCGTCGCACTTGATCGAGCCGGCGTCGGCGGACGCGGACGAACCGCCCGACGTCTTGCCGCTGTCGCCGTTGTCGTCGGAGCCGCACGCCGTCAGGGCCAGGGCGCCGGAGACCGCGATCGCACCGAGCGAGAGGGCGCGCAGCCGGTTCTTGCGCTGAAGGTTCACTTTCGGGAGTTCCTTCCAGGAGCCGCCGCTGTCGGCGGCGTGCGAGGTCGTGAGGTGCGTGAGCGTGTGTATGGCCGCACTCCGCACCGTGCACGGCCGAAATTAGGCAGAACAGGTGAAGCCGCCGATGGCCGGAAGTGAACGACGGGTGAACCCCTGCCGTCGGCCCGGTGAGGTCACGGAATGCTTACGGGGAGAGCACGTGGAGGTTCCGACAGCCGGGTTACACGGACGCGTATTCGATGTTCGCCCCTCGAACGGGGGAACCCTGGTCGGCATGGCGTCGTCTCGTTCCAGGAGAGCCGAGGAAAGGCGACGGAGACATGGAACGGCGTACGTTCATCTCGGGTGGCGCGGCCGCCCTGGCGACGACCGCACTGACCGCGTGCGGCGCGGGCGGAGACCACTCCGCCTCGGCGGCGCACACCGGTACGCCGTCCCGTTCATCGTCTCTGACGACCCTGAAGAGCACCAGCGCGAACGCCGCGGCGAACTGGGCGGCCCTCGCCCGTGACCTCGACGGCACCCTGGTGCGGCCCGGTGACGCGTCCTGGAAGACGGCCCACCAGCTGTACAACACCCGCTTCGACGGCCTGAAGCCGGCCGCGGTGGCCTATGTCGCGCACACCGCCGACATCCGTACGACCCTGGCCTACGCCCACGCGCACGGCATACGCGTGGCCATACGCAACGGCGGCCACTCCTACGCCGGCTACTCCTCCGGCGACAACCGCCTGATCCTCGACGTGTCCAAGCTGAACCGGATCCGGGTGAGCGGCGGACAGGCGGTCGTGGGCGCCGGCTCCAAGCTGATCGACGTCTACCGGGCGCTGGCCGGCAAGGGCGTGACCATACCGGCCGGCTCCTGCCCCACCGTCGGCGTCTCCGGCCTGGTGCTCGGCGGCGGCCACGGGGTCGCCTCCCGCGCCTACGGCCTGACCTGCGACAGCCTCACCCAGGCCACCCTGATCACGGCCGACGGCACCCAGGTCACCGCCGACGCGAGCCACCACTCCGATCTGTTCTGGGCGCTGCGCGGCGCGGGCAACGGCAACTTCGGCGTCGTCACCGAGCTGCACTTCAAGACGCACCCGGCGCCGCAGGCGGTGACCGCCTACATGACCTGGCCCTGGGCGAAGGCCGCCGCGGTGCTCAAGGCCTGGCAGGCCTGGGGCCCCAGCCAGCCCGACGAGATCTGGTCCTCCCTGCACCTGGCCTGCTCGCCGGGCCGGACCCCGACCGTCTCCGTGGCCTGCTTCTCCCTCGGCACCTACGGCGAACTGCAGAACGCCGTGGACCGCCTGGCCCACCAGGCCGGCGCGAACGCCTCCTCCGTCTCCCTGCGCCGCCGGGGCTACGAGGAGGCGATGGAGATCTACGCCGGCTGCTCCTCCTTCTCCGCCGACGCCCAGTGTCATCTGCCGGGCTCCACCCCGGGCCGCTCCCCGCAGGGCAGGCTCGGCCGGGAGACCTACGCGGCACGCTCCGACTTCTTCGACCGCTCGCTGTCCTCGGCGGGCATCCAGACCGTGCTGAAGCAGATCCGCTCGGTGCGGGGCGGCTCGGGCAGCATCGCGTTCACGGCCCTCGGCGGCGCGGTCAACCGGGTCTCCCCGACCGCGACGGCGTTCGTCCACCGCCGCTCGCGGATGCTGGCGCAGTACATCGCCTCCTGGGGCGCGGGGGCCTCCGGCAGCACCGCCCAGTCCTGGCTGACCTCGGCCCACGACGCGATGCGGCCGTACGCCTCGGGTGCCGCGTACCAGAACTACACGGACCCGACGCTGAAGGACTGGCGCAAGGCGTACTACGGGGACGCGGCGACACGGCTGGCGAAGGTGAAGAAGAGCTACGACCCGCAGCGCTTCTTCTCCTACTCCCAGGGGGTGTAGCGCGGGGTGTAGCGCCCCCCGCGGGCGTTCAGCAGTGGCAGAGCACGTCGACGACCACGGCCTCGGGGTCCAGGTTCTCCAGCTGGTCGTCGGCCCACTCCCGGTAGCCCTCGCCGCTGCCGTCCCGCCACCGGCCGTCGAGGGTGAGCAGCGCGTACCCGGCGACGGCACTGCGCAGGGCCCCCTCCCGGACCCGCTCGTGGTCCCGGGCGAAGTAGGCGACCGGGTCGGTGGTGAGGAACGACATGCCGAAGTGCGGATCGCCCGCGACCGCCCGCTGGGCGACCTCCTGCACCAGGGGCTGCAGGAGATGATCCTCCTTCGCCCGGGCGAGGGGGTAGCCGTCCGGGTCGGATTCGTGGCGGGCGAGGAACGCGGACAGCGGGCGGGCCGGCGGATGCGCCGCGGCCAGTGCCTCCCACGCGGCGCGCAGGGCGTCGTGCCGGCCGACCGCCCGCTGCCGCATGGCGTCGAGGTCGAGCAGGCCCCGGGGGCCGCCGTAGCACTCCAGCGGGCCGAGCGGTGCGAGGTCGGCCTTGCGGCGTGGCACGGTGCCGGCCGTCAGGAGCCTGCGGTCGCCGTCGTGCTCGGGCCGGACGAGCCAGGGGGTCTCGGGGTGCACGTGGATGTACCAGGCGTCCCACTCGCCGACGGGGTTCCAGTCGTCGCCGGCGTTCATGTCGTACGGCGCCATGGCCACGGCGATCGCCGCCGGTACCTTGCCGGGCGCCGTGGACGGCAGGCACACCGTGGCGGTGAACTTGGTCATGCGCGGGAGCGTACGGCTAGGCCGCGAGGTCGCGCTCCTCGGTTTCCACGGGCGTGCGGGCGCTCGGCAGCAGGGCGTCCCGGCGGCTCTCCCCGGCCGGCCGGCGCCGCACGAGCCACCCGGCGCGCGGCGAGCGCTCCACGGCCCGCATCAGCGGGGTGAGCAGCGCCGTGGCGAGCGGGGAGAGCAGCAGCACGACGGCCGTGCCCAGCGCGAAGCCGCCGACGACGTCCGTCGGGTAGTGCACGCCCATGTAGACCCGGCAGAAGCCCTCCAGCAGGGCCAGGCCGATGCCCGCGACGCCGAAGCGGCGGTTGGCGACGAAGAGGCCCACGCCGAGCGCCATCGTGATCGTCGCGTGGTCACTGACGAAGGAGAAGTCGTTCTTGCCGGAGACCAGGACGTCCAGGCCCCGGTGGTCGACGAAGGGGCGGGGGCGTTCGACGAAGCCCCGGATCGGGACGTTCACCAGGACCGCGACACCGGCCGCGAGCGGGGCCCACACCAGCGCGGCCACCGAGGGCGCCGCTTCCTCGCCGCCCCGGCGCCGCACGGACCACCAGCACCACAGGATCAGCAGCACCATCGCGAGCAGCAGGCCGTACTCGCCCACGAACTCCATGATCCGGTCGAACCAGTGCGGGGCGTCCTTGGCCAGGCCATTGATGTCGTAGAGCAGGTCGACGTCGGGGTTCGATCCGGATTCGGCGAGTACAGCCATGGTGCTGCGGCCCCTTCGTCGTCTTCCCGGACGCACTCGTGTGCGTCGCTCCTGCCCCCCGTGGTGCGTAGATCCGCTTCCGCTGCACTGCCGTACTGACGTCCGCTCGGCTACGTCAACAGGAACGCACAGCCACCGTCAATACGTTCCACTCTCCACTGAATGATCACGCAGACGTTATCGAAGAGAGACTCATCACCGCAGCTCAGGGGGTGGGTTCACGCTCGGTTCACACCGCCGTGGGGAGCGCTTTTGCGCCATCTTCGGTGACCCGGGTGGCTCCGAAGTAGTCGGGGGTGTCGACCGGGTCGAACCGGATCACGGCGCCCGACCGCGGGGCGTCGATCATGTACCCGCCGCCGACGTAGATACCCACGTGCCGGATGGTCCGGGAGTCGGTGAGGTCGTCGGAGAAGAACACCAGATCGCCCGGGAGCAGTTGGTCCCGGGAGGGGTGCGGCCCCGCGTTGTACTGGTCGTTGGCCACCCGCGGCAGCGTGATGCCGACCTTCTCGTACGCGGCCTTGGTCAGACCCGAGCAGTCGAAGCGTCCACCCTGGTCGGCGGTGCCGTTGCCGCCCCACAGATAGGGCGTGCCGAGCTTGCTCTGCGCGAAGGCGATGGCGCCGGCGGCCTGCCGGGTGGGGTCGATCCGGGTGACCGGAGCGGCGAAGCTCTTCTCCAGGCTGCGGATCCGCTTGACGTAGTTCTGCGTCTCGCTGATGCCCGGGACCCCGCCCGCCCTGATGACGCGGTAGGCGCCCGCGTTGTAGGCGGCGAGCATGTTGTCGGAGGTGTTCCCGGGCACGTCCTTCACGTACTTGGCGAGTTCGCAGTCGTAGGAGGCGGCCGATGGAATCGCGTCATTCGGGTCCCAGATGTCGCGCTTGCCGTCGCCGTTGCCGTCGATGCCGTGCGTCGCCCAGGTGCTCGGGATGAACTGCGCGATGCCGCGCGCGTCGGCCGGGCTGACGACGGTCGGGTTCCAGCCGCTCTCCTGGTACAGCTGGGCGGCGAGCAGCGCCGGGCTGAGCGCCGGGCACAGGTTGCCCCACTGCTGCACGAGCTGCTTGTAGGCGGCCGGCACGGCTCCCTTGGCGAGCCCCCGGCTCCCCGAGGTCGCCCCGTTGACGATGTTGCCGGCGACGACGTACACCCCGACGACGAGCAGCATGACGAAGCCCATGCCGAGCCCGACGGCCGCCCCACCGATCACCCATACCTTCCGCACGGTTCAACTTTCCCCCATGCGGGCGCCGTTCAAGGCCATTTGGACGCGAAGTGGCGTCATTTCACAGGTGGAACGGCGGGCGTGACGTCCCTTCAGCTGCCGGTCGCGTCCTCGTACAGCTTCGCCGCCTCGCTCCTCAGCACGACGCTGTAGGAGATGTCGGCGGTGGCGCCGCCCTGTTCGTGACCGCCGAGGACGCCGACGACCTGGCCGTCGCCGTTGATCCAGGGGCTGCCGCTGGTGCCGCCGGTGAAGTCCGGGCAGTCGATGCGCTGCTGGGTACTGCTGTGCCGGGACGGCTTGTTGGTGCAGCTGATGGGCACCTCGCGGGCGTCGGGGTAGCCGGTGACGGTCACGGCGGTGGCGCCGGTGGCCACCCCGGTCGCGAACCGGTTGGCCCCGACCACGTCCTCGATGCGTCTGCCACCCGGTGCGGCGACGGTGGCGAAGGCGAGGTCGCTGTCCTCGTCCTGGCTCCTCGCCCACCCGTCGGGCAGATAGCGCTTCGTCAGCTTCCACACCCCGTAGGGCGCCCGCCCGTCCCGGTAGCCCGGCGCGAACACCAGGTCGCCGTCGACGCCGGCGACGCAGTGCGCGGCGGTGACGATGAGATCGCCCCGCGGGCTGTGCACCACCGAGGCGGTGCAGAAGTGGCCCCCGGCCAGCCGGTCCGCCCGGTCCGCGCCGAACAGCGCGCCGACCCGCACGTTGTGCCGGGTCGCGACGGCGTCGGCGGTGACCCCGAGGGGCCCCGGCCCGTCGTCGGCGGCGGCCACGGACGCCGAGGTCAAAGCGAGCAGCACCACAGCGCCGAGCAACGCGGGTCGCGAGGTGGGCGAAATGCGTGAGATGCGTGAGATGCACTTCATCAGGCCCCACTCTGTCCCACGAAGGTGAGAAACCCGCCGCGACTTCACTGAGATTTTCCTGTGAACCTCCGGTACCCCGTCACCAGCCGCGAAAAGCCGCGGGAGAGCGGGGCGGTGCGGGTCAGGACGCGGACGCCGCCGCCGTCGTGAGCCCCCACTCCACGCCCGTCAGCTCCTCCGACAGCGTCCACAGCCGCCGGGCCGACTCCGGGTCGCTCGCCGCCGCGTTGCGGCCGACCAGGGTGGGAGCGCCGCGCATCTCGCCGAGGCCGTCCGGGCCGACGTACGACGCACCGGGGAGGTCCTGGGTGGCCGCGTAGAGGGTGGGCAGGGCACCGGCCCTGTCGTCCTGGGCCAGCACGCGGTTGCCGATCTGCATGGCGACGCGGGCCACGGGGTTCGCGGCGTGGCTCTGGAGGTTGGTGGCCGCCCAGCCGGGGTGGGCCGCGAGGGCGCGGACGCGGGAGCCGGACTCGGTGAGGCGGCGCTGGAGTTCGAGCGTGAACAGGAGGTTCGCCAGCTTCGACTGGGAGTAGGCGCGCTGCGGGGTGTAGATGCCGGTGAGGTTCGGGTTCTCGAAGTGGATCACTCGGTCGCCCATCCGGTGGGCACCGGAGGAGACGGTCACCACCCGGTCGCCGACATACGGCAGCAGCAGGTTGGTCAGGACGAAGTGACCGAGGTGGTTGGTGCCGAACTGCATCTCGAAGCCGTCCACGGTCCGCTGCTCCGGGACCATCATCACGCCCGCGTTGTTGATCAGCAGGTCCAGCGGGCGGTCCCAGGAGGCGGCGAACGCGCGGACGGAGGCCAGGTCGGCGAGGTCGAGCCGGCGCACCTCCGTACTGCCGGTCACGCGCGCGGCGGCGGCCCGGCCGCGCTCGGGGTCCCGCACGGCGAACACCACGTGCGCGCCCGCACGGGCCAGCGCCTCGGCGGCGACGAATCCGATGCCGCTGTTGGCACCGGTGACGACGGCCGTACGGCCGGAGAGGTCGGGGAGTCGGGTCGCGTTCCATGAGCGCGCGGTGCGCGCGGCGGTCTTGTCAGCCATGCCTCCAAAGTAGGCGCCGACAACAATGCTGTCAATGACAACAATGGTGACGCCGACTACAAAGCTGACGCTGACTACATCCCGGTACGATGGTCCTCATGCCCGAGAACCGCCGCTACCACCACGGAGACCTGCGCGCCGCCCTGCTGACGGCCGCCGAGCGGACCCTGCGCGAGCGAGGCGCCGGCGCGCTCTCCCTGCGCGAGCTGGCCCGCGAGATCGGCGTGAGCCATGCCGCCCCCGGCCGGCACTTCAAGGACAAGCAGGCCCTGCTCGACGCCCTGGCCCTGGCCGGGTACGAGCGGCTGGCGGGGACCCTGGAGTCCGCGGACGACCCCGGACAGCCCCTGGAGCCGCGACTGGCCGGGCTGGCGAAGGCCTACGTCGGGTTCGCCGTCGAGAACGCCACGCTCCTGGAGCTGATGTTCACGCGCAAGCACGACCCCGACGCCTCGGCGCAGCTCGCCGAGGCCGTCGACCGGTCCGTCGGCTCCTTCATGCGGCTGGTCGCGGACGCCCAGGCGGCCGGCGAGATCGTCGCGGGCGACCCGGAGCGCATCACCCTCGTCGCCGCCGCGAGCCTGCACGGGCTCGCCACCTTCGCCGCCAACGGCTCGGTCGCCCCGGAGCAGGTCATGACCGGCCTGGACGAGCACGTGCACCACCTGCTGCACGGCCTCAAGCCCCGCTGAGCACCCCCGGGCACGCCTCAACTCTCCCCGCACCGCATCCGGAAGGGGCGCCCGGCAGGGCGTCTCGGCCCGCCCGCCCCGTGAGAACATCGTCTCGACGTCTCACCCGACCAGCCGTCAGAAACCGTGCCAGGTCGTAAAGGGGGTCAACGACAGAACCACACGGCAGGTTCCGGTCTGACCTCGTTGCCCGGCGTGACCTGCCGTGATACACAGAGTGACCGTACGCGCCATTCGTACGAAACCCGCCAGTCAATGACGTCAAGTCGACATACGTTGGCGGCGTTGTCGGCGACAATGATGCCTGACCTCTGCACACCGCAGGGGCGCTCGCGGAACTACCCACCAGGGGCGGTGACTTACATGCTCTTTGCGGCCGACAAGGGAGACATCAACACCATCATCGGCGGGATCGCTCCGGACTGGGGCCCCTTCGGCAGCCTGGGCAACGAGGCCAAGGTGATGATCGAGGTGGTCATGGCCGTGGCCATCCTCCTCTGCCTCGGCATCGCGGTATGGGGAGCGGCCAAGCAGCGGATCGGCGCCACGGCTCTCCGGGACACGTTCAGCGCGGAACAGGGCAAGGGCCTCATCATCGCCGGCCTCACCGGCGTCTTCATCATCGGCTCCCTAGGCACACTGTTCACCATCGTGTACGGCATGGCGGTCTGACGCGCTTTCCGCCCCCGCCCTCCCGGGCACACCCGGCTGTCCCCCTCCACCCCACCCACCCGTCGTGCCCACCGGCTGAGGTTGCGTTTCCCTGATGTCGAGTCACCACACCGCGCCCGCGCGGGAACCAGCACGGCTACCGTCGTATGTCTACGAGGTGGAGGGGGCGTACGCGGCATGAGTCCCGGAGACGAGCAGGGCTACACCGACTACGGCGACACGGGCCACACCCGCACCCGCCTGCCCGAGGGCGACCCCTACGGCGGCGCCCCCCGCCGGGGCCCCCGCCGCTCCTCCTCCCGCAGCCTGGTCACGGTCGTCGGCGTAGTAGTCCTCCTCATCGCAGCCATCGCCTTCGCGAACAGAGGGGACGACTCCTCGTCCGACGGCACGGCGACAAAGGCCTCGAAGCCGCAGACATCGTCAACGGCACCGTCGGGCACCCGCCCGGTGGAGACGAAGTCGACCGGCGTGCCGACGGGATTCGCCCACACGGCACAGGGAGCACAGTCGGCTGCCTCGAACTACGCCGTGGCACTGGGTTCGACGGGCATGTTCAAGACGGACAGCCGTCACACTCTCCTGAACCTGCTCTACACATCCGAGGCGGCAGCCCGCCTCCAGGGCCCGATGGACCAGGCCTACTCTGCCGACTTCCTCGCCAGGATGGGCCTCGACAGGGCGGGCAACCCACCGAGCGGCAGCACGTTCGTCTCCCGGGTGGTCCCTGTCGGCACGACAGTGCAGCAGTACGCGGCCAACGGTGCCAAGGTCGCGGTCTGGTATGTAGGACTCATCGGCATGGCCGGCGACACCTCGACCGACCCTGTCTCCTCGTCCTGGAAGACATGGACGTTCGACCTGCAGTGGTCCGGCAGCGACTGGAAGATCGCCTCCGACACGCAGAAGGTGGGCCCGGCCCCGGTACCCGGTGACGACAAGGCCGCCACCTCCGCCGAGATCAGCAAGGCCATCGAAGAGTACGGAGGGTTCACGTATGCCCGGTAGCTCGCACCATGCGCTCAAGCTCGCCGGAGTCGTAACAGCCGTACAGACCACAGCCGTGCTGCTGGCCACGCGCGCCTTCGCCGCGCCCACGCCCACGCCCTCGGGTAGCCCCTCCCCTTCACCGTCGAAGAAGTACAACTGCGACGTCATCTCGGGCGAGGCCAAGAAGTACTGCGAGCGCGGCAACAGCTCCAGCGGATCCGGCGGTGCCACCACGCCGGACGCCTCCACCCTCGACCCGCTGTCCTCCCTGGCCAAGGGCTGTGCCGAGGCCGCTGCGTGGACGGTGGACAAGCTCAGCAAGGCCGTGAAGGAGACCGCCGACGTCGACTTCACCAACGCCAAGTTCCTGCAGCAGTACGCCGTCGTGTTCGCCGCCTCGACGATCCTGACCCTCCTGCTGTGGCTGCTGGCCGTCGCCAAGCGAGCCGTGCGCGGCGTACCCCTCACCACCGCCATCTCCGAAGCCGTCGGCTTCCTGTGGCTCACCGTGCTGGCCTCCGCCTTCACCCCCCTGATCCTCTACACCGTCGTATCGGCGACAGACGGCGTCACGGACGTCCTCGCGAAAGCCACCGGCGACCAGACCGACACCTTCTTCGGCACCTTCTCCGGCGCCCTCGGCAAGGGAACCGACATCGGCGGCGGCCCGATCATGCTGATCGTCGTCTCCCTGGTCAGCATCCTCGCCGCCGGCATCCTCTGGCTGGAGCTGGTCATCCGCGCCGCCCTGCTCTACGTCGGCGCCCTCCTCGGCACCGTCGTCTACGCAGGACTGGTCGACAAGAACCTGTGGGGACACGTACGGCGCTGGGCCGGGATCATGATCGCGGTCATCCTCGTGAAACCCGTCATCGTCATCGTCCTCGGCCTCGCCGGCGCCCTGTCCGGCGACAGCGGCCCCGACGCCTTCTCCGCCGTCGTCTCCGGCCTCGCCATCATCCTGCTCGCCATCTTCGCCAGCGCGATGATCTACCGCTTCGTCCCCGGCTTCGGCGACGAACTCGCCGGCTCCCGCAGCAACCGCATCATGCAGGGCGCCGAAGGCAAGGCCGCCGCCGTCATCAGCTCCCCCGCCACCCTCGTCGCCCAGGGCATCAAGACCCACAGCACCCGCGCCGACAACAACTCGGGCGGCGGCCAGAACAGCACCCCCCGCCCGGCCAACCCCGCCACCGGCGGTGTCGCCGCCCACAGCAGCCGTACCCCCACCGGGGGCAGCGGAGCCGTCCCCTCCGCCACGCCCGCGCCCCGCGCGTCCAGCCCGGTCAACACCCCGCACGCCAGCAACACACGCAACAACCGCACGGGAGGTGAAGGGCGTTGACGACCGAGTCCCACCTGTCCCATCCGGTCACGCCCCGCCGTACGTATCTCATCGGCCGCGCCCGGCCGAACGCGATCGTCGGCCGGAACCGCGAGTCCGGCGAGATCGTGCTGATCATCGCCGGCGCGTTCCTCGGCATGATGTGCGGCCTTCTCGTCCCGGTCCTGTCCCTGCGCATCGTGCTCCTGATGGGCTTCCCGCTGCTCGCGCTCGCCGCGGTCTACGTGCCGTACAAGCGCCGCACCTTCTACCGGTGGTTCGAGATCAACCGCAGTTACAAGCGCACCGTCAAGCGCGGAGCCGGCTACCGCTCGAACGTCATGGAGGCCGGGACGGGGCTCGACGGACGGGAGGTGGAGATCGGACCGCCCCCGGGCATCGGGCGCATCAGCTGGCTCGCCGCTCCCTTCGGGCCCGACGAGATCGCCGTACTGCTGCACGCCGACCGCAAGACGGTCACGGCCGCCATCGAGATCGAGGGCCCCGGCGTCGGCCTGCGCGACTCCGAGGACCAGGAGGCCCTCGTCGACCGCTTCGGCACGCTGCTCAAGCACGTCGCCAACGGGGACGGCTTCGTCACCCGGCTGCAGATGCTCGCCCGCACGCTGCCCGCCGACCCGGACGCGCACGCCAAGGACGTCGTCCTGCGCGGCGACGACCGCTCCCCCGACTGGCTGCGACAGTCGTACGAGCAGCTGCAGTCCATGGTGTCCACCAGCAGCGAGCAGCACCGCGCCTACCTCGTCGCCTGCATGCACTACAACCGCGAACTGGCCGCCGAGGCCCACGCCATGGCACGCGCCGTCCGCGCGCACGGCGGCAAGGTCGACCGGGACGCCGGGCTCGCCGTCGTCATGGCCCGCGAGCTGACCGACATCTGCTCGCGGCTGCAGGAGGCCGACATCCGCGTACGGCAGCCGCTCGGACAGGGGCGGCTGGCCTCGCTGATCCACTCCATGTACGACCCGGACCACCCCATCGACCACATCCAGGCGATGACCAAGCGCAACGCCTGGCCGGCCGAGCTGGACGCCATGGAGCCCACCTACCTCCAGGCCAAGACCCGGGAGTCCAACACCCGCGCCCCCTGGTGCCACGCGACGGCATGGGTGAAGGAGTGGCCGATGACCCCCGTCGGCGTCAACTTCCTCGCCCCGCTGCTCGTCCACACCCCGGACGTCATCCGAACGGTCGCCGTGACGATGGATCTCGAACCCACCGAGGTAGCCATCGAACGCATGCTGACCGAGAAGACCAACGACGAGGCCGAGGCCTCCCGCGCCGCCAAGATGAACCGCACCGTCGACCCGCGGGACATCGCCGCGCACAACCGCCTCGACCAGAGAGGCGAGGACCTCGCCAGCGGCGCGGCAGGCGTCAACCTCGTCGGCTACATCACCGTCTCCGCCCGTTCCCCGGAGGCCCTCGCCCGCGACAAGCGCACCATAAGGGCCTCCGCCGGCAAGTCGTACCTCAAGCTGGAGTGGTGCGACCGAGAGCACCACCGCGCCTTCGTGAACACACTTCCCTTCGCCACCGGCATCCGAAGGTAGGGGCTGATTCACCGATGCGGGATCCGCTGTCCGTCCTCACCGACGCCTTCACCTCCTTCCTCTTCGGGAAGGTGGAGACGACCCGGCTGCCGGTGCGCACCTCCACGGGCCAGGCCCAGGCCGTCTACCTGCCCACCGCCGCGCCCGGCCTCGGCGACTCCGGCGTCATCATCGGCCGGGAGGTGTACTCCGGAAAGGGCTACATCTACGACCCCTTCCAGCTCTACGGCCAGCAGCTCCCGGCCCCCCACTGGCTGGTCCTCGGCGAGTCGGGCAACGGCAAGTCGGCGCTGGAGAAGACGTATGTCCTGCGCCAGCTGCGGTTCAAGGACCGCCAGGTCGTCGTCCTGGACGCGCAGGGCGAGGACGGAGTCGGCGAGTGGAACCTGATCGCCGAGGAGCTGGGGATAACTCCCATCCGGCTCGACCCCACGGCCGCCCTGGACCACGGGATCCGGCTGAATCCGCTGGACCCGGCCATCACGACCACGGGTCAGCTGGCGCTGCTGCGGACGATCATCGAGGTCGCGATGGGCCACGGCCTGGACGAACGCTCCGGCTTCGCCCTCAAGGTCGCCCACTCCTACGTCAACGAGACCATCGTCGACCGCCAGCCCGTCCTGACCGACATCGTCGAGCAGCTGCGGCACCCCGAACCGGAGTCGGCCGAGGCGATGAACGTGGCCATAGACGACGTACGGGCCTGGGGTCTCGACGTCGCCCTGGTGCTGGACCGGCTGGTCGACGGTGACCTGCGGGGCATGTTCGACGGCCCGACCACGGTCGGCATCGACCTGGACGCCCCGCTGATCGTCTTCGACCTCTCCCACATCGACCGCAACTCCATCGCCATGCCCATCCTCATGGCGATCGTCGGCGTGTGGCTGGAGCACACCTGGATCCGCCCCGACCGCAAGAAGCGCATCTTCCTGGTCGAAGAGGCCTGGCACATCATCAACAGCCCTTTCGTGGCCCAGCTGTTCCAGCGCCTGCTGAAGTTCGGCCGCCGGCTCGGCCTGTCCTTCGTAGCGGTCGTCCACCACCTGTCCGATGTGGTCGACGGAGCCGCGGCGAAGGAGGCTGCGGCCATCCTGAAGATGGCGTCGACCAGGACGATCTACGCCCAGAAGGCGGACGAGGCGCGGGCCACGGGCCGGGTCCTGGGCCTGCCCCGGTGGGCCGTGGAGATCATCCCGACCTTGACGCCCGGCATCGCCGTCTGGGACGTCAACGGCAACGTCCAGGTGGTCAAGCACCTCATCACGGAGACCGAACGGCCGCTGGTCTTCACCGACCGCGCGATGACCGAGTCCTCCGCCGATCTCACGGCCGACGACGCCCTGCGCGCCGCCGAACTGGAGGCCGAGCAGCGGGCGGCGGCCTTCGTGGAGCAGCACCTGGGCGACTCCGAATCGACGGTGGCGTAGAGGGAGTACAGGGTGAGACCGGACGAGCGCCGCGACGACCGCCGGGAGGGCCGCCGGGAGGGCCAGGGCGGCATCCCCGACGGCCTCCTGATCGGCATACTCGCGTTCCTGCTCGGCATGACCCTGCTGGTGTGGACGGCCACGGGCCTTTCGGCCCTCTTCGCCCAGGGCGCCTGGCCCGACGGCGTCACGTTCACCCGCACCGCCCTGGCCATGCGTCACCTCATCGGCCGACCGCACGACATCGCCGGTGCGTGGCCGCACACGCCCCCGTCCCAGCTGTCCGGCTGGGGCCTGTTCTGGGGCCTGGTCATCGGCCAGCTGATGATCCTGCTCGTCCTCACCGTGTTCGTGATGGGGGCGGTGGCCCGGTGGCGAGCGGGGAAGGCCGGGCGGCGCACTCAGGCGGCGACGGCACAGGACAGGGGGGCGGAGCCACCAGCGCCGGCTCCCTCGGCGCCCCAGGCTCCGGTCCAGCGACACGAGGTGCCCGTGCCCCGCCCGGAACCGTCGGAGCAGTCAGAACTGCCGGAGCTGTCGGAGCTGCCGGAGCTGCCGGAGCTGTCGGAGCTGCCGGCGCCGAAGGTGCCCTTCCAGGAGGCGGCCGCGCCGGTCCCCTCGGTCACCCTCGCGGCGGGCGGTGGGCGGGCGGGAGAGTGGGAGGCAGAGCGCGCCACAGGCGCGGTGCACTACGCGCCACCCGCGGCCCGCCACTCCACCGCGATCCGAGCCATCCAGGACGCGCCGGGCCCCACCCTCGTCGTCACGTCGAACCCGGCCCTGTGGGCGGACACCAAGGACGCCAAGGCCAAGCTGGGCCCCACCCTCCTCTACGACCCCGCCCACCTGTGCGACACCCCGGCCCGCCTCCACTGGTCACCCCTCGCGGGCTGCGCGGACAAACAGACGGCCGTGGCGAGGGCCACCGCCCTCCTCGGCCCCGTCCAGCCCACGGCGAAGATCGACCAGGCGGTGGCCGACACCGCGATAACCCTCCTGCGGAGCTACCTCCACGCCGCCGCCCTGGACACCCGCACCGTCCGGCACGTCCACCGCTGGTCGCAGGGCACCCAGGTCCAGGACGCCGTACGAATCCTCCGGACCCACCCCAAGGCCGCTCCCGGCGCCGCGGGCGAACTCGAGGCCGCCCTCACCGCGCACCCCGAACGCCGGGACATGGCACACGAGGTGACGAGCAGAGCCCTGTCCGCTCTCTCCACGGTCAACATCCGTGAGGCCTGCACCCCAAACCGAACTGATGCGCTCGCCTTGGATTCCTTCGTCCACGAAGGGGGCACGCTTTATGTGGTCGGTGAATCCATCGAGGACCCCCGGAGCAACCCCGGCGCGATGCCGCTCCTGACGGCCCTCGTCTCCAGCGTGGTCGAGCACGGCCGGCGCATGGCCGAACGGTCATCCTCCGGTCGGCTCGACCCACCACTCACCCTCGTCCTGGACGACATCGCGGCCGTCGCCCCCTTCCCGGCGCTGCCCGATCTGCTCGCCGCGGGAGCCGGCCAGGGCCTGCCGACCCTCGCCCTGCTCCGCTCCCGCGAACAGGCCCGCTCCCGCTGGCCGCACCGGGAACTCCCGGTCTAGGACCGACGCTCGAGAACGAATTCCAGCTCGTTCTCCGCCGCGTCCTTCGAGAAGGACACGACGACCCCGCTCGGGCCGAACCCCACCTTGCGGTAGGCGCCCTGCGCCCGCGCGTTGTCCGCGTGGACGAACAGCCGCACCCGCTCGGCGCCCTGCGCCCAGGCCCACTCCACACCGGCGTCGAACAGCGCCTTGATCAGCCCGTTCCCGCGGTGCTCGGGCCGTACGAACACGCCGACGACATGCCCCTGCCGCCGCTCGACGGGATACCCGGCCCAGTCCGTCGTCCCGGCCTCCTCGGTGAGCAGGGTGACGGTGCCGGCCCAGGTGCCGTCCGGCGCCTCGGCGACGAACTGCCGTGCGGAACCGGACCCCTCGCCGGATCCCGTCGCCCGTTCCTGCCAGAACGCGTCCGGCCTGGCCGCCGCCTCCTCGTACGTCTCCAGGAAGGCGATCGGTGCCGCCGGATCACGCAACGCGTCGAGCCGCAGCTGCTTCACCGAGGTCCACTCGTCGGGTCGTATCGCGCGGACGACGTAGTCACCGCTGGTCGAGGTACTCATGGAGCCACGGTAGCCGCGCGCGCCGGGCCACTCACGCGATATTCGAGTCGCCCGATATTCGAGTCGCCCGATATTCGGGGCCGGTTGTCGGTGGCGGGTCCTACTGTGGGCGCATGACCACGCTTCCCGATCGGCCGAACACCGCATTGCTCGTCATCGACGTCCAGAACGGGGTGGTGGCGAGCGCCCACGACCGCGACCGTGTCATCGCGAACATCAGCACCCTGGTCGACAAGGCCCGCACCGCGGACGTGCCGGTCGTCTGGGTCCAGCATTCCGACGAGGAGCTGGCGTACGGCAGCGACAAGTGGGAGTACGTCCCGGAGCTGAAGCGCCGCGACGCCGACCCGGTCGTCCACAAGAACTACGCCGACTCCTTCGAGGACACCGTCCTGGAGGCCGTGCTGGCCGAGCGGAAGGTGGGCCGGCTGGTCGTCGCCGGCGCCCAGACCGATGTGTGTGTCCGCTCGACGCTGCACGGCGCGATCGTGCGCGGCTACGACGCGACGCTGGTCGCCGACGCCCACACCACGGAGGACCTGACCTCGTACGGCGCGCCGGCCCCGGAGCAGGTGATCGCCCACACGAATCTCTACTGGCGATGGCACAACGCGCCCGGCCGCCAGGGCGGGACCCTGGAGACAGCCGACATCTCTTTCTGACCCTGAACGCAGAAAACCCCCGCATCTTTCGATGCGGGGGTTTTCCCAAAATTTGTTCGGCGGCGTCCTACTCTCCCACAGGGTCCCCCCTGCAGTACCATCGGCGCTGTGAGGCTTAGCTTCCGGGTTCGGAATGTAACCGGGCGTTTCCCTCACGCTATGACCACCGAAACACTATGAAACTGTGAACGCCACACCGCTATACAACGGGGCTGTTCGTGGTTTCAGAACCAACACAGTGGACGCGAGCAACTGAGGACAAGCCCTCGGCCTATTAGTACCGGTCACCTCCACCAGTTACCTGGCTTCCAGATCCGGCCTATCAACCCAGTCGTCTACTGGGAGCCTTAC